>NZ_CP102265.1:532500-870000 GCF_025147765.1 Blautia obeum ATCC 29174
GACCGCGTACTTTTTGTAGAACGGTCCGGCGAGTTGCGCTCACTGGCAAGGTTAAGCACCGGAGGTGCGGAGCCGTAGGGAAACCAAGTCTTAAGAGGGCCAGAGTCAGTGGGGGCAGACCCGAAACCGGGTGATCTATCCATGTCCAGGTTGAAGCTGCCGTAAGAGGCAGTGGAGGACCGAACCCACATCCGTTGAAAAGGGTGGGGATGAGGTGTGGATAGGGGAGAAATTCCAATCGAACCCGGAGATAGCTGGTTCTCCTCGAAATAGCTTTAGGGCTAGCCTTGGTAGAGATTTGCGGAGGTAGAGCACTGAATTTCCTAGGGGGCGTCAAAGCCTACCGAAGAATATCAAACTCCGAATGCCGTGTAATTGCTTACCAGGAGTCAGACTGCACGAGATAAGTTGGGCAGTCAAAAGGGAAAGAGCCCAGACCTTCAGTTAAGGTCCCAAAGTGTGCGTTAAGTGGAAAAGGATGTGGGATTTCGAAGACAACCAGGATGTTGGCTCAGAAGCAGCCATTCATTCAAAGAGTGCGTAATAGCTCACTGGTCGAGAGGTCCTGCGCCGAAAATGTCCGGGGCTGAAACGCACCACCGAAACTAAGGGATCCGAAAGGATCGGTAGAGGAGCATTGCATGCGGGACGAAGCAGTACCGTAAGGAGCTGTGGACTGCATGGAAGAGAGAATGCCGGAATGAGTAGCGAGATAGAGGTGAGAATCCTCTAGGCCGAATATCCAAGGTTTCCAGGGTAAAGCTGATCTGCCCTGGGTAAGTCGGGGCCTAAGGTGAGGACGAGAGTCGTAGCCGATGGACAACAGGTGGAGATTCCTGTACTATGATATGACAGAACTGTGGGGACACGTGCAGAGAGCGGAAGCCGGGAATGGGATCCCGGTGCAAGCGAGGTACCAGCCGCATTGGAAAAACCGTGCGGCAATGGGAAGACGTGATGCGGAGTGAAGTTTAGTAATGAAGTCCGTGAGCTGTGCGTCAAGAAAAGCCGCTATTGTTCATACCATACCCGTACCGTAAACCGACACAGGTGGATGAGGAGAGAATCCTAAGGCCGGCGGAAGAAGCATTGTCAAGGAACTCGGCAAAATGACCCCGTAACTTCGGGAGAAGGGGTGCCTGCGAGAGCAGGCCGCAGAGAATAGGCTCAAGCAACTGTTTAGCAAAAACACAGGTCTATGCGAAACCGAAAGGTGAGGTATATGGGCTGACGCCTGCCCGGTGCTGGAAGGTTAAGAGGAGAGGTTAGCGCAAGCGAAGCTTTGAATTTAAGCCCCAGTAAACGGCGGCCGTAACTATAACGGTCCTAAGGTAGCGAAATTCCTTGTCGGGTAAGTTCCGACCCGCACGAAAGGCGTAATGATTTGAGCGCTGTCTCGACAATGCATCCGGTGAAATTGAAGTACCAGTGAAGATGCTGGTTACCTGCGCCAGGACGGAAAGACCCCATGGAGCTTTACTCCAGTTTGGTACTGGGATCCGGTACTGCATGTACAGGATAGGTGGGAGGCTGAGAATCGGTAACGCCAGTTGCCGAGGAGCCGCTGTTGGGATACCACCCTTGCAGTATTGGGTTTCTAACCAGCCGCCGTGACCCGGCGGTGGGACAATGCCAGACGGGGAGTTTGACTGGGGCGGTCGCCTCCGAAAGGGTATCGGAGGCGCCCAAAGGTTCCCTCAGGATGGACGGAAACCATCCAAAGAGTGCAAAGGCAGAAGGGAGCTTGACTGCGACACCGACGGGTGGAGCAGGTACGAAAGTAGGGCTTAGTGATCCGGTGGTATTAAGTGGGAATGCCATCGCTCAACGGATAAAAGCTACCCTGGGGATAACAGGCTTATCACTCCCAAGAGTTCACATCGACGGAGTGGTTTGGCACCTCGATGTCGGCTCATCGCATCCTGGGGCTGTAGTAGGTCCCAAGGGTTGGGCTGTTCGCCCATTAAAGCGGTACGCGAGCTGGGTTCAGAACGTCGTGAGACAGTTCGGTCCCTATCCGGCGTGGGCGTAGGATATCTGAGAGGAGCTGTCCTTAGTACGAGAGGACCGGGATGGACGGGCCGCTGGTGCACCGGTTAGACTGCCAAGTCTATAGCCGGGTAGCCAAGCCCGGAAGGGATAAACGCTGAAGGCATCTAAGCGTGAAGCCCCCCTCAAGATGAGATATCCCATCCGAAAGGAGTAAACCCCCTTGAAGACGACGAGGTCGATAGGGCAGAGGTGGAAGTGTGGTAACACATGGAGCTGACTGCTACTAATAGGGTGAGGGCTTGACCAAGAAAGCATGGTCATAATTGATTCGGTTGGTTGTCAACATGTATGTAGTTTTGAAGGTGTGATACACTTTCTAATAATCCTCCTTAGCTCAGTCGGTAGAGCATGCGGCTGTTAACCGCAGTGTCGTTGGTTCGAGTCCAACAGGGGGAGTTTTTTATACCTGGCTCCATGGTCAAGCGGTTAAGACACCGCCCTTTCACGGCGGTAACAGGGGTTCAAATCCCCTTGGAGTCATTAAAAAATAAAAAATGTGATTTTTGGTATGGCTTGATTACGACATTTGGTGTATAATACATCTAAGTTAGTTATATGCCGATGTGGCTCAATTGGCAGAGCAGCTGATTTGTAATCAGCAGGTTATCGGTTCGAGTCCGATCATCGGCTTTTTGGACCTTTAGCTCAGTTGGTTAGAGCAACCGGCTCATAACCGGTCGGTCCTGGGTTCGAGTCCCCGAAGGTCCATTTCATTATTTTTTGGCCCAGTGGCTCAGTTGGTTAGAGTGCCGCCCTGTCACGGCGGAGGTCGTGAGTTCGAGTCTCATCTGGGTCGTTTATGGGGTCTTAGCTCAGCTGGGAGAGCATCTGCCTTACAAGCAGAGGGTCATAGGTTCGAGCCCTATAGGCCCCATTTTTTCAATTTAATATGCCGCAGTGGCGGAACTGGCAGACGCCCGGGACTTAAAATCCCGTGGGTAGTGATACCCGTACCGGTTCGATTCCGGTCTGCGGCATTAGTTAAAAATGGGAGAAACGTTGAATTTACAGCGTTTCTCTTATTTTTTTGTTTTAAAATGTTTGAACACCTTTGAACACTTTATGATGAAATACCAAGATTCTGAAAAGCAAGCCTGTCATTCTTCCGCTTATTGACATTCCGCAAGTAATGCAATGTTGTAGCTGTCTCACTATGTCCCATTAAATAACTAAGGGTTGTAAGATTATTTCCGTCAAAAGCTGTTGAAGCATTGTAAAAGCGGATTTTATGACTGGAATGATAAGGAACACCGGCTTCTTTGCAATATTTCTTCAAACGGCGATTAAAGCTGTCTGTTGTCATAATCTCGCCGTTGGGTTCAAAGACATATATTCCATTTGGATTTAATTCCTTTGCTTTGTGAAGAATTTTAAGTGCTTCGTCTGTAAGGAACTGTTTACGGAATCCATGAGAAGTATTTCCTTTCATTTGATTTACTACTTTTACTTTTCGGCTTGAGAATGTTAAATCATCATTCAATGTACGTTCACAGGTCGCCTGTCTGTGAAAATATACAAGCCTGTTATTGTAGTCAATATCTTCCCAACGGATAGCTTTTGTTTCTCCAACACGGATAAACAGATAGAAAGATAACTGTATTGCAAGAGAATATGGCTCTATGATACACCGAAGATAATTTAATAACTTATGCGTATCATCACGGGAAAATACATTGTCACTTTGTACTTCTACTGGCTTATAGGTAAACTGTTTGAAATTCACATCAGAGACAGGATTATGTGATATAATTTCTTCTTCGATCGCATAACTCATTATTCCATTCAAAACAGAACGGGCATTACTGACTCGCTTGTGCGTGAACTGTCGGTCTTTTGTAGCTTCTCTGAAAAAGCGGATAAGCGTGATTGGTTTGATTTCGCCTATCTTCATTTTAACAAGTTCTGTATCTTTGAAAAATCTATTCCATTCAGATACATATTCTTGAATTGTTTTTGCTTTTACGGAAGTATAATCTCTTTTATACAAAAGCCATTCAGCATATAATTCTTCTAGTGTGACATTCTGACGGTTTTCAGCTTTCTGCTTTTCGATATAAAATCTGATGATTTCTTTTTCAAGGTTCTCTTTACTCTTCCTCTTAACAGGACGGCGTTTGTTAGGTTTGGTTTCATCGGGTAAATAAGTACGCCAGCTTTTTTCTGATTCCGAGTAATAAATTTCATATTTGTGATTCTTCAAGATTTTTTTATTTGCCATAATTTTAAAATCTTTGAAGACTTCATCTGTGGTCATGTTAGCACAGGTGGCTAACGTATTCAATAATGTTATATCTGAAAACGTAACGGGATTATCCATAAGATTCCCCCTTTACGCAAGGATTTTCTTTTTTTATTTTGATGTAGATAACACTGCTGTCCTTTAAGCATGAACCAGTAGATAAGAAAGCGTTGGTATCGTAAATTTGCCTTGTGTATTCTTTCTGAAAGACGATATTTTCTTTTTGTAAGTCATGTAAAATGTCTTCGGTCAGCATGACTTTTGTTTCGTGTGGAACTTTCAGATTTTGAGATTTAAAAAAGGCTTTTTTCTTATGTTCTTTCAAATCAAGGTCTTTTCCAAAATACTTGCTAAGATAACGACCTCTGTTTTCTTTGCTGTCTACATCAATGCGATTGATTTTAATAAATCCATGTGACCATAAATTCTGTAATTTTTCTTTTGCTATATACAGAAAATCAAAGAAAATAACATGATAATGGATTGCTCCACGCTTCTGTTTCTCCCACGTTGCAAGGTATTTTAATAACTGGGTTTTGGTATGGTACAAATAATAATTTAATCGCTGGATAAAATACTTAAATTCTCGGTTAGTTATCAGGATTTCCTGAATGTTTTCTTTAAATGTCAGCGTTACAAATTTTGTTTTGTTATCAAAGTTGCAGTCAACAATACGGGCAATATCCCAACGAGCCTGTTCGTAATGCTTCTGCTTGCGTTTTAAACTGTCATATTGCTTATGAGCTGACATTTCATCAAATTTTTTTCGGTTACTTGTGTCTGTTAAATCTGCCTTTTCTTTCGAGTGAATAAAAATAGGGTTTTCGTAAATATATACTTCTTTTGTAGTAGGAGTTTCAATGATTTTCGTATTGTATGCAAAACACTCTTTTGTTTTGCTCACGAATCTCACCTCATATCCCAATTTTTGTAATGAATGTTCCGATTGTTTTCGGAAGATGTTGTTTTATATATCAAGTATAGAGGTCAGCCAGTTCAGCACCTATGACGTTGTCCGGCACTGACTGGCTGACATAGTAGGGAAATTATTTCATTCCCACTTTTCTGATATTGGAAGCTTCTGCTTTGACAGAAAGACGTCCATTATAGAGACTAGCCCAAGTATGTAATCCATCAAATGAGACTGGAATCTGCCCTTTTTGTTCAAGTTCTTCGTTGGTAACAATCGCTGTGTTAGCTTTAATGCCTACTTTGACTTTTTCAAACTTTAATTTTGGAAGAAGAACTGTATAGTAGAATCCTAATTTTTCTTTTGTAGAAAAGTCTACCCAGTCAGAAACTTCTACTAACTGAAATTCCTCTTGCAGTTTGTCTGGATTTAAAATAAAGTCATTTCCTCTAATCATCGTTTCACCTCCTTATAGATATCTGATTATCAGATATTAAGATAATCTTATGATAAAACAAGCATTGCAGAATGTCAATAGAAAATATCTGAATATCCGATAAAAAGATTGACAGAGAAAATTTGATGAAATATAATGTGCTTATAAAGGAGGTTTGCTATGAATAAAATAAAAGAATTGCGGAAAGAAAAGAATATAACCGTTGCGGAACTTGCAAAAGAATTAGGCATTTCACAAAGTATGCTTACGAACTATGAAAATGGAAACGGAACACCGAGAGATGAATCTATATGGGAAAAATTATCACAGATATTCGGCGTGAGTAAAAGCCACGTTATGGGATTAACTACGGATATTGAAACAGCAAATAAGACAAAACAGTTGAAAGTGGTTGTGGATACATCTCAGCCGATCTCAATACAACCGAAGAATCAGACAGACCTTGATGTATTGATAAAACTGGATTTGATAGACAGTGAAGACATGGAAGAAGTGTCAGAATTTCTTGATAAACTGTTGGCACAGGAGAAATATGAGGGACGGAGAGAATCAAACGTTAAATATGTCGTTGAGTAGAAAATGCTTCTCA
Source organism: Blautia obeum ATCC 29174 (assembly GCF_025147765.1). NCBI lineage: Bacteria > Bacillati > Bacillota > Clostridia > Lachnospirales > Lachnospiraceae > Blautia > Blautia obeum. Next base: position 538,748 of record NZ_CP102265.1, read on the forward strand.
GCCGACCACTTGCCCAGTCGACCCGCCGCCCTGTTAGGAACCGTCGCACTGGGCATCCTTGCGGAACGTTAGTTTGCGAAAATACGAACAAAAGAATATAAGGAGAGGGAATAGCCGATACTACTTCAAAAGCAGTAATAGAGTGCTATTCTTTTTTATTATATTCAATGGTTGTAGTTCGGAATGGTTTGCTATTATTGTGCAAGTAATAAGTTGGATAATAGAGCTTGATTTCCAAGGTGGTAGGCGTACCATTGATTTTGTTATGTTCATTTTCAATGTCTTTGATTAATCCATCAATTTTCCAACATTTGTAAACAATTACAGTCAATTCAGTATCTCTGGTATCTGCACTGCTAAAGGATATGCTGTTAGTAATATGATAGTCCGGCAGTCTGAGATAATTATAGAGAACGGTCAGTAAACAGAGCATTGTGATTGTTGCTATGATTTTCTTTTTCATGTACATACCTCTTTTGTGTTATTAACAAGGGACTGACTGTATAGTACCTCACTATATAGTGAATTACTACATAAAGATTTAATAAATATACTTTATGTAGAGGTGCGGAACATGAATTATGGACATTTAGAATTAAGAATAGAAGAACTGTTACAAGAAAAAGGTATCAGTAAGAATATGATTTGTAAGGAACTCGATATCCCAAGGTCAAATTTCAATAGATATTGCAGAAATGAATTTCAAAGACTGGACGCAAATTTAATCTGTAAACTATGCAACTATTTTGAATGTGAAATTGGTGAGTTAATTCGATATGTAAAAGAATAAAGTGATAAATGGGTATGCGGAAATAAAAAATATTCGCATACCTTTTTAATTGAATATTTTATAAAATGGAATTATACTGTGTATAACATGAAACAGACAAATCGGTATTTAAGGAGGTGCTTATAAATGAAATTAGTAGATTTAGCAACAGGTCCTGATTGGATAGTGTGGATTGTCTTTGTGATATTTGCTGTATTTTCTATTATTTTACTTTCTGGACACGGGAGTTGGTTTATTTCCGGATATAATACGGCTTCAAAAGAAGAAAAGGAAAAATATGATGAAAAGAAGTTATGCAGAACAATAGGAATTGGAATGTCTATTATAGCAATTCTTGCATTGACAATGGGCTTGCTTGAAAATATTTTGCCTGCATTTTTTGTATATATTGCATTGGGGATTATTTTGGTTGATGTCGTAGTAATTATCATTTTAGGAAATACACTATGCAGAAAGTAACAACTTTTTAGTTTGTATGCGACAAACGTTTGAACACTTTTTGAACACCGCAACCGTGATGAAGTCCTCAAAGCCCCTTTCTATCAGTATTTGTGATTGCTTAAAACGGTTCGATTCCGGTCTGCGGCACGATTAGAAAGTCTCAAACTCTTGTTTTTGCAGGGTTTGGGACTTTTTGTTTTGGTAAAAATGTGAAAAATGTGAGAATTTAAGAATGATAATTTGTTAACAACTTCAGACTTTTTTTCTTGTATTCCGTAATATTTTGCTATATACTGTGATGAAAGACATCGAAAGGCGGTCAGACCAAAATTGGACGTAATAAAGACATTTGGAAATTATGTGGAAAAATGGTGTGAGGGACACCCGGAAAGAGCACGTTGGCTTCTGAAAACAGGCTGGGAGGCAGAAAACCTGAAATTTACCGTGGCACCATCGAAGCGAATGAATCCATCAGATCAATATCTTGCAAAGTTAATGATGAATGTCATGCTGCAGCCATTAAAACATCCGGAAAGTTCTGTTTTGGTAAGTGTATTCACTCCATGTGAGCTGATACAGGAGGCAGGATTATATCCATATAATGTGGAAAGCTTTTCTTGTTATCTGACTGCATCTCAGGCAGAGCGTGCATTTCTTCAGAATGCAGAAGACTCAGGGCTTTCAGAGACTCTCTGCAGTTATCACAAAACGTTTATTGGAGCAGCAGAGAAAGGGCTTCTGCCAAAACCGAAATGCATTGTATATACGAACCTTGCATGCGATGCAAATCTTCTTACTTTTCACAGATTGGCAGAATTTTATCATGTGCCGGTCTTTTCGATTGATGTGCCATCCAGACAGACAGCGTCAAATGTAGCTTATGTAGCGGCACAGCTGAGGGCTTTAAAGAGATTTCTTGAACAAACGACAGGTAGATTAATTGATGAAGATCTGCTGGCTGAGAGAGTTGCGAGAGGTCGGGAAACACTGGAAGAATTCGAAAAATTTCAAAGTGCAAGGGCAGATCGTTTTATTCCTTCTGATTTGGTATCGCCACTGTATAGTGGGATGACCAATAACATCCTTCTTGGTACGGAAGAAGAAAAGTTATATACAGAGAAATTACTTAAAGATATAAAGAATGCACCGCCTAAAAAAGGAAAACACATTTACTGGATGCATACCATTCCATTTTGGTCTGATGCAGTGAAAGAAGCGCTCCTTCTGAATGACAGTGCACAGATCGTAGGGTGTGAACTGTCTCAGGTTGCGGATCTGTCCGTTCATTCTGAAGACCCATACGAAGAAATGGCGATGCGACTGGTATATCATGCGCTTAATGGACCAATCTCACGTCGAATTGAGGCAGGTATCCATCATGCGAAACAGGCAGGCGCAGATGGTGCAGTCTGGTTTAATCACTGGGGTTGCAAACATACCCTTGGCGGTTCAAGAATTGCCAAAAAGCGATTTGAGGAAGCTGGTATACCTATGCTGATCCTGGATGGGGATGGTTGTGACCGTAGTCATGGAGGAGAAGGCCAGACATCGACCAGATTGGGAGCCTTCCTGGAAATGCTGGGGGATTTTGATCATGAGTAAGACATATTATGTATGTAAGTATACACCAGTAGAACTTCTGAGGGCGCTGGGTGGAGACTGTGAAATATTGAATGAAATGCCGGAAAGTTTTGACAGGGCAGAGCAGGTGGCACATCCTAATATCTGTGGATTTGGCAAATCGGTTCTGGAAGAAGTACTGGCGGGAAATATTAAAGAACTGGTACTTGTAAATTGCTGCGATACAATTCGTAGTGTTTATGATATACTAAAAGATAGCGGACAGATGGATTTTCTGTATATGATCGATATGCTTCACTGTGATATAGAATGCAGTCGGGAGCGTACTGCAGCCCAGTTAAAGGAACTTGCAGAGACTTATGGGGCATATAAAGAAAAATCTTTTGATAAGAAGGTTTTTCTTGAAGCATTTCAGCCGAAAGAGAGAATACAAAAGCCTCATCTTGCTGTTTTGGGCGCACGTATGGGACAGGAATTATTTCAAATGACAGAGGCTGCCATGCCTTTTCCTGTTGTGAATGAGACCTGTGTATATAATCGTTCTGTTGGTGAAAATTTACCGACAGAGGAAATGGATTTTGACACACTGATGGAATGGTATGCAGGAGAACTGCTTCACCAGATACCGTGTATGCGAATGATGGATCATGCAGGTCGTAAAGTATTGTATCAGGATCCAAGCCTGAAAGGAATCATTTATCATACGGTTAAATTCTGTGATTTTTACAGTTTTGAATATGCAGATATTAAGGGACATACAGATGTTCCATTGCTCAAGATTGAGTCGGATTTTACACTGCAGAGCAGTGGACAGTTGAGTACCAGGCTGGAGGCATTTGCAGAAAGCCTTGGGATTCAGGATGAGACAAAAAAGGAGAAAGTCATGGGAAAAGGATACTATGCCGGGATCGATAGTGGATCAACAAGTACAGATGTGGTGATCCTGGATAAAAACAGAGAAATCATTTCCAGCGTGATCATGCCAACAGGGGCAGGGGCAGCCAATGGTGCGGAGCGAGCGCTTGAGGAAGCACTGAAACAGGCAAAGTTAAATCGAGAGGATCTGGATGCAGTGGTAACTACCGGTTATGGAAGAACTGCAATCTCTGATGGAGATAAGAGTATCACAGAGATTACGTGTCATGCAAGGGGTGCTCATTTTCTGGATCCGCGTGTACGTACAGTTGTGGACATCGGAGGTCAGGACAGCAAAGTGATTCGACTGAACGAAGATGGATCTGTGAAGAATTTTGTTATGAATGATAAATGTGCGGCAGGTACAGGAAGATTCCTGGAGATGATGGCGAAGACAATGGAAATGAGCTTGGATGAACTGAGCCAGGTGGGACTTTCCTATCAGGAAGACATTACAATTTCCAGTATGTGTACGGTTTTTGCAGAATCAGAGGTGGTTTCGCTGATTGCTCAGAATAAACATACAGATGATATCGTACATGGATTGAATAAAGCAGTTGCGGCCAAAACTGCATCTCTGGTTAAACGTGTGGGTGGAGAGGAAGCATATATGATGACTGGTGGTGTAGCGCAGAACAAAGGTCTTGTAAAGACTCTTGAAGAAAGACTTGGCACCAGTCTGGTGATCAGTCCAAAATCTCAGCTTTGCGGTGCACTGGGAGCGGCATTGTTTGCAGCAGATATGTAACCTGACTTAATTGATAGTGGATAGATAAAAGGGGAGGAAAGGAAGTTGGCTGATTCCAATATTACAAAAAGTGCACTTGCATCAGCACTGAAGGAATTGATGGAAACGACACCTTTTGCAAAGATTACTGTTTCAGATATCTGTGCAAAATGTAATATGAACCGAAAAAGTTTCTATTATCATTTCAAAGACAAATTTGATCTGGTGAACTGGATTTATGATGTGGAATATCTGAGTCATGTGCAGATTGGAGAAAATCTGATCGGATGGGACAGTGTACTTCATCTTTGTGATTATTTTTATGAAAATAAAGATTTTTACAGGAAGGTAATGAAAGTAGAAGATCAGAATTCTTTTATTAATCATTTCAGGGATATTGTGAGTCCCCTTATGGAAGAAGATATCCGTGAAATTCTTGGAGAAAAAACAGATGCGGAATTTTATGTGAATTTTTTCTGTGATGCAGTAATCTGTGCATTTGGCCGATGGATCTCGCAGAAAGAACCGATGCCGCCAAAAGAATTTGTGAATATGATGAAATCCTGCATCAAGGTTGTTGCAATAACGCAGGAAAGAATGGAGAACGAATAATAAAAAGCAGTTTCACAGGATTTACCGGAAAATATCATGGTAATCTTTTGTGAGACTGCTTTTTTCTTATGATTCCTGATCTATCGAGAATGATTCCTTCAGGATATCTCTGAGAGATTCATTAAAAATATTGTGCTCCAGAGGATTTCCATCGCTGCCAATATTGTAGATGCTTCCATCTGGTTTAAAACCAATTATGCTTGAAGGTGGTGAAATAATATTTCCAATCCGTTCGATATCATAAAACAGATCAATAGGAATGGTACGGTATTTCTGGGCAACACGGGCACCAACCACTGCCTTGTAGACATTTTCTCTGACGGATGCGCTGCAACCGGGATCGGCAAGGACTGCGACAAACGGGCAATGCATTTCTTCAGCGAAGCGGGCATAGGAACCGGACAGGATCTCATCGCTTTCAGTATCTGTATACATCCGATAGATGGAATACAGAAGACGGTGATCTCGTAGTACAAGGCAGGCAGTATCTGTATTGTCATCATATGCAACTCCGATCAGCATATTATTCAGAGATTCTGCAGCTTTTGCAAAGTCTTCTGTTACAGCGGCAGAATTACATAACAGAATCATAGCACAGTCCGGATTATGCTCTATAAGAGGAAGAAGTTTTTCCGGATCTCCATCAGTGTAAAGACAATAAACATAGATTCCAAGTTCTTTACCCTGATCAAAGATGGCCTGATAACGGGAGTGCAGATCTGCGTAGGAAGAATCAATATTTAAGAAAAAAAGCCACGGGACATTGATATTTTCGGTTCGCTTGATCTTACGGACGATATGTGCCCCCTGTGTGCAGCCGTTATATCCAAGATTCATGCCAAATTCGATCAGTTTTTCCTTGTCCATATGTCGGAGAGTATCTTCTATAAGTGGATAGTAGGGACTGTTGTCGTTATTCAGCATAGTTCTTGCCATTTCAAAAAACTCCTGCTGAAAACGCCCCTTGGAAAAATGAAGAGCCATATCCACAAGATTTCTGGTACAACGTTCTGGTGATTCATCAGCATCTTTTAAGGCAGTTCTAACGAATGTTTTTATAATAATACGAGAAGTTTTTGCTGTCATTTGTCATCCCTTCAATATATAAGAATATACAAAAAATACAGACGGAAAAAATACATTGACCGTCTGTATTTTATCTACTTCTCATTTAAACACAAAGTATTTTTGTGTGCAATAGACACTATAGTTAACGTGTCCAAAAACATGTCAGCAATAGGTGTTTAACCTTTGACAGCACCTGCAGAAACACCTTCTACGATAAATTTGGAAAGAAGGATGTAAACGATGATAACCGGGAAAATGGAGAATGCAATCATTACATAAACCTGTCCCATATCGAACTTCAGGAAGTCTGCGCTACGAAGCTGTGCAATCAGTACCGGAAGTGTTTTCTTCTTGTCCGAATGAAGTACCAGTGCAGGGATAAAATAGTTATTCCAGCTCTGTACGAATGTGAAGATGGCCTGAACTGCGATGGCCGGTTTCATAAGCGGGAACACGATTCGATTAAAGGTTTTGAATTCACCGGAACCGTCAATACGAGCCGCTTCTACAAGTTCCAGAGGAAGGTTGCTTTCCATATACTGTTTCATATAGAAGAAAGTAACCGGAGCTGCGATACTCGGAACGATCAGTGGAATAAAGGAATCGTCCAGATGCATCTTACCAAGCAGCTGCAGGAAACCGAGTGCAGTTACCTGCGTAGGAATCATCATGACTGCAAGGATAAAAGTGAACATAAATTTTTTGCCTTTAAAATCATATGCGTGGATGGCATATGCAGTCATGGTGGAGAAATAGGTACATAAAACAGCAGAACAGGTAGCAATGAAAATACTGTTGAACATACCATTCCATACCGGAAGTGTTCCGGCAAGCAGGCTCTTCCAGTTTTTGATAAGAAATCCACCAGGGATCGCTGTGAAACCTTTTTTCAGTGCACCGTTTGATCTGGTCGCATTGATAAACAGTACATAAAACCAGAACAGGCAGAAGAAGGAGATAATGATCAGTACTATATAAGCAAGAGTACGCTGACCTTTCATGCTCATTCCTTTTTGGGTTTTTTGGTCTTTTTCATTCATCCTTCTCACCTCCCGTCATTCGTCTTGTTAAAGCGGAATACAATCAGACTGAGCACGCCAGTAATGATGAACAGGAATACGGATAATGCACCGCCCATTCCATAGTTCTTGCTGAACAGATGCTTGTTCAGATACATGATCAGTGTCATAGTGGAACGCATTGGATCACCGGTTCCGTTTGTCAGGATCTGAGGTACATCGAACATCTGCATACCACCGATCAGAGATGTGATCATAACATAGATCAGAATCGGACGAAGAAGCGGAAGAGTGATCTTTCTGAAAATCTGCGAAGCAGTGGCTCCATCTACTTCGGCTGCCTCATAAAGTGATGGATCAATACCCATCATGCCGGCCATAAGAAGGATTGTCGTATTACCAAACCACATAAGGAAGTTCAGGACTGCAACAAGCGTTCTGGCACTCCAGGCATGACTGAAGAAGGAGTAAGCCTGTTTCAGTATTCCTGCCTGTATCAGCATTGCATTGATCGGGCCGCCGTCTGCAAATAATGTAAAGAACAACATTGCAAAAGCAGATGCCATGATCAGGTTTGGAAGGTAAATTACGGTCTTAAAAAATCTCTGACCTTTAAGTCGAAGACTCGGATTGGAGAACCATGCTGCAAGGAGCAGAGAGACCAGGATCTGAGGAACAAATCCCATAACCCACATGATCATAGTGTTTTTAAAATAGATCCAGATCTCTCCACCCTCGAAGAGTTTGACATAATTGGCAAAGCCTACAAAGTTCGGTCCAATCTGCGTCAATCCAGATCTGTAGTTTTCAAAGAAGCTGTTATAAACTGTACTAATAAGCGGAATGAGCTGGAATATGAGATATACTACTACAAACGGTATCAGGAAGATATATCCCCATTTGTTATAGCTGACCGCTTTATGGTTATTATTCTTTGCCATTATCTTCCTCCATAATCGAAAGATGTGCCTGCCTGATGGTCAGGCAGGCACATCTTTTTACTCAATAATTATTCAACAGAATCTGTCTGTTTTGATTAGTAAGAAAGTTCTGGATATTTTTCTACAACTGCTTTGTAGAACAGGTCGAGAGCTTCATCATATGTTGCGTTGCCTTCAAAGTAGTTCTTCATAGCGTTCTGGAATTCTTCGTTGCAGCCCTGATCGTAGATGCTCATATTGCTGAGGTCGATCTTGTCTGCACCGGCACAGAACATTGCCAGTGGGTTCTGTCCGCCAAGAACAGCATCGCCGTAGCTTTCGTCTGCTGCCATTTCTTCCATAGCTGGTTTGTTGTTTATGAAGTCATTATCAGCTGTAACGATTTCTTTCATAACGTCAACGTTAGTTGTCATAGTTCTCATGATATCAGCAACCAGTGTCGGGTTATCTGTTCCTGTAGCTGCTGTGATCCATGTTCCGCCCCAGTAGAAGCCCTGTGGTCCTTCTGTTGCAGCCCAGCCGCCGTCTTTACCAACAGAACCATCCTGATCAGCACTCATAGAGAAGTCGATGAACCATGCTGGTCCGAAGTATGCAAATACGTTACTGTCTTTGAAGAAGCCTTTGCTCCAGTCATCACTCCAAAGTTCGTATGTAGCAGTTTCACCTGCGTCAACCATTTCCTTGGACATATCAACCCAGTTCTTGATGTTGTCATCAACTGTGATCTTTCCATCAACTACCCACGGAGTAGATACGTTGTTGGAGAATACACGGTAACTGTCGTTTACAGTAGAGGTCATCTGATAACCTTTTTCTTTCAGTTCTTCAGCTGTTGCTTTGAAGGTATCCCAGTCAGCAACTTTCTTCTGAACTTCTGCCGGATCATCTGTTCCGAATACTTCTTTGGCGATATCTCTTCTGTAGATCATGGTTCCAGGGCAGCCCTGCCAGGAAAGACCTTTCAGATTTCCATCAGCATCTGTCATAACATCTTTTGTATACTGATACTGATCAGCAACTTCGTCTTCTGTGATTCCGAGATCTGCTACCGGCATTGTGTAATCGGTATTTACATATTTCAGTGCGTAGTCAGCTTCTACCAGGAAGAGATCAATCTTGTCATCTGCTGATGCATCAGCCTGTTTCAGAAGTGTTTCGTCCAGGTTATTCTGATATGCATTGTCATCAGATGGAGTGATGTTCCATACAACATCTACATCACCGATCTTGCCATGGGTTCCATCTACTTCTTCGTATCCCGGGTAATGATCGGTCAGACGGGATTTGAATTCTTCATTCCAGCAGTAAATGTTTAAAACTTTACCTTCATCGGAACCTGTGTCATCTGCCCATACCGGAACTGCTGCCAGACCTGCAAGCATAGCTGCTGTTAATGTGACTGCCATAATCTTTCTCTTCATGTTGTTACCTCCCTGTGATAAATAGTTTTTGTTTTATATTCTTTCCATATTTAATTTCCTATTTTGCCAGATTTCTGACTGATGCTCCTGGGAAGAGTGTTCCATCTACGGTGAACTTATCGATGATCGTAGTTTTGGGATTCTCAATCAGATCAATCAGTTTCTGTGCGGCAAGCCGTCCGATTGTTTCTGTGTCCTGACACAGAGTTGTCAGCCGGGGCTCCAGGATGCGTGCAAAAGTGAGTCCGTCATATCCTGCAATGGAGATATCGTCCGGTATCCGGAGCCCACGTTCATGGATCTCGTTGATACCGCCCAGAGCAGAAAAATCATCCGGATATAGAATGCAGGTGGGTGGATCTTTCAGATCAAGAAGTTCTGAAGTTGCCATCGCTGCCGCTTCCGCATCGCGATAGGGGATGACCGGCATATATTCATCAGGTACATCAATCCGTTTTTTCTGGAGAGTTCTGTAAAAACTTCCGAGTCGGCTTCGCGTAACGGAGGAATCTTCTCCGTGAATATAGGCGATCTTTCTGTGCCCCCGTTTCAGAATATAGGAGACGAGATCTTCCATTCCCTGAATGTTGTTGGAAACAACAGCAATTCTTCCATCGAATACATGATCAATCGTGACCACTGGAATCTCGGATTGTACCAGCCGTTGAACTTCTTCGGTAAAAAAGTTGATACAGGCGATCACAACTCCATCGACTCCTCTGTAACGACAGTGTTCATAATAATTGAGACGCTGTCCGGAGAGATTACCACTGGTGAAAGTGATATCGTATCCTTTGGATTCAGCAGTTCGCTTAAAACTTTCGAGTACATGATTGAAGTAATCATGAGTAAGACCACTCATGGCTTCGTCTACAAAGAGTACGCCAAGATTGTAACTTCGTTTGGTTTTTAATGCTCTTGCTGAAGAATTTGGAAGATATCCCATTTCTGATGCAGTTTTTAAAATAAGCTGCCGGGTTTCTTCGCTGATATCCGGATAACCATTCAGAGCTTTGCTGACACTTGCAACTGATACGTTGCACTGTTTTGCAATGTCTTTCATGGATACCATATACATGTCCAGCCTTTTCTGTTTTTTTGTTCCTAAATCGTTTTCGCAAGCTCATCGTACATTGTTTTCGGACAATTTTCAAGACCTTTTTGTAATATTTGCATAATTTATCCCTGTTGCATAAAAAAGAATTTATAATAATTTATCAATTTCACAAAAAATGCACTATGTTTTAACGAAAATTTTCGCTAAGGTTTCGCGAAAACAGGAACTGCAATTGGGCAATATTTTAACGAGTAAAAATATAGTTGATTTTTTGGATAAACTGAATTATACTGAGGGAAATCCAATCTAATCTATATTATATCTGTGAAAATTCTAAACTTATTCGTTTTCGCAAATCTGTTTTCAGTCTTTAATTCGTGATCGCTTACCCGTATTTATATATTTTAATATTTAGTAATTTAATTGTTTTCTCTTTCAAGGAGGTCCTTCAATGAAATATGGATATTTTGACGACAAAGCCAAAGAATATGTAATCACTACACCACATACACCATTGCCATGGATCAATTATCTGGGAAGTAATGACTTTTTCTCACTGATCTCCAATACCTGTGGTGGATACAGTTTTTATAAAGATGCGAAACTGATGCGAATCACGAGATACCGTTACAATAATATTCCGGTAGATTCTAACGGAAAGTACTATTACATTAATGATGATGGTGTGATCTGGAACCCGGGAACCATGCCATCCATGACAGAGACAGATACATATGAATGTCGCCATGGATTGGGCTACAGTCGTTTCCATTCTTCTAAGAATAAACTGGAAGCAGATCTTCTGGCATTTGTACCATCGGATGCAGCCTGTGAGATTAACTGCCTGAAGCTGAAGAATAATTCTGATTCCGAAAAAAATATCTCTCTGTTTTCGTATGTGGAATTCTGTTTGTGGAATGCAGTTGATGACGGATCCAACTTCCAGAGAAACTTAAGTATCGGCGAAGTGGAAGTGCAGGGAAGCACAATTTATCATAAAACAGAATACAGAGAAAGAAGAAGACATTACAGCTTCTTTACTGTTAATACTCCGGTTCACAATTTTGATACAAGCAGAGATGCTTTTCTCGGCGCTGGTAATGGAAATGCTTTTCCGGAAGCTGTACGTAAGAAAAAATGCAGCAATTCCATAGCAAGTGGATGGTATCCGATCGCAGCACATCAGATCGATATCAAACTGGTACCAGGTGAAGAAAAAGAATTTGTATTTGTGCTGGGATATTGTGAGAACCCGGCAGATGATAAATGGGAAGCACCGGGAATCATCAATAAGACACCGGCAAAAGCCCTGATCGAACGCTTTAATACAATGGATAAGGCTATGGCGGCTTTTGCAAAACTGAATGATTACTGGGAGAATCTGCTGGCACGTTTTGCAGTATCCAGTGAAAATGAACACATCGACCGTATGGCAAATATCTGGAATCAGTACCAGTGTATGGTTACGTTCAATATGTCCAGATCTGCATCCTATTATGAGTCTGGAACAGGCCGTGGTATGGGATTCCGTGATTCCTGTCAGGATCTTCTGGGATTTGTACATCTGATTCCTGAGCGTGCAAGAGAGAGGATTATTGATATCGCGTCCACACAGTTCCCGGATGGAAGTGCCTATCATCAGTATCAGCCATTGACGAAACAGGGAAATCTGGATGTTGGAAGCGGATTTAATGATGATCCATTATGGTTGATCGCAGCAGTGGCTGCATATATCAAAGAAACCGGAGATTATGGAATTCTTGAAGAACAGGTACCGTTTGATTGTAAGAAAGGTTCAGCGGTTCCGCTGTTTGAACATCTGGACAAATCTTTCCATTATACAGTAACACATCTTGGACCGCATAAACTTCCTCTGATCGGAAGGGCAGACTGGAATGATTGTCTGAATCTGAACTGTTTTTCCAGTGAACCGGGAGAATCTTTCCAGACGACCGGACCGTCTGAGGGACCGGTAGCGGAATCTGTATTTATTGCAGGTATGTTTGTAAAATATGGAAAAGAGTTTGAAGAGCTCTGCAGACGTACAGGTCATGAAGAACTGGCAGCAGAGGCAGAAAAAGCAGTCGATGAGATGTATCAGGCAGTTCTGGATGCAGGATGGGATGGAGAATGGTTCCTTCGTGCATATGATGCGCAGTCCGAAAAAGTTGGATCAAAAGAGTGTGAGGAAGGAAAAATCTTTATTGAACCGCAGGGCTTTTGTGTTATGGCAGGTATTGGAAAAGAAGAGGGACTGGCAGAAAAAGCATTGGATTCTGTACATGAGCGTCTGGAAACAAAGTATGGAGTCATGATTCTTCAGCCGGCATACACGAGATATCATCTGGAACTTGGGGAAATTACTTCCTACCCACCGGGATACAAAGAAAATGCCGGTATCTTCTGCCATAATAATCCGTGGATCTCTATTGCAGAGACTGTGATCGGAAGAGGAGACCGAGCTTTTGAAATTTATCGTAAGATATGTCCATCGTATATTGAGGAGATCAGTGAGATACATCGAACAGAACCTTATGTATATTCACAGATGGTTGCAGGTGCAGATGCACCGAGATTTGGGGAAGCGAAGAACAGCTGGCTGACAGGAACAGCAGCATGGACTTTTGTAAACCTGTCTCAGGCATTGCTGGGAATTCAGCCGGATTATGACGGACTTATTGTAGATCCGTGTCTCCCGGGTAAGTTTGGTGATTTTAAAGTGGATCGTCGTTTCAGAAATGCTGAATATCATATTGAGATTCACAAACCAGAGGGTGTACAAAAAGGTGTCAGTTGGATTGAAGTGGATGGAGAAAAAATTGCCGGAAATCAGATTCCGCTGGTTGATGGTAAAAAAGAATATCATGTAATCGTACAGATGGGATAATAAGGCGCGTATGAAAAAAACACTTCACAGGATAAAACCTGTGAGGTGTTTTGCGTTATATCATTTTGTAGAGGCAAGTCCTTCTGGAAGAATCGTTCCTCCACCGAGAACCATGTCTCCATCATAGAGAACAGCAGCCTGTCCCGGAGTAACTGCTCTCTGTGGTTCTTCGAATGTGATCTTGAGCAGATCATCACCAAGCTGTTCTACAGTTGCAGGCTGTTCCGGCTGACGGTAGCGTGTCTTGACTTTGCATTTGATCGGCTTGTCCAGATGATCCCATGGAATCAGGTTAATGTCGTTGATGTAACAGCAGGTGCTCATCAGATCCTGTTTGCCGCCAAGGATAACCTTGTTGGAATCCAGGGATTTGCCACATACATAGAGGGATTCCGGTGCAGAAATTCCAAGACCGCGGCGCTGACCGATTGTATAGTGAATCTGACCTTTGTGTTTGCCGAGTACGTTGCCCTCTTTATCTACGAAATCACCGGGTTCCGAAGACTGTCCGGTATACTGTTCAATAAAGGAAGCATAATCTCCGTCCGGTACGAAGCAGATATCCTGACTGTCCGGTTTATCTGCATTGATAAAGCCCTGTTTCTGGGCAATGTGACGAATCTCTTTTTTGGTGTAGCTGCCAAGTGGAAACAATGTATGCGCCAGCTGATCCTGCGTCATGGCGTAGAGAACATAGCTCTGATCTTTTGTCGGATCGAGGCCCTTTTTCAGAATAAAACGTCCTGTTTCCGGATCCTGTTCACGACGTGCATAGTGTCCGCTTGCGATGTATTCACAGCCAAGTTCTCTTGCTTTGTCGAGAAGGGCAGAGAATTTCAGAAAACGGTTACAGTCAATACACGGGTTCGGTGTGCCACCGTGCAGATAAGTATCGGCAAATTTGTCAATGACGCTGTGACGGAATTCATCATGCATTGGGAAGACGTAATAGAGCATTCCAAGTCGTGCGGCAACGCTTCTGGCATCTTCAGTATCAGATGGGGTGCAGCAGGCACGGTGTCCCGGGAAACTGCACTGTGGATTATCATAAAGCTTCAGAGTCGCACCGGCACAGTCGTAGCCCTCCTTAACCATCAGGTAGGCTGCTACGCTGGAGTCAACTCCGCCGCTCATGGCGATGATTGCTTTTTTCTGCATATATATTTCTCCTGTTATCTGTTGATTCATATTGTTTACTATAGTATGACTGATACTTGGTAACCAGCCATTTAAGAGTATCCTATCATTATAGAAAAATAGTGTCAAGCAGTTACTGTGAACGTATGCACAGTAATGTCAGGCATGGAAAAACTGCTGAAAACAAAAAGTTGAAAAAGGTGTTGACATATCCAAAAAGTAGTAGTATATTAAACCTATCGGAAAGATAGGAAAACAAAACCGAGAGAAAACTATCAAGGAGGAAGAATCATGTTTACAAAGAATGCAGAACAGAGAAATGTCATGTGTATGATGGATAAGGAAATGCGAATGTACATGTGTATGTCTAACTGTGCTTTAATGTATCGGAAACTTCCTGTGGCATCAGCGGATCAGAGTAATGCAGTCTGAATAAGATGTCAAGAATGTGAATATAAATGTATCGATCAGATATAATGTAGATTACATGAACAGGAAAATCCGACATGGGTTCCTGTTTTTTTTATTGCCTTTTTAAGCTTATCTGACAGGTAATCCGAATTTACAACTGAATATAGAATACAATTGAATAGAGAAAAATAAAACAAAATATAAGAAAATTTAAATAGAACGAGAAAAGAGAGGGAATTTATTATGAAAAACACAAAAATTATCACAGTATCACTTGCAGCAGCACTGGCAATCGGAGCAATCACAGCAAACGGCGTTCTGGTAAGCGCTGATGCAGAAAAAGGAACCATTAAAGTAGCAGCATCCGCTACACCACATGCAGAAATCCTTGAAGAAGCAAAACCAATCCTTGAAAAAGAAGGCTGGGACCTTGAAGTAACTGTATTTGACGATTATGTACAGCCGAACCTGGTAGTAGAAAGCGGTGATTTTGATGCAAACTATTTCCAGCATATCCCATACCTGGACAATTTCAATGAAGAGCAGGGAACACATCTGGTAAATGCAGGTGGTATCCATTATGAACCATTTGGAATTTATCCTGGAACAAAGAAATCACTGGATGAACTGGAAGATGGTGATACCATTGCAGTTCCAAACGATACGACAAACGAAGCGAGAGCACTTCTTCTTCTCCAGGATAACGGTGTGATTACACTGAAAGACGGAGCCGGACTGGAAGCAACTGTGAAAGATATTGAAGAAAATCCGAAGAATATCAAGATCGAAGAACTGGAAGCTGCACAGGTTTCCCGTGTTAAGGATGAAGTCGCATTTGTCGTGCTGAATGGAAACTATGCTCTGCAGGCAGGATATTCCGTATCTAAAGATTCTATCGCTTATGAGACATCTGATTCTGAAGCAGCAAAAACATATGTAAATGTAATCGCGGTCAAAGAAGGAAATGAAGAGAGTGAAGCAATCAAAGCACTGGTAGATACTTTGAAATCCGATGAGATCAAAGACTTTATTAATGAGAAGTATGACGGAGCAGTTATACCTTTTGAAGATTCCGCAGATGCAGATGCTGATAAAGAAGAAACAGCAGATGTTACTACAGACACAGAAACAGAGACTACAGAAGAAGCTGCAGAATAATACGGCTGGGAGTATTGATGAATAAGTTGTAACACAGATATTTCAAGGGAACGGGGGAACAGTTTAAATGGAACCGATGATACAGGTAGAAAACCTCTGTAAAAGCTTTTCCACAAAAAACGGGACGGTAGAGGCGGCCAGAAACATCAGTTTTTCCATAGAAAAGGGAGAGATTTTCGGCATTATCGGTCTCTCCGGAGCGGGTAAAAGTACACTGGTGCGATGTCTGAATCTATTGGAAAGACCAACATCCGGAACTGTCCGGGTGAATGGTAAGAATCTTACGAAACTTTCTGAAAAAGAACTCCGTAAGGAGCGTCAGAATATAGGAATGATCTTCCAGCATTTTAATCTGCTCATGCAGAGAACTGCTCTTGATAATGTGTGTTTTCCGATGGAAATTGCGGGAATCAGTAAGAAAGAAGCACGTAAAAAAGCCCTGGAATATCTGAAAGTAGTAGGACTGGAAGAAAAAGCTCTTTCTTATCCATCACAGCTTTCTGGTGGTCAGAAACAGCGTGTTGCAATTGCACGAGTTCTGGCAAGTGATCCGAAAATCCTGCTCTGTGACGAGGCAACCAGTGCACTGGATCCACAGACAACAAAAGCAATTCTGGAACTGATCAAAGAGATTAACCGTGATTATGGAATCACTGTCGTAGTTATCACACATGAAATGAGTGTGGTACAGGAAATCTGCAATCGTGTAGCTGTTCTGGAGAGCGGAACACTGGTAGAATCCGGAACAGTAGAAGAACTGTTCATAAGCCCAAAGACAGAAGCGGCACGCCGACTGGTATTCAGTGGAAGAACGCAGATTCAGAAAATGGAAGGCAAACGTCTGGTTCGTGTAACTTTCCGGGATAAATCTTCTTTTGAACCGGTCATTGCCAATCTGGTATTGACCTATCGGACGCCGGTCAATATTCTGTATGCTGATACCAAGAATATTGGTGGAGCAGCAGAAGGTGAAATGATCCTGCAGCTTCCCGAGATCGAGGAAGTTGCAGATAAGATGATTCAGTATCTGAAAGATACAAATATGGGAGTAGAGGAGTTGAAGTCTGATGTGGGATAATACAACAATTACAATGCTGCTGGAAGGAACCAGAGATACTTTGTATATGACGCTTGTATCCACATTTTTCGGATATGTGCTGGGACTTCCGCTGGGAATTCTTCTTGCAGTAACAGACAAAGAGGGGATTCATCCGAATGCAGTTGTTTACAAAGTACTGGATGTGCTCACGAATATTTTCAGAAGTATTCCGTTTTTGATTCTCCTGATTCTTGTGATTCCACTTACCAAACTGATCGTGGGACAGAGCTATGGCTCCAGTGCAACGATCGTACCGCTTGTGATTGCAGCGGCTCCGTTCATTGCCCGTATGGTGGAATCTTCGCTGAAAGAAGTGGAACTGGGAGTACTCGAGGCAGCAGTCAGCATGGGCGCAGGAACACCGACGATCATCTGGAAAGTTCTTCTTGCAGAAGCAAGAACTTCTCTTCTTGTCGGAGTAACAATCGCCGTCGGAACAATTCTTGGTTATTCCGCTATGGCAGGAACTGTTGGTGGTGGCGGACTTGGAGATATCGCTATTCGTTATGGATATTACCGCTATCAGACAGACATCATGATCATAACGATTGTAATTCTGGTAGTGCTTGTGCAGATCCTGCAGGGACTTGGCATGATGCTCTCCAGGAAGCTGGATAAGCGAAAAGCATAAAAAGATATTTGACAGAAGATTGTAATCACGAAGAATAAAGTTTATTCAACAAATATAAATATTTATTTTAGAAATTTTAGAAATATATTAGAAAAAGGACAAAAACTCCTCACATTTATATTGTATGATGTACTTGTCTTAAAGGAAACCCCCTTTAAGAAATCCGGTAGCACTTCAATGCCGGGAGAGTTGCCGGAACTCTTTCCTTTCCCTAAAAAATAAAACAGAACACTAAACAGCCGCCACCTGGCAAGAACGTCAGGAGGGCGGCTGCTTTCGTTATTGGCGATATCGATTAAAACAGGAGTAGGTTTCCTGGATTCTCGGGATGGTATATCCACATGGCAGGTAAGAACCATCAGCGAAGGCGATAAGGCCTTTTGTATGAATCTGTTTCTGAAGATAATCAACAATCTCCGGGATAGTTTTTTTCCCGTCAGCCAGATGCTCCAACGCATATTTCAGGAGCAATCCGAGGGCTGCGGTCTGTTCTGGATCTATGAGCTGCTCAACGTAGCGAAGGTCTACTTCCTGTCTTCCAAGCAGGAATCCAGCTTTTCCATGAACTTTTATTTTGAGACGATCCGGTTTGCCTGTGCCATGTCCATGTGAGCGAATCACAGGAGTATTTTTTTGTATGATCCTGTGACTGTCAGGCATAACAAATGCAGGAACTTTGGCTGGACTCAGAGGATATTTTCCACAGATTTCTTTGACTTTGCGTGTGATATCCACAGGACGATAGCAGTCCATCTGGATAATTGTGTCTGCAATGTGGAAAAATGCACCGGAACTTCCGGCAACCAGAAGCGTAGAAATTCCGGCAATTGTATACAGCTTCTGTGCCCGTTCGAGAAATGGAGTGATCGGTTCCTTTTCACGGGAGATGATTTCCTGCATGAACGTATCCCGCACCATAAAGTTGGTGGCAGAAGTATCTTCATCCAGAAGAAAAACTTTGCTTCCGGCTTCCATTCCCTCAATAATGCCGGCAGCCTGAGACGTACTTCCACTGGCATCCGCTGTTGAAAAACAATGGGTGTTTTTTTGGTTTGGCAGATCATTGATAAACAGAGAAATATCCACGTCTTTGATAGAACGTCCATCCTCGGAACGGAGCTTTAATGCGGTGGCATCCGTGATCACGTATTCTCGCCCGTCTCCGGCAATATGATTGTATACACCAAGTTCCAGGGCATTCAGAAGAGTGGATTTGCCATGATATCCACCGCCGACGATCAGGGTGATGCCCTGTGGAATTCCCATTCCGATAATTTTTCCCTTATGCGGAAGATTCATAGTTATACGGAGCGATTCCGGAGAAATAAACGGGACAGAATGCTTCATCGGACGGGAGGAAATACCACTTTCCCGTGGGAGTATAGCACCATCTGCAACAAATGCCACCAGTTTTTTTTCTTTCAACTGTTCCCGGATTGCCTGTTGATCTTCGGCGAGAAAAATGGTTTGTTCCAGTTCTTTCTGATTTATGTTTTTGTAAAAGAAAGTGTTTTCTACACAGGCAGGAAGAAAATCGAACAGAATCTTTTCCAGTTCGGGTGCATTAATGGTACGGCCATTTGCAGGAAAACCAATAAAAAATCTGGCAGTGATGCCTTCGGATGTGATTTCACATGCGGTTCTGGAAAGGATTTCCTGTCCACAGTGGCTGACGGAAATCAGACCGCTTTTACCAGAACCTTTTGCACGGAAGGAATAGTGGTTTATCTGCTGTTCAAACTGGCGCGTCAGATGGTCGGCAAGGGTGATACATGTGAGATTGTTTTTGCTGTAGGCATCCGGAAAACCGGCATCTTTGCGGGAAATATGGACACTGATGTGTGAGGGAGATGCAAAAGGATCTCCCTGTACATGATCGATGGAAAGGATATAATGCCCAAACTGGTAACTGCCTTTCAGAGATTTGTAGGCGGGATAACTTTTTCTGTGGATGGATTGAAGCTGCTTTTTTAATTCAGTTGCCTGCTGCATGAAAAACTCCTTTATAAAAAGTGTGATTTATCTGTGTGTTTAAGGTACATTTAAAGTCCGGCTGTAACTATTATAAAGTCAGGATATCAATATAATTATGAAGCCGGAAGCATTCTTGAAAAAACAAAATTATTATAGAGCGGGAAGATGCAGAAATGCAAGCGATTCGGGATATAATAAAAAAGAAACTGTGAAGAAAATGATAGGAAGAGCCAAATTTCTTATACAAATCTTATATCTTTATTAAGAATCTGGAAGAATGTAGAAATACGTAAAATATTGGCGTATAATGTTGAAAGAATTTTGAGAATCAAACGAAAGGTGGTTTTATATATTATGGAAAGAAGAAATGCATGGCTTTCTTATGAGGAAGCAGATGAGAAGGAACTGGAGAAACTTGCAAAAAATTATCGTACATTTCTGGATGCCGGTAAGACAGAGCGTGAATGTGTCCTGGAGCTTACCAGAGAAGCAGAAGCAGCAGGATATGTTTCATTAGAAAATAAACTTGCATCCGGTGAGCAGATCAAAGCCGGAGATAAGATCTATGCTGTCGGCATGAAAAAGATCATGGCTATGTTCCATATCGGACAGGAACCGATAGAAAAGGGAATGAATATTCTTGGAGCACACATTGATTCTCCACGTTTGGATGTAAAACAGAATCCTTTATATGAAGATACGGATCTGGTATATCTGGATACCCATTATTACGGCGGGGTGAAGAAATATCAGTGGGTAGCACTTCCATTGGCGATTCATGGTGTGATCGTGAAGAAGGATGGTACAGTAGTAAATGTGAATGTTGGTGAAGATGAGGATGATCCGGTCGTATATATCACAGATCTTCTGATTCACCTTGCAGGTAAACAGCTCCAGAAAAAGGCCGCAGAGGTGATCGAGGGCGAGAATCTTGACATTCTGATCGGCAGCAGACCACTGAAAGAGGAAAAGGACGAGAAGAAGAAGGAAGCAGTCAAAAATAATGTCCTTCGGATTCTGGGAGAAAAATATGGTGTAGAGGAAGAGGATTTTCTTTCAGCAGAACTGGAGATCGTTCCGGCGGGCAAAGCTCGTGACTGCGGACTTGACCGCAGTATGGTCGCAGCATATGGACAGGATGACCGTGTCTGCGCATATACTTCTTTTGTGGCAATGCTTGAGATGGAAGCACCAAAACGTACCAGCTGCTGTCTTTTGACGGACAAAGAAGAAATTGGAAGTGTAGGAGCTACTGGCATGCAGTCTAATTTCTTCGAAAATACTGTGGCAGAGCTTCTAGAAGCTATGGGATGTTATTCCGGACTGGCACTCCGAAGAACTCTTAAGAATTCCTTTATGCTTTCTTCTGATGTAAGTGCAGGCTATGATCCGGCTTACGGAGAATGCTTCGAAAAGAAAAATGCAGCATATCTTGGAAGAGGAATCGTTCTTAATAAATTTACAGGTGCAAGAGGAAAGTCCGGATCTAACGATGCCAATGCAGAGTATGTGGCAAAAGTACGTGGTATTTTTGATGACAGTAATGTTGCCTTCCAGACAGCAGAACTTGGCAAAGTAGATGTGGGAGGCGGCGGAACGATCGCTTATATCGCAGCACTTTACGGAATGAATGTGATAGACAGTGGTGTGGCGGTCCTGAGTATGCATGCACCGTGGGAAGTAACAAGCAAAGCCGATATTTATGAGGCAAAGAAAGCATACAAAGCGTTTCTTGAAAATGCATGACAGAGATTCTGGTGCCAGAAAAAAATAAGCATAATACAGAAACAATAAACAGCGACATCAAAGGAGAATGCAGAATATGAATGATACGCTGATCAAGGTGGAAGACCTTTGCAAGATTTATAATCCCGGCGAAAATGAAGTAAGAGCCCTGGATCATGTGAGCCTTGAAATAAAAAAAGGAGAACTGGTGGCAATCATCGGGCAATCAGGTTCCGGCAAGTCAACTTTTATGAATATGCTTGGGTGTCTCGATGTGCCTACCTCGGGAAAGTATTATCTGAACGGGACTGATGTGTCCGAAATGACGGACAATGAACTCTCGGAGGTAAGAAACCGTGAAATCGGATTTATTTTTCAGGGATTTAATCTTATTGCAAATCTGAATGCAATTGAAAATGTAGAATTGCCGCTGATCTATCGTGGAATTGATCGTAAGACGAGACATGAACTGGCTATCGAATCTCTGAAAATGGTTGGCCTGGAAAAACGTATGGATCATAAGCCAAGTGAGATGTCCGGTGGGCAGCAGCAGCGTGTGGCAATTGCAAGAGCGATCGCTGCACAGCCTCCGGTCATTCTTGCAGATGAGCCGACAGGAAACCTGGATTCTGCATCCAGTAAGGAGATTCTTGCAATTTTAAAGAAAATGCATAAAACAGGAAGAACAGTAATATTGATCACGCATGATAATGGTATTGCAGCACAGGCAAGACGTGTAGTGCGTATTATGGATGGTAAGATAGAATCGGATACGATTAATCCGGATTTTGACCAGGAGGAGGCATAATGAAAAAGAAAAAGTCCAGAAAGAAACTGGTGATCGGAGTTGGGGTTCTGATCGTGGCAGTAGTAGCCGGTGTCAATATCTATGGCAGTATGAATGCAGCGGATTCGGCAATTCCGCAGGTGAAAACAGTATCAGCTGTCCGTGATAATGTTCAGCAAACGGTAGAAATCAGTGGTACAGTAGTAAGTGAAGAACAGAAAACATATTTTTCTCCTGTTAATGCCAAAGTTGATACAGCTGCGTTGAAAGAAGGTGAAACTGTAAAAGCAGGAAGCAGCCTGATCGAATTTGATCAGAAAGATCTGGAGAGAGAGGCGAAGAAAGCTGATCTGAATGTAGAGTCCGGAAAAATGGATATGAAAAATACTTTAAAAAAATCGGATGAGGCAGTTCGGAAGCAACAGAATGCGGCAGGTGATGCGGCAAGTCTAAAACAGCAGGTTGCCGCTCAGGAAAATTATGTTGCAAGTCTGAAAGCAAGGATTTCGCAGGCAAATGCCAATGCACAGGCAGCATCTTCTAAAGCTGCAGCAAAGAAACAGGCAGATGCAGCTGCCGCACAGGAGGCACAGCAGCAGGAAATACAGCGTGAATATGCACAGGCACAGACTACATATCAGAATGAAACCCTTCCTGCGTATCAAAATCAGCTGAATACACTGAACAATGAAATGAATCAGGCACAGTCGGATTACAATCAGGCAGAGAACAGTTATCAGATGGCTTTTCAGGCGTGGTCTGCAGACCAGAGTGATGATAATGAAAATGCACTTGAGATAGCAGAGCAGATGAGAAGTGAAGCGCAGATTACATATCAGAATGCAAAAACAGCTTATGAAGATTATAAAGCGCAGAAGCCGGCTGCTCCGGTAATGTCTGATTTCACTGGCGAGGCTGACATTGTTTCTGACGGAACGTCTGCAGATGTTTCTGCATCTGCTTCTTCCAGCACGGATGATACTGCTGTGACAGCGGATACTACTGCACTGGAGAATGAACTTGAAAAAGCAAGTAATAATCTTGCAGAACTTCAGTCAGAACTTTCCTCGAAGGAAGCGGCTGCAGAAGCAGATACGGGTGCTGTGACTGAAGAAGAAAAAGAAAAAATGGAAATTACCAATAATCTTTCTGAACTGGATCAGATGTCTGCACAGGAACTTGTAGAAGCAGCAAAGAAAGGAATCAAGGCTGATTTTAATGGTGTGGTTACAAAAGTTTCTGTGGTTGAAGGTGCAACTGCAACACAGGGAATGGAATTGTTTACTTTACAGAATACTGATAAAGTAGATGTGAATGTAAATGTTTCGAAATACGATTATGATAAAGTGAAAGAAGGTCAGTCTGCGGACATCACCATTGCAGGAAAAATTTATGAAGGTGAAGTAACGAGTATCAGCCATGTTGCTACTCAGAATGAAAAAGGTGCTTCTTTGATTTCTGCAGATATTCGAATTAAAAATCCGGATGAGAATATTTTCCTTGGCGTGGATGCCAAAGTAACAATTCATGCGGAAGAAGCGGACAATGTAGTTGTACTTCCGTCTGAAGTAGTTAATATAGGAAAAGAGGGCTCTTTCTGTTATGTACTTGAGAATGGGGTTATTACCAAAAAGGATATCACAACAGGAATCAGTTCGGACGAATATGTAGAAGTGCTTGACGGCATTAAAGAAGGTGATGAAGTTATCCGTGACCTTGGTTCCCTGGAAGAGGGAATGCAGGCAGAAGCTGCTGATAGATCCGGAGATGTGAATGGTGAAAATACAGAGACAGATAATGCAGAAGAAGGTGTCTGATGGGCGGATTATATGAATATATAAAAATGGCTGTCCAGAATATCCGGGCAAATAAAGGACGTTCATTTCTTACCATGCTGGGAATTATTATTGGCATTGCTTCGGTCATTGCAATCGTTTCCATAGGCGAAGGAACGAAGAATCAGATGAACAGTGAGATCGATGGAATTGGCTCAGGGCTGATCGCTATCGATGTCAGTAATGATGCCATGACGGAAGATGAATGGATCACACCGGATGATGTACAGGAAATCCGTAAGCTCGATACAGTAGGTGGTGTTAGTGTTTCAAACAATTACGATGGTGAAACGGTGACCGGTAAGGGGAATTTTTCTATCATGCTGACAGGTGAAGGTCCCGATGCCAAAATGATCAATAATTCCGATATGAAATATGGAAGTTATTTTGGCGAGACAGAGATTGAAGAGGGCAAAAATGTATGTGTAATCTCAGATACAGATGCCAGGCAGCTTTTTGGTACAGATGATGTTGTTGGTATGAGCCTTGATATTACCTGTTATGATTCTTCAAAATCTTTTCGCATCATGGGTGTCACTACGCAGAAAGAAAATGGAACATTCGTAAGTTATACTTATGATGGAATGCCGGTTACGGTAAATGTTCCGTATTCTTCCATGGATGATCTTGTGGGTGGAACCGATGAATTTTATTCCATTACAGTGGTTCAGGCAGACAAAACACTAGATTCACAGATCGTTGCAGATCAGGTCGTGCATCTTTTGGAGAAACGTCATCAGTGCGCAGGGGAAGACTATTTTCATGTGCAGAGTTTCCAGGATGTCCTGCAGTCAATGAATGAAATGCTCGGTATGGTGACGGCATTTATTTCATTTGTTGCCGGAATTTCTCTTTTGGTAGGTGGAATCGGTGTTATGAATATTATGTTGGTATCTGTTACAGAAAGAACACGTGAGATTGGAATCCGTAAATCACTTGGCGCCAAGACCTCTTCTATTATGTTACAGTTCCTTGCGGAAGCGGCAATCCTTACAGTTATGGGAGGCGTGATTGGAATTATTCTTGGAATTCTTGCAGGTTATGGAATCTGTTCTATCATGAGTGGAAGCATGGGAATGACGATCACACCGGGAATCAGCCCGACAGTGATTCTGGCGGCAACACTTTTCTCCTGTGCGGTCGGTGTATTTTTTGGAATCTATCCGGCGAAGAAAGCTGCAAAACTCAGTCCGATCGAGGCTTTGAGACGAAATTAAGTTGAATAGTTTTATAAAAACAAAATGGCTCTTCGGTATCCTTTTATAAGGAATATCGCAGAGTCATTTTGGCTTTTAAGGTTGAATTAAAGTTAATTCACACTATCACCTTTTTTCTGTTTTATATTTTATAGAAGAGGGAAGAAAAAGCCCGGGAAGTTTTATCAAGACATAAAGGATGATAAACTTTCCAGTATGTTTTTGGGTTTAGCTGCATATATGACAGGCTTCGCAGGCGGACGGTGCAGTTGCACAGCCGCCGAGAGCGGTTTCGCGTAATTCGGCAGGTAGTTTTTTGCCTACAGTGTACATGATTGTGATCATCTCATCAAGGGGAATGAGCTGCGTGATTCCGGCAAGTGCCATTTCGGCAGCAACGAGAGCATTGGCAACTCCGGCAGCGTTTCGGTTCTGGCATGGATACTCGACAAGGCCGCCGACCGGGTCACAGACAAGTCCAAGCATATTCATCAGTACGGTAGATGCTGCGTGGGTACATTGCAGGGGTGTTCCGCCAAGTAATTCAGTAGTTGCAGAAGCAGCCATGGCAGCAGCAACACCTGTCTCTGCCTGACAGCCACCGACTGCACCGGCAACAGTTGCATTTCTCATGGCAAGATAACCAATGGCACCAGCATTAAAAAGTGCTTTTTGGATATATTTGTCAGAGTAGTTGTAAACTTCCTGAAGGGCAAGTAAAAGGCCTGGAACGATTCCGGCAGAACCCGCAGTCGGAGAGGCCACGATTAGCCCCATGGAAGCATTGGTTTCCAGAGTTGCCATAGCATAGGTGATGGCTTTTTCAAGCAGTTCCCCGCAGATCCCTTTGCCGGAAGCCTGATGAAGGAAGAGTTTTTTTGATTCACCGCCAATCAGTCCACCCATGGATTTTACAGGGTGTTTGATTGGTGAAAAAGCAGCTTCTTTCATAATCTCAAGAACATGTGTCATGCGAGCGTTTACTTCCTGTTCTTGCATTTCACCAATTATAATTTCTCTCTGGCGCATAATTTCAGAGATTGGAAGATCTTTTTCTGAACATAAAGCCAGAAGTTCTTTGGCATTTTTAAATTCTCTCATCATATTCCTCCTACATCTGTACGATCATCACTTCGTGGATATGCTGATTCTTGCGAATCGTATTTCCAATATCTTCTGGAAGACGTCCATCGGATTCGACGATCGTGTAGGCAATCTCGCCTTTGGACTCTCTGAAAAGGCGCATAAAGGCAATATTTACATTTCGATCGCTGAGACATTTGGTGATATAGGCAGCTACACCCGGTTTATCCTGATGGATGACGATAATAGCGCTGTATTCGCCGGAGAAATCGACCTGTACAGAGTTGATCTTTACGATGCGGACTTTTCCGCCGCCAAGGGATTCGCCGCGGACAGTCATTTCCTGACCGTTGTTATTGACCATATGAATGTCAACAGTATTAGGATGAATGTCAGTTTCTAATTCATTAGGAGTAAATGAGAAGGTAAGGCCTTTTTCTTTTGCAATTTCAAAAGAGTTACGGATGCGCATATCATCGGTGGAAAATCCCATGATACCTCCCAGCAGAGCCCGGTCAGTACCGTGTCCTTTAAAAGTCCTTGCAAAAGAGCCATAAAGAGTAAAGTTTACTTCTTTTAGTGGACCATTGATCATTTTCTGGGCTAAAAAACCGATGCGGGCAGCTCCGGCAGTATGGGAGCTGGAAGGTCCGATCATGTTTGGCCCCATTACATCAAATATGCTGATAAAAGACATGTTTTTTCTCCTGATTGTACTTTATTTTTATAGTATCTGTATTTATGAAAAAAATACAGCGAATGTCCTTATAGATATATTGTACCATCCTCATCAAAATGAAGCAATTTAATCAGGTAAAATGGATATTGATGAATAAAAAGAAAAATTTAAAAAAATTAAAAAAAGGTGTTGACAATTTGATTACTTTGCAGTAGAATACATTTTGTTGTGAGCGACAAGTACTCACAAATCAATAAAATGTGCGTTTAGCTCAGCTGGATAGAGCGTTTGGCTACGGACCAAAAGGTCGGGGGTTCGAATCCTCTAACGCACGCTACTATGAGAATGCCGGAAACCTTTGTTTTAAAGGGTTTCCGGTGTTTTTGCGTTATGAGGAAATAAAAAAGTTGTTGTGACTTGTTGTGACAAGTCAGAAAATGCTTTCTCCATAATTAACAGACTCTCGGAAGCTGTCAACGGATTATATAGATATCCATATGTAGTAGCAAGGTTGCTGTGCCCCAAATTAGAACGTATTGCATCTACAGGATAACCTGACGCAGCCAAACGGCTTGCATATGTCTTTCTGATGATGTGACTTCTTTTTGTGTCAATATCTATATGATCACAAGCACGTTCCAACATACTGTTAATACTTCTCAAAGTCATATATTTACCATTTTCATAAAAAATATAATCACTTGCTTTATGACATGGACTAAGTTTTTTAAGAATTTGAATTACATTAGCGGCTTGTGAAATAATAGGTACATATCGTTCCTTATGAGTCTTTGTATGATTTGTGATAGCATAAATATTTTTATTATTTTTGGGATTTGGAAGCAATTCAAGCTCTCCTGTTCTTATTTGGGCTTGAAAAGCATCAATTTCTAAATCTCTGCTATTTATACAAACCATCTCGCGTTGGATATGAATGTGATTCTCAACAATATCACCCCATTGTAAAGCAGCAAGTTCTCCTGCTCGTAACCCCAAATAAAAGTTTAGGATAATAGCTAAGAAGCGCTTTTCTCCTTTTTCTTGAAATGAAGAATATAAGTCTTGAAGAATTTTTTCAAATTCTTCAGAATTATATGTCTGCGTTTCTCCACTCTTTTTAATAACCTGCCGAAATTTGACTGTGATCTTGATTTCAGGAAATGAATTATGTTGAATATATTCACTCATATACGCATATTCGAAAATCTGTTTTGGTATAGTTTTAATAGTCTGCCATTGTTTTGATGATAAATCCCATTTTTTTATAAGTGCATTAGCCCACAGATTTAAGTCTTTTAGCGTAATCGTTGAAATAGGCTTAAGAAACAAAGACGTATCTTTGAAGTACTTATTCCAATGTTTTTCATGAACAGCTATAGTATTTGGACTGTTGGTAAGCTGTGACTTGTAATCCAACCATTCTGGATATAAATCTGTAAGAGTCATGTCATTGCCGATTTCCACTGTTAAAAATGGTGCCAGAGCATCTAATAATTCTTCTTTTGTTTTTCTCTGAATTCGTCTCTTATAATTTAATGGATGACACGTGTACCAAGCATCTCTTTTCTCGTTATAAAAAATTTTATATCGGTGAAGCTTTTCGATCTTTTTTCTTTCAATCATTTTTTCAAGATCCGCTACCGTATCCATATCTATTGTATCATTATGAAGTGATTTTTCCAGTTCTATTTGTGTCATTTTCAAATTGTATAAAAAAAGTCAAAGAAAAAGCAACATCAGGGGGAGGACTACGACACTCCCCCTGAGTAGTTCAGTGTTCAATGTTCAACATATTACTCATTCAGTGTTACATCTATAATAGATACACTGGTATATTTCATTCTAATTACCAAATCCAATGCAAAATTATAGAAATGTCCTTTCTCATAGAGGGTCTTGCGAGAAATATCGCGGTCAATAAGATTAACCCATGCACCATGATCATCTTCTACGCGCACGATAAGATACGGCTTGCCTGTTTTTCCAGACAATTTTTCTTCGATTCCTCTTACTTCCAAATTAGTTACATTTAACATCATAATTATAAATCCTCCTTGTCAAGAATAAGTGATTCAGTCCATGTCGCTGATTTAAGGTACTGTAAAAAAAGTATGATGTTTTTTTGAGTGCAAGTACGCGCAACCATTCTTTGTGCTCCAATGCACATATATCAGCAAAAACTGAAAAACTAGAAATCTGATTTACATTAATAAACTGCAACATATCCACAATGCAACTTAAATCATCCGCAGGAATATAGGTAATTGCATCATAATCTGCACCAGACAGTGCAGTAACATCATGCACATCATATTGAGCCTTGTCTGGGTCATCCAAATGAATAAGATAACGTGCATATGCTGGGAGATGATTTATCGGTACAACGCCTACACCACCAATTTTCTTGATAATAGCTTCTGCCTGTGCAGTAGTTTTGACCCCGCCATACATAATAATCACATGATAATGCGCCTTTTTTATTTCCCCATCAGGTGTAACGTCCTTATCATGCAATGGGCTAATTAACACAGGAATATGCAGATCAGCCAATATTTCTCTCCAATTTTCAGGCGCTGACTCTGGGTACACAATTGTTGCATAGTTCCTAGTTCTGCTAGGAGATTCTTTTTTACTTATGGTTCTTTCCTCCTTTCTTGACAGTATTTTTTATTTATTGAATAAAAAATACTGTTTATTTCCACAAAACATAAGTGCAAATTCTATGGTTATCTTTAATATGTAATTTTTTCTGAAAAACAGCAAAAAATCAAAAAGATATATTGTTATGCATACAACATATAGGAAAATATACTGATATCGAAATACAAATATGTATCAATATATTTTACAGAAAATCGAGTCGCTATCTATTATGGTATAGGTAGCCCACCATGTATTAGTTGCACTGTTCGCAAAAATATTGGTTACACCAATTAAAATAGGTTTGTTATTCTTGGGGAGTTTTTCCAACCACTCATATTCCGGTGTACATTTGACGCCTACCGCCCAGCTGTTGGGATCTCTATAAACCCTATAGGCGGAAATAAGCTGGTCATAGTTGGCAAATGGAGACATATTGTAGCAGGACATCAAGATTTCCTTGATGCTATTTTCAGCCTGCTGATAACTGGTATTCAGGGAAATGCCGGTATTAGCAGTTAATGTGACAACATTGGAATAATTGGTAGCTTCCTTTTTGGCAACGGAAAAAACATTTTTAATCATAATTCAAAACCTCCTAAGTTTTCTTTATTTTTAATATGTAATTTTTTTTGAAAAACAGCAAAAAATGTTTTGTATGAAGAAACTAATGCGCCTTATTTTACAAATCTAGTGACTGTGCATAGATTTTTATTACGGCATTTATGAAATGACATATTAAAGATGAAATACAATCCATACATATAAAAATGAAAATTAAGGAGGAAAGGAGAAAACAGCTACTGGTTATTCTCTGATGTATAGAGAATAACCAGTTAGCGTCAACTTTTATAGGAAAAATTCCAGATAATGTAAAATTTAAAAGTTGATGTATTTGAAAGAAATGGAAGTGCCCGAGTTGTTAAACAGGATGGCTACATAGGGGACTGACCTCTGACCGCAACTTCCATATCTTATGACAGAGAGGAGTCACAAAAACACCTCTGGATAGCGGCGGTTAACCATAGGTCCGATCAGTGCGGCAATGACATATCTGATGTCATTAGAGGGCTTACAGCCCTTGATTACCAATAAACATGCGAAAAAGAAGTTGTCAAGGTTGATAATATTCAAGCAGAGCGGTACCTTGACAACTTCCTTTGAGCCTGTTACAGGAATTTAGGAGAAAGGAAGTTATAGATTATTGAGAAAAGAATCCATACAGCACATGTTATGTCAAAAAGCTTTAATAGGAATAACAGACAACCATACAATTACGGTATATAAACGTGACTGTAAAAATTTTGCGTCGTATTGCAGACAAAATGGTATCAGAACACCATCCCAACTTACAGATCGAAAAAACGAAATACTCCAAAAATATGAGGATAGTCTTGAAAATGCAGGTTATAGGCCTGCAACGATACACAGATATATGTCTGCGCCATGTAAGGCATTAGAGGTTAATATGGGGCAGATAAACAAACCAAAAAGAACTGCGGATATGATAACCAGAGGGCGAGACACAGAAATAAATGCACAAGGAAAAAAAGAAGTTACA
This sequence comes from Blautia obeum ATCC 29174, assembly GCF_025147765.1. Lineage (NCBI taxonomy): Bacteria > Bacillati > Bacillota > Clostridia > Lachnospirales > Lachnospiraceae > Blautia > Blautia obeum. The sequence continues at coordinate 570,126 of NZ_CP102265.1, forward strand.
CAAGAACGTTTTGAACGTCTTATATCAGTACAGAAAGTAGTAGGACTTAGGCGAGCAGAGCTTGCAAAATTAAGGGGAAGAGATTTGCGAACTGATGAAAGCGGGTACTGTTGTGTATATGTACATAGCGGTAAGGGTGGCAAAGATCAATTTCAAAGAATTTTACCATCTGATATAGAAACCATAAAGAAAATTTTTTCAGAAGTTCCACCAGATAAAAGAGTTTTTACAAAAACAGAAATGAACAATAAAATTAATCTTCATGGATTGCGAGCAGAACAGGCACAACGGGCATACTGCTATTATAAAGAGCGTTTAGAAGCCGATCCAGACTATAAATATATATGCCGTAAGGAACTTGCATTACGATACAAAGCAATGCATACCGCAGATAGAATTACAAATCAGAAGTTTTTAGCGGATATCATGAATGATAAACCGTATATATTACGTGGCAAAAATAGAGAAAAAGCCATTACACAGGGTAAGCCAGTAGTATACAATCGTTTGGCAATGATGATGGTATCAGTATTTCATCTTTCACATTGGCGACTTGATGTCACAAGTGTTAATTATTTAATATAATGGTACAAAAAGAAAGAAGCTGTACCTATCATATCATATTGATAGGTAACGGCTTCTTATGGTTTGAGCTTTAAAATATCATTTGGTGTACAGTCGAGAAATTCGCATATACGTGCCAAAATGGATAAATCTATCCGAGATACCTTGTTTTTACAATAATTGTTTAATTGAGTTCGTTGCAAATTGCAAGCAAGGCATAATTTATTTTTGCTGATTTGCTTTTCTTTAAGGAGATTCTCCAAATCTATATATACAGTCATATCATAATCCTAACCTGTTTTTTCTTGAATTATACGTACAACTGTATTTATAAATAAGATGTATTATGATACACTGTATTAAAATACAGGTACAAGGAAGCTAATTATGTATATACAGAAAATCAGGAAAGTTTTTATAATTCTTATGATATTGCTAATAATATTATTATATTTACAATTTGGACGTGATATGGACGTATATAATAGTTATGTATTTAGTGTAGGCTATTACCATGAACAGCAATTAAAAGTAGTCATTAACAAGATTTGGGTTAACGATAACAGAAAATGTGCTAATGATATATTACAGAGATGCAAGGCAAATTCGTTTAAGAGTATAGATTTTGTTATGATAGCTATATCCCCAACGAGTTATATGTGGATGTATATTTATCGGATATATATATCAAAATAGGACATCCTCTTTTTTCGTTTTCCTATTTACCAGAGGATGCAAAATCAGAATATAATTTTTTAGATGATTCAGAAAAATATGTATTGAAGATACAGTAAAATAATGCTTTAATTATTATATTCTTAGAATACGAAGGTGAAGAAATGGCACTTTTGGAGATAATTACAATAGGAATTGTTGGTGGTATTTTACATAAAAGCAGAAAAGAAGAACAAAAAAAGAAAGCCGAGGAAGAATTTCGTAAGTCTTTTCAATGTCAATTTGCAGATGATATGTCTGAAAATGACGAAGAAGAAAATAGAACTTCTACGTCGTGTGAATTTTCTGATGATATATCTGAATGTGAATTTGGGTTAATGGTATGCAAAGCAGCAAGACCTATAAAGAGATTAGAAAGTATATATACGGATGGGCCTATTGTTTATGGAACTGTGAAATCACAAAGCAAATTAAGCACATGGACATTCCAAATAGATTTTAATGATTATGGACATATAACAGGAAGTTATTGGATTACAAGTGATAATGATGATTCGAATATTCCATTGTATATTGCAAATAATGTACGTGCATTAATTCTTTCATATCCAGAGTGTCGTGGTGAGCTGTTTAAATATGCTCCCCAAAATGAAAATACTCAAACAGATGAGGACGCAATAAAACAGGAAGATTCTGTTGAAATAAAACAAGAAGATCCTATCGAAGTCGAAAGAGAAAAAACAAAACAAGCTGAGGAAAAAACTAAAAGAAAAAAGATGGAGCTTGAATATCAAGCAAAACAAGAAGCTAACAATACAAGAGCCGTAATAGGTATGGTTCTTCTAATGATAGTATTATTAGGTGTTTTCTTCTATATCGGGGAAAAAGAAAATATTGACCATAAGAGAAATAAAGATATACAGGTGTCTACATCAGCAGAAAATTTAGAAAACAAAAATTTCAAAGATGTGAAAGATATATTAAGTTCGGCGGGATTTAAAAATATTAAACTCATAGAAGATAAAGATTTGATTCTAGGAGTCTTTTCAAAAAATGGAGAAGTTGAAAAGGTAACAATTAATGGAAATTCAGAATTTTCAGCAAATGAATGGTTTCCAGTTGATGCCAAAGTAAAAATCACATATCATACATATAAATAGCCCTACAATAACAGAGGTAAAAATTGTTGTGACTTTGTTGTGACATTAGATGGATACGGTGGCGGAATGCCCCTTTCTATGCGGTTTTCATGCATGTGTAAAAAATTCGAATCCTCTAACGCACGTCATAAAAAAATGGGACAGGACATAAAGTCTTGTCCCATTTTTTATTCGAGTCCAGTCGGACTCGAACGGGTTCGATCTACATTTCATTTCGGTCGTTGCTAAACGCGTGCCACCGGCACGCAGCAACCTCTAACGCACGCTTCGGTGAAAGGCTGGAAACCTTGAAAAATCAACGGTTTCCGGCTTTTTTTGTGCTTGTTAATTTGAGTTCGAACCTGTGACTTCCTGTGACAAGGAAAATTTGGGTGAAATCAGTTGGCAAATGCTTTTTCCATGATACTCAAACTTTCCTCAGGAGTCAGGGGAGTGTATATGTACCCTAATGTGGTGGTGGTGTTGCTGTGGCCAAGGCAGGCACGAATCTGATCCAGAGGAAGACCAGCTGCGTTCAGGCGGCTTGCGTAAGTCTTTCTCAGTTTGTGGCTGCGCTTTACATCTGTACTGATGTGCTTGCAGGCATATTCCAGCATACTGTTAATTGATCGCAGGTTCAGGTATTTGCTTCCATATCCGAAAATGAAGTCATCAGGTTTTGCATCAGGAGCATTTGCTCTTAATAATTTGAAAATCTCCTGAGCTTTATGTACAACAGGAATGACACGTTCTGTATGAGTCTTGGTATGATCAAGCAATACATACACACCTTTTCTGCCTTTCTGACCAGGAAGAATAACAATCTGTCCGGAAGCCTTATACACATCATAATAAGGATTACTCAGTTCAGTGGCATCCATATGTACCATTTCCTGTACAATCGATATTTCCCATTTCTTCATGTCCAGATCTTGCCATCGAAGGGCGCACAATTCTCCGGCACGTAATCCCATCAAAAAATTGCAAACGATAGATAAAAAGCGCGGCTCGTGTTTCTTATCGTACGATTTCCACAGATCCTCAATAATTTTATGATATTCGTCGGTGTTGTAAACCTGAGTTTCGCTAGTTGGCTTGGATACCTGACGGAATTTAACAGTTACCCTGAGCTCCGGAAATGGGTTAGTAGCAATATATCCATGGTCTTTCGCATACTCAAACATCTGTTTTGGAATGGTTTTTATCGTCTGCCAGGCGTGACTGGATAAATTATATTTTTTGATCAACTGGTTGGCCCAGGAATTGATATCCGAGACCTTGATTTCCTGTAAGGGAATCTGAAAGAAATCAGTTCCGTCAAAAAATCTTTTCCAGTGTTTTCTGTGAGCACAGATAGTATTAGGGCTGTCAGTGATGGTTCTTTTATAATCCAGCCATTCCTCAAAAATATCCTGCAGGTAAGTGGAAGTGGATTCTATATAGTAAGGCTTTAATGCATCCAACAATTCACCAAGAGTTTTTCTTTGAATACGCTTGTTATAATCCTGCGGGTTTGCGGTGTACCAGGCATCTCTTTTTTCGTTGTATAAGATTTTGTACTTGTGAAGTTTTTCTACTTTTTTTCTGGTTAGCATTTTTTCAATGTTCGCTACCGTTTCATCATCAATTGTATCATTGAAAAAAAGATTTTCCAGTCTTGATTTCTTTTCTTCAATCTGCATAGTTCATCACCTTTTTATCTTTAATATGTGATTTTAAGATGCAGGGTGTCTGAAAAAGGAAGGTGCTTTTCACTTTAGTTAATAAAAATAAAGTGCTGATTGGATGGAAATGAGATTGCAGAGCTTGCTTGAGCGTGGTAAAATATATAATCATATCTGTATTGAATAAAATCTGAAATTGAGTTACTTAAAAAGTGACGTTGATAAAAATCCAAAAGAGAGTAAAGAATGAATGAAATAGGATATCATGGAACCTGTTCAAAACATAAAGATAGTATAGAAAGTAATGGATTTGATCCTGCGAAATGCAACTATCGTGCTGATCATTGGCTGGGACAGGGAGTATATTTTTTTGACGATTATGAGAAAGCATTATGGTGGTCTGCAACAGCTGCTTTTCATAATAACGATTTTGGAAGAGTGATTTTTAAGGCGACTATAGAAGCACCAGATGAAGAAGTATTGGATTTGGATGATAATAAACAATTGGATGCATTTTTCACGGAGGTTATCCAATGCATAGATGAAATAGAAAAAGATTGTTCTGGAAATATGCCTGTATTTGATGATAAAAATTTTCGTGCTCTTTTCTTTGATTATTATAAGCAAAAAAAGAATATCGCTGTTATTACCAGAACATTTCAGAAAGATTATGCAGGTTATACAACGCGAAGAAACAAGAAGGATAAAGAATTACAGAAGAAAATAATGAATATTACAGGCCTTGGATTTAATGAACGTCAAATTTGTGTTTCAAAAAAAGAATGTATTAAATCAACAAAGCTAATATATAATGAAGAAGAAGAGGTGATTTAATGTTAGATAAAGAATTGTTCTTTTCATTGTGCGAGAAGTATAATGTTGAATTGAGTAAAACCGCTAAAACTCCTATGATAAGAGATGCAGAGGGAGTGCATGCAATTACGGAGGAAGATGTAAAACAGATTTTGACGCCGCCTCAGAAGTATTTTGATTATTCAAATAACAACATTAATACAAGCAATGTAAAGCCAGAGTTTGATTTTATGGATGATTACGCAACTGCATGCTAGGAGAAAAAATATGGAAGTCAGATCTAAATATGAAAGTGCTCTTATTTTAGACAAAATTGAAATTATAGAAAGTAGCTTTAGAAAAAAAGATGGATCGTTAGATGATCTGGAGTTAGGAGTTCAGGTTGATCATAGTCTGAATAAAATCGGTGATGATAAGTTTGAACTTATTCTTACAACTAAAGTTGCAGATCAAGATGAAAAAGTATGTGTTTGGGTAAAAGGAAGAGCAATATTCAATACTCAGCAGGAAAACATGAGTATTCTTGAAAGAAATGCTATTGCTATTCTGTTCCCATATATTAGAAGCTATATTTCTACCATAACAACTCAGCCGGGAATGGCACCTATCTTATTGCCGGCAATGAATATTGTTGCGATGCTGAATGATCAAAAGAAAAATTAACAGAAATGCTGTTGACATCAGTATATGATTAGAGTAAAATTCAAAGAAAAGAAACGGGTTTGTTACCGTACGGCTATTGCCTAGGCGGGGTGCTCGTTTCTTTTTTTATTTGTAAAATTTAGTTGTTGACAAAAAATCTGCATGCTACTATAAATTTATAGATGTTTATAATCAGAAATGAAGCACGTGTGCATGTGTTTTTTATTACTGTTAATCTTAATGACTATAACAGTGTCGTTAAATCTCCGGGAAAGTGCCGGATATTAACGAAAAAATGCCAGATAGTGCCGATGAAGTGCCGGATACTACAGGAAAAGTACCGGATAGTGCCGATAAAGTGCCAGATACTACAGATAAGGCGCCAGATAATGTGCAGGAGATCTATAAATATGTATTGGAAAAAGGCTTCATTGTTCATTACAACAGATACGGCAGTTGAGATTTTGGGAGTAAAATATCGTAGAGCAAGAGCAGTTTTACTGAGCATGGTTGAAAAAAGAAGGTGTTTCACGAAGTACGATTTACGTAAAAATACGGAAGAGAGATAAGGTGGCATGGCCATAGACAAAATAATGCAATTCTTCTCCAATTTGTGGAAGATTCCAGACTGTAGACAAACTTGGTGTTTGGTGTTATGATTCCAATACCATTTTAATATAAGAAAAGCCCACAGCATCGCTATGAGCTTTGTCTACAGTTTTATGTAGGGACATTGTCTTAGCATAAGTTGTTTGAAGAAATTTACATTCTGTCTTGTGCAAGAATATTTTGTATTTTTTCTTTATTATAAAAAGGAAGAACATTTTTTAAAGTTCCATCAAACATTGCAGCATATACTTTTTTGTCTGCGCGTAGTTGATATTTTTCTAAAGGATTAAGGATGGATTCACCATCTGAATTTTTTAAAATAAAGCAGATTTCATCATTTCGAAGAATCTCAGCTGCTAATAAACGTGATTCATGACTTGTGATGATTAACTGGGTATTTCTTTCTGAGGCCATTTGAAGGAATAGTTCAATAATGCGAGTTGTCATTGCTGGATGAAGACAACGATCAATTTCGTCTATGACAAAAATATGGTCATCAGAAACTTTTAGTAAAATTTCTATTAAATCCAATAAGCGTGCGGTACCATCAGATTCCTCTTTTAAATTAAAATAGATAGATTTTTTTTCGTGACTGAATTCTATTGTTTTAATAATAAGGTCATTTTCTTCATTAAGTTCAAATGTGTAAAATTCTTTATAGGAACGAAGCATAATGGGAGAAGGGGCTGTTTTGCTTTTGGCCTTTCTTTTTTCTAAATCAGAAATAATTTTATTAAACAACTTATCTGGTATTTTGGTTTTTATGATTTCTACAGGGACTTCAACAATTTTTAAGTCTGATATGCCTGTTCCCAATGCATTTAAAAGATTGGCAATTTCAGTAAGATTTGAATTTGAAAAATAAGGATACCCTGTGAGAATACTGTTAGGATTGCTTACTGTTAAATGCTTTCCAAACCAATAGTATACTTTTTTGAGAATTTTTAATTCCGGTGTATCTTCATACATTTTGGCTTTTCCATGATTGATAATGGAAAGAAAAAGTAATTCAGAATCTGCTATACTGTCTTCGCCATACATTTCTAACTTTTCAATTCCGTTAGAATCTTGAAAATAATCTCCAACAACGAAGGAAGCATCCAAAAGATTACGTGTAAAAAGTAGCTTATGAAGATTATTTGTTGTAAGCTCGTAGAGATATTCGCTCTGAATAGATCCGGTTTTTAATAAAATGGAAAAACCATAAACCATACGTTTTCCATCAAGAAGTAATTCAATCTCAAAAGAAGAAGGTTTGGATTGATTAGAAGGATTTTGTCTAAAATATTTATTAGTAAATCCGTTTGGCAGTCCGTTTAAGACCATGGTTTGAATGAAGTCGAAAGCTTCTGTAAGATTAGATTTTCCGGAAGCATTAGCACCGAAAATAGCTTCACATTTAGTTAATTTTAGTTGTTTGTCTTTGTAAATTCGATCAGAATATTTTCGAGTCTTTCCGGCTTCCATGGAAAAAGTCTGTTTCTGATTAAAAGATAAATAGTTTTCTATAGAAAATTTAATTAGCATAATAGTTCACCTCATCTTACATATAATACTTAAAAAAAACGAATTTGTCAATTTAATGACAAAGATTAAAATGATAATTTAATAATAATTGCTATATAAATGAATACTAAAAACGAAAAAATCGTTTTAAATACAAAAAAGATGTTGACATTTGAGAAAATTAATGATATTTTGTCATTAAAGCTGTTAGCACATGACACTGGTGAGTGCTAATGAATGCGGATGGCCATCCACGAAACTTGTTGAAACGGATTGTAAGATGTAAAAGGAGTTAAACGCATGAAACTTAAAGCATTAAGTAAGTACGATGGAGATGTAGACACAAGATACGGAGATTGTATTATGTTATATGATGATACATCGTTGATTGTATATGACTGTGGTCATAGCCGGCATGCGGAAGAGGTTGAAGATTTTTTGCAAAAAAAATTTTTAATTAAGCAGGTTTCTATTGTGATATCTCACAATGACAGTGATCACACAAATGGAATTTTGGATTTAATGGAGTATTTATATGAACATGGATATACTGTAACGGTATATTCTGCCTTATATCTGAAAAACACAAAGGAAATTTTGGATATTCTTGATGATAAAAGACGTACGTCAGAGAAAACAAAAGAACATATATTGGAAATGTTTAACAAAATACGTGAAATTGTTGAACAGGCACAGGAATATGGTTTTTCTGTAGAAAATGCAGAAGTAAACACAAAAATATTTTCTGGAACAATTGTTGGACCGACAGTAGAAGAGTTTACAAAAGTGGTTGCAGCAGCTGTTGAATCTGGAGAAGCCAGTACAAAAATTGATGGTGAAACCGTAATGAATGCTGCAAGTATTCAATTGAAAATAAAGTTGGAAACAGCAGATTTGATTTTATTGTGTGGAGATGCAACGCCAGAATATTTACATAATCTGGACATATATAATATTATTCAGCTTCCACATCATGGAAAACTTGAAAGTGCAAAAAAAATATTTGAGGCTTTGGAAGATTCACACAGTAAGGAGTATCTGATATCTGATAATACGGGATCAGGTGAAACTAGTGGTGGGTCAGATGATACTGTCGAGTATATGAAAGATGAGAGATATTCTCCTGCTTTAAGCACTAAAAATAAAATTGTAGACATTCCAAGCAGTGTTGCAACAGCGATAAGAGAAACCAGGAGGGTTAAGCTGGGTGAAATGGATAATAAGTGCTAGGTCAGAAATAGTTCGGAATCTTTCGGAATTGTATGCCAGAAGTGAATTTATTCAATTGGTCTCTAATTCTAGAGTAACGAATTGGGATATACTTCGTGACTTCGGAGGAATAGATAAGTTTTATGTATGTTTTACAGATGATGGAGTAAATGGGGTATTTGTTACTGGACACATTGAAGAGGTTATGGAACTGTGTAGATCAGAGCAAGTAGCTGACTGTGAACTTGTGATTGCAAATACTTGTATCTGGAATCAATTGAATGACAAAAGCATATTATATGAATTATTGAAAAAACATTCAGAAATGAAATTATGGTTTGCAAAACAGGAATTATCTTGTGAAACAAATTATTGGTTACGAAAAACAAATACATTGTCGGATGTGGGAACCTTTGGGTTTCCCACATCGAAATCTGAAAGAATATTATTTGAAAATCGAAGAAAAGGTTTTATGGTTGCTATTGAAAAAGCATTTGATAAGGTATCGCCTATACTATTACCGGCAGATTATAATACATGATGAGAGAAGGAAAATGAGTAGTGGATAAAATCTTAGCTATGTTAAAAAACTTCTGTGATGATTTTGTTTTATTTGGAAGGATTTTGCCTGTTATAATGGCAATGTTACCAGTAATTATTTATGGTATTTTTGAAGGATATATCACAAATAAAAAGGTGGCTATTCCTTTATATGGAGGGATTTTTGCTCTGATATTGATAGGTATGGAGAAGGTCGTACGAATATGGGGAAAGAATGTAGAAATTAAAATGTATGAAAAGTTAGGTGCTAAACCAACAACAATTGTTTTAAGATATTCGGATTCAACGATTGACATGCTTACAAAGACAAGATATCATAAATATATTAATGAAAAAATAAAAGATATGGATTTACCAATTATGGTCGATGATGAGAATGAGAAAAGTGATATCTTTTATGAATCTGCAATGAATTATCTTAGGAAATATGCAAATGCACATAGAGATTCTGAACAGCGAGTATATCAAGACTTAAAAGAGTATAATTTTTGGAGAAATTTATATGGCTGCAAATGGATTGCAATAATTATGTATGCTATTATTGCAGTGAGAGAATTGTGCTTAATTGACAATTTTAATGTTAGAGATATGTTTTTAAATATGTATCCAACCTATGTAATGTTTGTATTTATGATGATTTGTATAATGCTCATGTGCATTGTGGTGAATAAGAATATTGTAAAACAAAGAGCTTTCGAATATGCTAAGAGCTTAGCAGAGGTATGCGAAAGATTTGTAGAGGTATGAGTGATTTATATTTAGCTGAAGAATTGAAAGAAGAATATGATAGTAAAAACCTGTGACTTACCTGTGACAAGGGAAAAAACGGTAGCGGAAACCTCCTTTCTATGCGGGTTTAGGGGCAAGGGTGAAAGTTCGAATCCTCTAACGCACGTCATATAAAAAATAAGACTCAACGGAAATGTTGGGTCTTATTTTTTGTTCGAATCCGATCGGACTCGAACGGGTTCGATCTACATTTCATTTCGGTCGCTGCTGCGTGCCACCGGCACGCAGCAGCCTCTAACGCACGGTTCAGTGAAAAAAGGACTATCAAATATTCTTTTTAAAAAGATCCCCTCCGGTATAGTTAAAATGATTTTACCAAAAAAAACAGAAAAATACGATAGAAAAAACTGTTATTATGAAAAGCAATTGCGGATAAAGCGAAGATATTTGTTAGCTTTATAAAATATGCATGTTATAATAGGATCATCTTAAGTAGTAAGTAAAGGAGCATGCAATATGAACAGTATTTTTCACAGAATCAGCGTAAGAAAATATGAAGACAGACCAGTAGAAAAGGAAAAAATCATGGAGATTCTGAGGGCGGGAATGCAGGCACCGAGTGCATGTAACCAGCAGCCATGGGAATTTTATGTGGTGACAGATAAAGAAAAAATCCAGAAATTATCCAAAGTGACACCATACACCGGTTGTGCAACAGGGGCACCTGTAGTAATCGTTCCTGTATATCGTACAGAAGGGCTTGTGGCACCGTCTTTTGCACAGATTGACATGGCGATTGCACAGGAAAATATCTGGCTGGAAACAGATGCGCAGGGGCTTGGCGGTGTATGGTTTGGTATTGCACCAGTGGAAGACCGTATGGAAGAAGTACACAGACTCCTGGAACTTCCGGAAAATGTGAAGGTATTTTCTATGTTTGCACTGGGTTATCCGGCAGAAACAAGACCTCAGCAGAATCGCTTTGAGCCTGAAAGAATACATTTCATAGAAAAATAAAAAGTTATTACAGATAATAGAGGGAGAGAAATTTATGCAGGATATTTTAGTTGTGGTAGATATGCAGAATGATTTCATTGATGGCACACTTGGGACAAAAGAAGCTGTCGCAATTGTTCCCAAAGTAGAGGAGAAAATCAGAAATTTTAAAGGAACCGTTCTTTTTACACGAGATACTCATGAAACATGGTATCTGGATACTCAGGAGGGAAAGAAACTTCCAGTACCACACTGCATCCGGAATACAGAAGGATGGCAGATCAGAAGTGAACTGGATAAGCTCAGAAAAACGGAACCGATTGATAAAGATACTTTTGGTTCTACAGATCTGGCAGATGAACTGGTGGCAATGAATATCGATGATGATATAGGAAGTATTACATTTGTTGGTCTTTGCACAGATATCTGTGTGATTTCCAATGCACTTCTGGTAAAAGCATCTCTTCCAGAAATTCCGATCATAGTAGATTCTGCATGCTGTGCAGGAGTGACACCAGAAAGTCATGAAAATGCATTGAATGCTATGAAAATGTGCCAGATAGATATTGTTGGATAAAATGAAGGGCTGGCGCACAAGCAGTCTGCCGAGAGAATGGAAGGATAAAATTTTGAAATGTAACAGGGAAGGAAGATAGTATGAAAGAGTTTGTATGGGCAGTATTAATTGCTATATACCCAACCGGTCTGGTGATAAAATAGAAATAGACATGATAATGTTGTGTCAAAAAGGAATTTATGTAATAGAAAATAAAAATTATTCAGGATGGATATTTGGTGACGAAAAAAGTAAGAACTGGTGCGAAATACTGAAAGGAAAAAAATATTTTTTTTATAATCCAATAAAGCAAAATAAAAGTCATATTAAAAACCTGGAAAAACAGTTACAGGTAGGTGATGATAAGTACGTTTCGCTTATTACATTTAATGCGAATGCAAATCTAAAAAAAGTTTCTACAGAGAGTTCGGGTATATACGTGGTTGGATATAAGCAGTTAAAGAAGTTTATGAAAAAACAGACAGATAAGCCCGATATTTTAATTGATGAAGAAATAGAAAATATATATCAACAGCTTCTGCCGGGGACTAAACTCAGTGATGAGGAAAAGCAGGAACACGTAAACAGAATAAAACAACAGTATAAAAAATAACTATTTGACAAGAGGGAAACAGTGCAAATGACTCATGTTTCCTGAATATAAAGCCAGAGAATCAGTGAAAAAGTTGATTTTCTGGTTTTTTATTTTATATGTATTCAAATATATTGACAAGTACATCGAAGTGAGATATAACATGACTATCGAAGTACGATATATCGCACTGAAAGGAAAACACTTATGGATGCGCACATAAAAAAGGTTTATGTTCCCATGACGGAGACAAGCTTTTATATATTGTTATGTCTCCGTACCCCGAATCATGGGTATGGGATTGTACAAAAGGTAAAAGAGCTGACGGATAATGAAGTGGTGCTCGGTCCGGGAACCATGTATGGAAGCCTTTCGAAGCTGGAGAAGGATGGTCTGATTCATTTTATTCGGGAGGAAGACAAGAGGAAAATTTATGAGATTACAGAACTCGGCACAGAAGTTCTGGAGCTTGAACTGAAGAGAATCCGCAGGTTGTATCGGAATGCACAGGAGGTAACGAAATGAAAGAACTCAAAAAAGAATTTCGCTGGTTTAACATCATGGAGTACGAAAAAGAAGAAAATTACCTGAGTAAAAGACACCAGGAAGGCTGGAAATTCAAGAGAGTGACTTTCCCTGGTGTGTATACATTTGAGCGGTGTGAGCCTGAGAAAGTGATTTACCAGTTGGATTACAATAAAGAAGGAATCAAACACCAGATGGAATATGTGCGGATGTTTGAGGATTGCGGCTGGGAATACCTGACAGAGTTTGATGGCTATAATTATTTCCGCAAGCCGGCAGATAAGATGCAGCAGGAAGAAGAAATATTCTGTGACGACATCTCCCGCCTGGATATGATGAATCGGATTTTTATAGGAAGAGTAATTCCGTTGATCGTAATTCTTTGCGGTCTGATCTGGCAGCTTTATATATCTGCGACAGACCATAGTGAACGGGATTGGTTGCCGGTATTTATTGTATTAGTGATTATATACATTATTACTTTCCTACAGTTTGCAGTAAAATATTTTGCATTTCGGAAAAAGGTAAAATAATAGCATTCGTTTGACGAAGCATTAATAGAAAGAGTTCATTATCTGGGGAGCAATGACCTCAGGTGATGGACTTTTTCTGATTTTATAAAGAAATTTGAATTTTTTTGTTACCATTCAGGCTTTTTTACGATATATAGTATGAGTAGAAAAACGAGGAGGACAACCCGTAAATGAAAGACAATGAAATCATATCTTTGTTTGAGCTAAGGGATGAGCATGCGATTGAAGCATTGAGCGACAAGTATCATCCTTACTGCTATAAGATTGCCTGGAATCTGCTTACAAATAAAGAAGATTCGGAAGAATGCCTGAATGATACCTGGTTTTCGGTCTGGTCGCTGATCCCGCCGAAGAAGCCTTCTGTATTATCACATTTTTGTGGCAGGATCACGAGAAATTTAAGCATTGACCGCCTGCGCAAAAAATATGCTGACAGGCGCCCGGATTTGCACATGGCAGATGTCCTGGGAGAAATGGATCATTTAAGTGTTACTTATACTATTGAGGATCAGCTGGCGGAGAAAGAACTGCTGGAGATCATCAATGATTTTCTTGGAAAAATGAACGCAGAGGACAGAGACATTTTCGTGAGAAGATACTGGTTTTTTGATTCGATTGCAGCGATTGCCAAAAGGCATGCGATGTCCGTCGGAAGTGTGAAAATGAATTTATACCGTAGCAGGAAGAAACTGTTGAAGGTGTTAAAAAAGGAAGGAAAACACTTATGAAGAAATTCGATTTTTCAAAAGGATTTGGCAATATTGATCCGAAATATATCAGCGAAGCAGAGGGAGAATGGAAAGAAAAGAAAAATGTCTGGATAGCATCATTTTGGAGCAAACTGGCAGCAGCCTGTGTAATCCTGGCATTGATCTCCACTGTTTTATCGAATCCCAAAGTGCAGGCCGCGATTAAAAATCTTGCTTTATCCATAGGAGAAACTCTGGGATTTCAAAAGGAAATTGAGCCATATACGGAAGCTTTAAACATTTCCCAGACGGATCATGGAATTACTGCAAACATAAAAGAAGTTGTTCTGGATGAGGGTGTTTTGCTGTTCAGGGTGCATGCAGAAATTGATAATACCGAAGAAAATGAGAAGAAGAAAACTGCGAATATTTCATCTTTTAGGAATACGGGGATCACACTTGATATGGGTAAAACTACAATAAACGGACAGAAGCTGGATGAATATATGAATGCGGAGTATTCTCCTTATCCTGTAGATGATTTATTAGATGCAGATGCAGATAGCGATGAAAAGGAATATGACTGTGTACAGGAGTACCACTTTCATGCACCGACAGATCTCGGAGAAAATCCGGAGATACATCTTGTACTCAATGCGTTTGATTATGATGACTGGGAAAAATCAGTGGCAGAATTTACATTTGATTTTAACATTTCGCGTGAGAAAATTCTGAAGCAGACAACGAATAAAGAACTGGAAAATATTTCTGTCCAGACAGAAGAAGGTACGGTGACACTGAAAGATATTTTCCTGAACAAGTTACAGAGCAGTATCTCAGCAGACGTGCCGGAAAAATTGTTCCAGAAGTATGAAGTTGAGTTGCGTGGAACGGACAGCAAAGGAAATAAAGTACGGTATAAACTGAAGGATGATGCAGAAACGGAAGCCATCAGTCGTAACTGGAAATTTAAGACTGATTTCTGGAGAACTTATGGAAGTGCCGGAGATGATGAAAGACCGGAGATTCCAGATCCCGACAGCGAATACCTGGAATTACAGCTTTATCTGAAATCCGATGATATAATGGAAAGCAATATTACTGAAACGTATGATTTAGATGACGATACCTATGCCGAAGAAGAAGGAAAAGTGTACGATGTAGCAGATGATTCCGAATGGAAAGCTGTTGGAGAGAAGATACGGATTAATATCAGGTAAAGAGGATATTTTTTATCTGGAGTTGACAGTTCACATAATGAATTGCTGAAATATGCCAATGAGAAAATGAAAGGTTGAATGATTAATTAGTAGCTTTAAGTGTGGGAATAGGAATGTACCGATAAAGGGATAAGATATCCATACATATAGACGTGAGATATAAAAAAAGCTATACTGTAAAAAAAGTACCAGAGGTGGCAGCAGGAATGAAGAATAAAATTTTGGTAATCGAGGACGACCGTGCAATTTCAGAATTGTTGTGTATGAACCTGGAAGCGGCAGGATATGAAACTGTGGCAGCTTATGATGGGGAAGAAGCCCAGCGTCTGCTCTTATGGCATGAGGATGCAGATATGGCAGTGGTGGATATCATGCTGCCGGGAAAAGACGGATTTGCACTGATGGAGGATTTTAAAAAGAAAGATATTCCGGTACTCTACCTGACTGCAAAGGATGATGTGGCTTCCAAGGTGAAGGGATTAAAGCTGGGTGCGGAAGATTATATGGTAAAACCTTTTGAGATGCTGGAACTTCTGGTACGTATTGAGAAGGTGCTGGAGAGGACCGGACGGGCCAGGAAAGTCCTGATGATCCGAAATATTATGGTGGATGTGCAAAGCCATCAGGTTTTAAAAGATGGAATCCCGGTTAATCTGAAACCAATGGAATATGATCTTTTTGTGCTGCTCCTCCAAAATAAAAACATTGCCCTTGGAAGGGAAGAACTGTTGAAACGGGTCTGGGGAGAAGATTATCTGGGTGAAAGCAGGACGGTAGATGTTCATATCGGACAGCTCAGAAAAAAACTGGAACTTTATGACGAGATCAAGACGATCCCGAAGCTTGGATACCGTCTGGAGGAATAAGTATGAAGCTGTGGAAACGGACAGTACTTCTTATGCTGGTAACTTTATTGTGCGCGCTGATCCCAGTGGGTGCATTAAGCATTTATGTCACAGGAAACCGAAGCCTGAATAATGCAGCAGAGACTTACGGAAGACAATTGGAAAACGGGAAGACGCTTCTGGAACAATTTTGGGACAACAGCAAATATGAACAGATGTCAGAGACCGGAAAGAAAGCCTATATGGGATTTCAATTCCAACGATGCTGTGGGGCGGGCATGGCGTTGATCGATAAGAAAAGTAATGCGGCCATTGAAAACCTGACAGATTATGAAGTTGTAGGAATTGAAAATCTGGGCCTGAAGAATGAAAATGATCCATATGCCTACAAGATACAGAAACTGGGGAAGAAATATCTTCTTCTTCAAAAAGTAGTTTTATCTAAACTAGAAGGATATGACGTCCTCTCTGTCCGGGAAGTCACAGGGCTTTTTGCAGAGCTGAGACAGACCGCTGGCTGGTTTACTGGAATTTATCTGGCAGTGTTCCTGATTGCCGGCCTTTTTATCTATATGATGATGAAGAGAACTGTGGAACGGATGGAGAAACTGCAGGAAGTGGCGGAGAAACAGGAACTGCTCATGGGAGCACTTTCCCATGAAATGCGTACCCCGTTAACGTCCATTATCGGGTATTCGGATACCCTGCGCCATGTAAAGCTAAAAGATGAGCAGAAAGACCGGGCACTGGAACACATCAACCGGGAGGGAAAACGTCTGGAAGCCCTTTCGGGGAAAATGCTGCAGCTGCTGGGACTTTACCAGAACCACGCCATACAGATGGAAATGACCACGGCAGATGACCTTTTAAACCATGTCATAGACATGGAAAAAGAACAGGCAGAGAAGAAAAATGTGCAGCTGAAGATGGAATATGAAGCATTTTCCATGAAGATGGATCCTGCCTTGATGGAAAGCCTTCTGGTAAATCTGATCGACAATGCGCTAAAGGCTACGGATACAGGTGGGAGTATTCTGGTAAAAGCATATGAAACATCCGGAAAAAAGATTTTTGAGGTATCTGATAGCGGAATGGGAATTCCAGAGGAAGAACTGGGAAAGATTACAGATGCGTTTTATATGGTGGATAAGTCACGAAGCCGAAAAGAAGGCGGATCCGGACTTGGGCTGGCACTCTGTGTGAAGGTGGCAGAAATCCATGGCGGATTCCTGAAGATCGAAAGCCAGCCAGGAGAGGGGACAACGGTAAGGGCTGTCTTCTGATTTACAAGTTGTTTACATTTTGATGAATACATTGGAAAGGCAATATGGTACTCTTTTCTTATAAGAAGAGGGTACCTTTTTTAATACGGATAAGAAAGGATGGGAAAGTGATGAAAAAGGTAAAAATGTTGATGGGAGCCGTTCTGTGTATGAATCTTTTGGCGGTATCAGGATGTGACAGCGTTGTACAGTCTGCTGTTGTAGAAGAAAAAGATGAAACAGATCAGAAAAAAGAGGAGAACAAGAAAACAGTTCAGGAAACAGTTGCAGAACAGGTAGAGGCACCGGAAACTTATCGGGCAATAATCCAGGCGGATTTAAGATCGGCGGATCGGGAGGATAAAGAAAATCCGATGAAGTTCACCCTGACAGCGGATGCACCGGTAAAAGTGCCGGATGTAGATGCAATCTGTTTAAAAAAAGTAAAAAGAGTGGCGATTTCTGAAGAAGAACAGAACAAGATAAAAGATACATTTGGCAAAGGACAGCTTATGCAGGAAGAGAACAACGAGAATGAACAGGCGGGGACGTATACGGTAGATGGACTGACCTATCAGTACTCTTATGTAAAGAGTGAGCAGGAATCTGATGTGGAGGAACTTGGATTTCAAATAGCGAAGTTTATTTTTGACGATTGTGGAGACATGACTCTGGCATCGAGCGAGAAAAAAGAAAGGGAAGAACGCTTTCAAAATTATATAAAGGCAGGAAGCGGGAAAGTGTCTGAAAAGGAAGCAAAGGAGAAGGTTTCAGGTCTTGTGTCCGGAGACTGGGAGCTATTTGAAAGTTCTTCAAAAGCACTTACCGAAGGAAACACTACTTTGGAAAAAGATGATTTTATTTTTGAACGGGCGCTAGACGGGATCCCGGTTAATTATGTAAGGGAAATCTCTCTGCCTGTTAATGAGCAGGCCCTTGAATGGGAAAACGAAGATGGAACACTTCATGAAGGACAATCTGAAGGTTGGGAAAATGAAGTACTGACGATGGATTTTTGTAGTGGGACAATTCAGAGCTTTTTACATAGAAATCCCATTGAAGCATCGAATGTTTCCGATGAGAGGCTGTTCTTACTTCCTTTTGATGAGGTCAAGGATATCTTTGAAAAAACAATCACTTTGCAGGTCATGACAGAAGACAAGAATCGGATGATTGCTGTCGATGGAGGAAGCAACTACCGTTATCCGTCCATTGATGCACAGAGCGCGGAGATAACCATAACAAAGGTACAGTTGGGTTATATGCGCATGCCAGACAGTGAAGACAGCGATACCGAAGCAGTCCTGGTCCCGGTGTGGGATTTTTATGGAACCTGGACTTCCGAAGAACCAGAGTATGAGTACGGAAATGGGGAGGATGGATTGGTCATGGGAGACGTGACGATGGATGATGCAGGTGTTCCACTCCTTACGATCGATGCACGCGATGGCAGCGTGATACAAAGGATTCAGGCGGGGTGGGCAGTTTCTATGGGAGACAACTAAATATTTATAAAAATCTGCTATTACGAGAACCAATTTGCCTGTATATGCATCTAATTAGTGTAAAACAAAAACGTATATAAATCTGGCCGGATAGAAGGAGAAAACATATTATGACAAAAGATGCATTTATCAGGGAGGTTCGGGATGCAGAAGCCATGCTGTATCATGTATCAAAGTCTATTTTGAAGAATGACTCTGATTGTGGTGATGCGGTACAGGAAACTCTTCTTAAAGCATACGAAAAACTTCCCACCTTAAAGAAAGAAAAATATTTCCGAACATGGATCACAAGGATTTTGATCAACGAATGCAAAGGGATTCTTCGGAAAAGAAAAAATGTTATTCCATATGAAGAATATATGGACAATATGAGGCTGACTGAGGAGGACAGGTACAGTCATTTGTATATGGCGATTATGGAACTTCCGGAGGATTTGAGGATTTTGGTAACATTGTATTATTTAGAAGGATTCTCACAGAAAGAGATCAGTGAGGCTCTGGATATTCCAGATGGAACGATCAAAAGCAGACTTTCCCGTGCAAGAGAATTTTTGAAGGTACAGTTATCCGAAGAAGAGAAAAGACCGGCAGCTGGGAAAAACAGCAAGCAATTAAAGAGAATAACAGGAAAGGGGAAAATGTCATGTTAGAGAACAAATGGAATAATATCGCACCGGAAGTACCACAGGATTTTCATAATAAATTTGAAGAGACACTGAGACAGATTGAGCAGGCAGATACAGTTGATAAAAAATACAAAAGAAAAAGAATCAGTGGTCGATTATTGATTGCAGCAGCAGTAATCTGTACTGGTATGGCTGTTACTGTGGCTGCAAAAGAGTTCTTTAAATGGAATGACCATCTGTTAGAAAGGCTGGAACCATCCGAAAAGCAGCAGGAAACAATGCAGGAATCAACCTATATTCAGAATATAGACCAGTCTGTAACACAAAATGGCGTGACTGTTACCTTGATAGATTCTGTTCAGGATCAGGGATTTCTGTATGCTTTTTTTGAAGTGAAAACAGATGACAATATTTCTATGACTGATAATACTTCTTTTGAGGAGATGACACATTTTAAGATCGATGGAAAAGAAGTCTATGCAGATGATGACAACAGATTTGGAAGCCTGAGTACAGGTGTAAGTCAGGACAATCTGCTGAACTATGAGCAGGATTCGGCACATTCTAAATATTTTACAGCAGGGATTTCTTATGACAGTGATTATGATCTGAGTAATAAAACCGTAGAAATTACATTAAAGAATCTTACGGAGGAAGGAGATTATGATAAGACTGTTATTACAGATGGAACATGGGATTTTAAATGGACCTTGGGTGCAGTAAAGCCTCCGACAACTCTGGAAGTGAACCGGAAATGTGATTTTGGAGGTTATGAAATCACAGTGAAAAAAATGGAAGTAACGCCCCTTTTATGGTCATTATATCTTGATTATGATGAGGCTATGAAGGTGTATGAAGATGAGAAAAACAAATTTGAGTACGCAGGTACGGACTATGGCATGGATCTTTATGACAGAACTAATATTGACCAGGTGCGTTATAAAGATGGAACGGTTTTAACACTTGATCTGACCATGGGAGGCATCGCCGGCGGTGGAGAAAAACAGGATAAGGAAAATGGTGTCCTGATCATCAGAAACAGCTTTCCGCAACTGGTTGATGTAGATAACCTGCAGGCGGTACATTTTGGGAACATTGACCAGTGGCTTGAAGTGCGGGAATAGGAATGTGCTGATAACCACTGAAATTTAAGGAGTCAACAACATATGATAAGAAGCCGGAAAATCAGTTTTTCATTACTGATTTTCCGGCTTCTTGTAGTTGTCAAATCAATATCCAAGTGTGTCGTTAACGAGGATCACGTGGATTCTGTCAGTGTGTCTGGAGAATCTGGTAATCAGGAACTGGCAGCAGATAGTATCCATGGATTTGCAGTCAAAGCATTTGGGATACTCCCGATACAAGTTTTGTTTATGCGTTTCCAAGTACAGCTGAGATTTTAATTTCTTTTTCCTCTTCGCAAAGATCAAACGCTTCATTATCCTGTACGGTAAAGTGAACTTCGTATAATATATTGTCAGATAAAGTATCTGGTGTTTCACCAGATTCTGTCTGAATATGCCACAATTCTGCAGGGACCTCTTTTAAAGAACCATCTGTTTCATAGGAATAAAGTTTAAGACTTCCAGTTTCTCCGGATATACCCTTCATACGCAGAGCAACCGTAGTATTTGGATGAACATTTTCAACTGTGACAGTATTCAGCCATCCTGTTACAGTTCCCTGTCCGCCATCAGCCTCAAACTTATCCTGACTTAAAACGTTTCGGTTAGCCTTGTCCAGATTGACTTTACGATAAGGCATTTCCGGAAGATATACAAATCGATCCTGTAATCTCAGAAGTTCAAGATATCCGGTTGGACAATAGAGGGCATTTCCACTGTTTCCTGCATACATGCCAATCGCCATGTTATTATATCCAGGTTTATTTGATACATTCATCGTGAACACAGTTTTACCGGTCTCAAAATCAAGCATAATATACTGCCACATGCTGGTTTCCATATCCTGAACATAACCGTAAATGTATCCGGTCGCGGTAGAAAGCTTCAGCATAGAAGTGTCAGAGAGATCACTTCTGCACCAGATGCTCTTCATTTCATAACCATCATCTGTTTTTATTGTATCTACGCGTTCCACACCAGGAGCAATCATGCTGTTTCCCTGTCTTAACCAGTTTACATCATAAATATTTTCATAGCTCTGTATGGATGAGTCGCTGTCTTCTTTCCCAAGGTTGGCACTTCCAGCACCAAACCAGTTGCACACGATCGTACTTACTGTTCCGGATCCGTTATCGTATACGATTGCTGAGTTTTCAACAGATACCTGTACATCCTCAGGAAGTTCATCGATGACTGGCATGGTTGCCATTGTTTCACCGGTTTTCATGTCCAGTGCAAGCAGATTTACCGGGTTCTGGTTGTCTGTAAACATAACAAGATCCTTTGTCAAAGATGGGGAACATCCACTTCCCCATGCAAGACAGCCACCGGTTGTAGAATCTCCTTCTTTGCTCTCTTTGGCACCGACACTTTCATAAGCAGTCTGCCATACTTTATTTATTCCATTATCTGCCTGGAACAGATAACAGTTTGTATTTGTAAGGATTACAGCGCCATCTTTTGAAGCAGAAATTCCGTTTTCTGCACCTTCACCAGGAGTTAATTCGTATACAAATACGGCATCTGACAGGTTTATTTCTTCACCGTTCAGAATAGAATCAATGGCCGCCCGGGAAATATAACCAACTGCCCCTTGCTGTTTTCGATCAGGATAAATACGGAATCCACCTGTTGCAAACCACAGATTTCCATCATAATCAAATACGACAGAAAGAAGATTCTGATCCAGTGTTTTTCCAAGTTTTTCTTCGGCAGCTGTTTTTATATCAATATCAAGTACCTTTTCAAATTCAGGAAGGACATTACCTTCGTCATCAGTTGCCTTCAGCATAAGAACATGATTGTTGCTGGTAGGACATACCAGACGGTTGCTCTCATCGACAAAGGAATAGGAACTCTGGATCATATAACCACCACCATCATGCTGTTTTGGAGAAAAGCAGCCCAGTGTCTGAGTTTCATCAGCATTGATGTCGCGAATGGCGAGCCCGCCAAGGAACGGAACTACGGCATGTCCGTAAGTGTCAAAAAAGATTGCAGGAGAAGCATTTGGATTTGTCTTCTCATAAGAAACATTGATTTCTGAATAGATATCAACAGGAAGCACCTCATCTGTAGAGTCAGTATTGTAGCAGTCATGGTGAATATTGGAATCACTTTTTGCCATATAAGGATTTTCATCCACTATTTTGGCTGTCAGAGATTTTATTGGTAATTCTGTTGATTCAGAGGTTTCGGCTGCTTCTGTTGGTATTTCATCGGCATATACGGCAGTCAAGCTGCCTCCAGATGTCATAGTGATCATTAATGCTGTCATTGCAAGGAATAAAGTTCTTTTCTTCATTCATTTTCCTCCTGAAATTATATTGTTTAAATGATTGTTTTTTTCAATCTGAACCAGGCTCTGAGACCTTCCTGGATTTCATCGTCCCTCACTGGTTCCAGAAAAAAGTATTCTACACGAAGCCTGAAAGCATGAAGTGAAAAATCTAAATTGCTGCACCAGATAATTCCACAGCCAGGAAATAAGGAGCGCAGATGTTCTGCCGCATTGAGTCCATCTACTCCAGGTAGTACAAGAAGTACAATATCTGGTACATGTGTTTGTATCTCTTTAAAAAAAACTTCCTGATTCTGATAAGTTTCAAGTAATGGAAAAAGCTTTTGATTTATGCAGTAATCATTAATTACTTTTGCGTAATGTTCCCCTTCATGTTTTAAATCAGTTAATACTGCAATACGATACACAAATCTCCTCCTTTTACCTATATTTAAAAGCATATTTAGTGGAATCAAGTAAGTTATTGTGAGGGATATTCGTTTGTTTTATTATATGAAAAGTAAGAAGAATTTCAAGAATTCTGTCACGAAACAGCAGAAAATGGCACGAATTGCAAAAACACTTTCATGGATTGGATAAAAAAATTATGCTATACTCTTTATATGTTTCAGAAACATGAAGGGGGAGCGACTATGAGAATTGCGATTGTCGATGATATAAAAGAAGAGCGTGCGGTATTGTATGGATGGCTTAGTAACCAGCTTTCAAAAAGGAATATTCCTGGTGATTTCGTTGAGTTTGAATCAGGAGAAGAATTTCTGGCGGCAGCAAAAAAACGCCCTTTTACCGTAGTGTTTTTGGATATTTATATGAATGGTGCAAATGGAATTGAAATTGCAAGAGAACTTAGAATGTCAGATTCAGATTGTTTCCTGATTTTCACTACCACATCCACAGATCATGCATTGGAAGGATTCAGAGTCAGGGCACTGCATTATCTTGTAAAACCATATAACGAAAAAGAAATTTCAACACTGCTTGATGAAATACTCTCCAGAATTCCAGATTCTGGAAAGTACATTGATGTAAAAGTGAATGGAAGTAACATACAGATCCCTTTTAAAAATATTATTTACGCAGAACATTTTTCACACATGATCCATATACACACTACGGGCGGAAAGGAGATGCTCACCCGTCAGTCTTTTGAGGCATTTACGGCTTCGCTGAAAATGGATTCTCGCTTTTATTCATGCAATAGAGGGATTGTTATCAATTTGGAGCATGCGGTTGATTTTGATGGAAGTATGTTTCTTATGGATGATGATAATAATATTCCTGTCAGTCGTAAGCTGCTTAAAAATGCAAGGCAGACTTTTATGGAATTTTTGTTTCAGTGAGGAAAATAAAAATGAGTGAAATAATGCGTCCGATATTGGAAATTGCTGTAATTATTCCGGGTATGCTTCTTGCATATCTGCCGGTAAAGGCCTGCCTGAGGCAGGCTCCTTTTAAACTTGGATTATGGATGTTTCCGCTGCTTTTGGGAATCAGCCTGTCAGGAGGTATTGTCTGTTATTATTTTCAGATTATGACTACTTTGTTTTTGATTCCTGTATTGCTGTTTCTCATGCTGCTTTATCATAAAACTCTTCAGATCTCCATTTGGAAATCCAGTAGTATTTTTCTGGCAGTCTGTGCTGTTTTTGCGTGCGTAAAAAGTCTGTCCAGGGCAGTAAATGCTATTATGATCTTTGAACCTGATATCGCAGAAAAACAATTATGGTTATGTGTGAAAGCAGGGATTTTTTATAATCTCATCTGTCTGAGTTTTGTATTGATTGCATGGTATCCTGCCACGCATATGGTACGGATTCTGATAGCAGATGAAAATTTCGCTCAGACGTGGTATATATTCTGGATCCTGCCGTTGATTTTTATCGGATTAAATCAATTCATGGTCCCAAAATATCAGAGTACTTTATATACAGGGCGGATTTTACAGATTTACATAGTAGTCAGTATTGTTCTTTTAATAATTCTGACTCTCTTTTATGCGATATTTCTTATGATGGCATTAAGTCTGAATAAAAATGCAAGGCTTCAGCAGGAAAATCATTTCCTTTCTCTGCAGCGCTCCAGATATGACAATCTTTGTGCGGCTATTGAAGAGACAAGACAGGTACGTCACGATATCCGGCATCATTATCTTCAGCTGGCTGCATTGGCAGAAAAAGGTGATATGGAAAAAATTAAAGAATATCTTTCCAGTGCCGATAGAAAAATGCCAAGTTTTGATTTCCATTTCTGCGATAATCAGGCTGTGGACAGTATACTTGGATATTATTCGAATCATGCAAAACAAGAAGGTATTCCTTTTCTGGCACAGATTGATATTCCAGATAACTTTTTGGGGGATGAGATGGATATATGTCTAGTGCTCTCAAACCTTCTGGAAAATGCAATAGAGGCAAGTCTGAAGACAGAAGATTCCAGAAGAAAGATTGTTATAAAGATGTATTTGCATCATACACATATTCTTCTGATTCAGGCTGAGAATAATTTCGATGCAAAGATACTGGAAAAGAATGGTGTTTTTCAGTCTACAAAGCATTCGGGAAATGGAATAGGAATTCAATCCATACGCCATATCACAGAAAGAAATGGTGGTGCTAGCAACTTTACATATAAGGATGGTGAATTTACAGCAAAAATCATGCTTCGAATATAAGCAGCAACGATAAAAAACAGACATTTTTTGATTAGTAAAGCAAGAATGAAGTAAAAAAATACCGGGCTACCCATCAGGATAGTCCGGTATTGATTTTTAAATTATTCGCAAAGTTTGGAGAATTCGTCATCTTCTCTGCCAGGAGTTTTCAGATCGAATTTCTTGATTGCAAACTGGAAGGAAAATATTTGAAACTGCCTAAGATGACGGCTGTCAGAATGAAGCTTCACCGTCCGATATCAGAAAAATGGAAACTGAAATCTGTGACGGTCAGCAGGGAGCCATCCGGCAAATACTTTGCCAGTCTTGCTGAGAGCTTCGATGCAGTATGCGTGGAAGATCTGAATCTGAAAGGGATGGCAGGAGGACTTCATCTTGGAAAAGGTGTACATGATAATGGATATGGCCTGTTTCTGTCTATGCTGGAATATAAACTGGAGGAACGAGGAAAATATCTGATCAAAGTAGACCGTTATTTTGCATCCAGTAAGATTTGCAGTGTATGCGGAAATAAAAAAGAAGAATTGTCTTTATCTGATAGGATTTATTACTGTGAATGCGGTAACAGAATGGACCGCGATGCAAATGCAGCAGTTAATATCATGAATGAGGGAAAAAGAATCTTTGCAGAATGTGCATGACAGCACAATAAGAAGTCCGTAACCGGACTAATAAAAATCGCGGGGCACGCGAGGATAGCTTGTAGATACTTGGCTCTGTAGAGCCATTGAGCAAGAAGCCCCCACTTCAAAATCAGAGATTTAAGTGGTGGGAGCATGTCACAAATTATTGTTAACATTTATTGACATTTTCGCGTCAGAGAAACTTATTCAGGAAGAAAATGCAGGTGCTCTTTCCATAATTCTTTGAAGAGTGCTTCTACGGTCCAGAAAATATTTTGAGGAGTAATGATTGCTTTTAAGGGAACTGTCTGAGCACCAGTCTGTTTGTAGTCTGCCAGGAAGGAATCTATCTGTGCGGAATCTATTCCAGAGAATACAATCATTTCCAGAGGAAAATCCGGGCCGTTATAGATTACTTTTTCTTTAGCAAATCCCTGAATCCCGGCGATGGCACCAAGTTTCTGATTATAATCTTTTCGAGAGATTTCTTTTATCTGAATTCTGTTTTTTTGAGCAATACTGCGGACTACCTTGATTTTTTCTTTTCCAAGTCCAAAAGTTAAGATAATCTGAGCCATTTTTCCATCCTTTATATGTTGAATTTATAATGAGAATTATTTAGCATTCTTTTATAAATATTCTATAACATTTTTACATGTAATGGCAACAGAAAATTTCTGTATGTCATTTGACGATCGCAGTAATTGTAATTTTCTGAATTTCAGTGTAAGATATCCATATCTTAGGAAAGTGAAAAAAATAGCATGAATGATAAATTTGCAGTATGTATTGGAAAAGGTGGACAACGGGACCAGGCA
Organism: Blautia obeum ATCC 29174; assembly: GCF_025147765.1. Classification (NCBI taxonomy): domain Bacteria; kingdom Bacillati; phylum Bacillota; class Clostridia; order Lachnospirales; family Lachnospiraceae; genus Blautia; species Blautia obeum. The sequence continues at coordinate 597,124 of NZ_CP102265.1, forward strand.
GAATCTTTTGCACGGAAAACGGAGAGCATCATTGCAGATAAACCAGGAAAAAACCTGACAGTTTTGTTCGATTCGAAAGGTATTTCTCTGACGGGATATGGATTAACCTATCAGGGCGATTTTGAAAATATGCTTCACCGTGTCACAAACGGGAGATTGCAGCATGAAATGCTGGTGCGGGCTGCCAAATCAGAAAAAGAAGGACGCAAGGCGATTGATGCCACGGCAGGTATGGGAGAAGATGCCTTCCTGCTTGCAGCGCAGGGATACGAAGTAACCCTGTACGAGCAGAATCCGGTCGTTGCTGTCCTTTTGAAAGACGCACTGCGGCGCGCAAAGAAACATCCGATATTGAAGGAAATCGCAGCCCGGATGAAACTGGTCGAGGGAGACAGCGTAGAATGTATGTCCAAACTTCTGGATCCGGTAGATGTTATTTACCTCGATCCCATGTTCCCGGCACGACAGAAATCCAGCCTCATCAACAAGAAGCTACAGCTGATCCAGAAACTTGAACCACCATGTTCCGAAGAGACGGATCTCTTTGATGCAGCAATCAAAGCTACACCGGAGAAGATTATCGTAAAACGTCCGCTGAAGAGCGAATTCCTTGCCGGAAGAAAACCTTCCTACACGTTAAATGGAAAAGCCATCCGTTATGATTGTTATACATTATAAAGAAATTAGACTAAAATGTAAAGATGATATTTGAAGTATTCAGGAAGGGAACCTCTGGATATACAGATATCCCTTCCGTCATATTTATTTCAAGAAGAAATGAATCAACTTATCATTAATTCTCTTATATGGCTGGTATCTCATTGGCAGATCCAGCCATGTTTTTTTGTCCACGATACTCTTATAATGGGAGAAAGTCCGGAAGCCTTCACGGCCATGATAACCACCCATACCACTTTCACCAAATCCCCCAAAAGGCATTTCACTGGTCGCGAGATGGATAATAGTGTCGTTGATACAGCCACCACCGAACTGGCACTGAGAGGTGACCTTACGAGCAGCCACTTTATCACGGGTAAAAAAGTACAGAGCAAGCGGATGCGGCATAGAATTGATCTTACCGATTAACTCATCCAGTGAATTATAGGTGAGAACGGGCATGACTGGCCCGAAAATTTCTTCTTGCATTACTTTATCTTCATAGGTTACATGATCCATAACTGTAGGTTCAATACGCAGTGTATTGCGATCATTATGGCCGCCGAAAATGACTTTATCATGATCGATCAGACCTGAAATTCGATGGAAATGTTTTTCATTGATGATCTTTCCGTAATTTGAACTGGAAAGCGGCTGTTCCCCAAATTGAAGTGAAATCTGTTTTTTTACTTCTGCAAGAAAAGCATCCTTAACAGAACTGTGACAGCAGATATAATCCGGAGCAACACAAGTTTGTCCGCAGTTCAGATATTTACCAAAAACAATCCGCCGTGCAGCCAGTTTCAAATCAGCAGATTCGTCAACAATACAGGGACTTTTTCCGCCAAGTTCAAGCGTTACAGGAGTAAGATGTGCGGAGGATTTTCTCATCACTTCTCTGCCTACATTCTGACTGCCGGTGAAAAAGATGTAATCAAAATGTTCTTCCAGCAGGCTGGTGTTTTCCGCACGTCCACCGGTGACAACTGCAACCATCTCCGGAGAAAAACATTCCCGGATCATTTTTTCAATCAACTTACTGGTATTCGGTGAATAAGCACTTGGTTTCAGAATCACGGTGTTTCCGGCAGCAATTGCGTCAATCAGTGGATCAAGAGAGAGCAGGAACGGATAATTCCATGGACTCATGATCAGAACGACACCATATGGACCTGGTTTGGTAAAACTCCGGGAATGAAACTGCGAGAGTGGTGTGTGCACCCGTTTTTCACGTGTGAATCTGCGTATATGTTTCAGCATATAAGAAATTTCACTTAAGACCAGACCTGTTTCACACATGTAGCTTTCGAAGTTACTTTTGCCAAGATCTGCTTCCAGGGCCGTTGCGATTTCTGCTTCATTTTTCTGGATACATGTCTTTAGTTTTTTCAACGCATGAATGCGTTTTTCTATATTTAAAGTTTCATTACTGTAAAAATATGCTCGCTGTTTTTCTATAAGTTTATGAATGTCATTCTGATTCATTCGAAGTGTCCTCCTGTTTTTTGTCCATGAGAATATAATAAAATTTTTCCAGTTCGTGTGCATCCATCAGTACCGGCACCGGATAGAGAGGATTTCCTTCTTTGTCTGCATAATGAGCCAGTTTTGGAATGTCTTCTTCTTTGATTTCTGGTATAGTATCCCCGATATTGAAACGTTTTTTCATATCTTTGACTGCCTGGATAAAAGCATGCGCGGCTTCTTTTTCAGGTGTACTGCTGTCAGCAACACCGGCTGTCAGGGCAAGTCGGGCGAGTTTGGAATGAATCGTATCCCCATATGATTCCAGTACAAATGGAAGAAGTACTGCATTTGCAAGTCCATGAGGAACATTATACTGGCCACCAAGGGTATGTGCAACTGCATGAACATATCCAACATAAGATTTGGTAAAAGCACAGCCTGCAAAATAAGAAGCTCGGAGCATATTTTTGCGAGCTTCCTTATCCGAACCGTTTGTATAGGCACGGTCCAGATTTTCGAAGATCAGCTGTACGGCATCCAGTGCATTCTTTCGGGTACCAGGTGTTGTAGAGTTCCCGATATAAGCTTCAACAGCATGAGTTAAGGCATCCATGCCTGTGGTAGCAGTGATAAATGGCGGAAGGCTTAAAGTGACTTTCGGATCCAGAACAGCGTATCTTGGAATCAGAGGAAAGTCATTGATCGCATATTTGTATCTTGTTTCTGCATCAGTAATAACGGCTGCAAGAGTTGTTTCACTTCCGGTTCCGGCAGTGGTAGGAATGGCGATCAGAAGTGGAAGCTTTTTGTGTACTTTCAGGATGCCTTTCATCTGTGCAAGAGACTGTTTCGGTTTTGCAATGCGCGCAGCAACTGCTTTGGCGCAGTCCATGCTGGAGCCACCACCAAAACCAATGATTGCTTTGCATTCAGACTGATACCAGAGGTCTTCAGCTTCTTTTACATTGACAGTAGTTGGATTGGCAACGGTTTTGTCATAAATGGAATAAGAAATATTGTTTCCTTTCAGGGCTCTTTCCAGGCGGTCGGTCAGTCCCAGATTGCGGATGCCTTTATCTGTGATGATAAGAACGTTATCGCATTTCTTTTTGAGAAGAATTTCAGGCAGGGACTTCACGCTTCCGATAACTTCAGGATTGCGATATGGAAGGAATGGAAGTGCAAATTTAAAGGCTTTCTGGAAAGCACGACAGTAAATTTTTCGTAATGTATTCATAAATCTAAAATCCTTTCGATGATTTAATTATTTGAATTGCAAAATATTTGTATTCAAAACATTCCTATTATAGCATTCAAATTGTTGTTGTAAAGAAAAATAATACCGAATATAAAAAAGATTCCCGACTGAAATTTTTCAGAACAAAAACACGTCAGAAACAGTATGGATGTCATGTCAAGATATGTGCAGACGATAAAATTTATAAAAATATTGACTTCAACCATACTTCAAGTATTATTATAGTTATTGAGTGATAATACTTGAAATATTTTTATATTAGGAGGATTCAGACATGGAAAAATCAACCGTTTATTTTACTGATTTTCGCTGTCCGGTCGGAACGAGTCAGTTGGATAAGTTAAGAAAGCTCTGTGTGGCAGCCGGTATCAAAGATATTGATATGGATGGAAAATTTGTAGCAATTAAGATGCATTTTGGTGAGCTTGGAAATATGGCATTTCTTCGCCCGAATTATGCAAAAGTTGTTGCAGACCTGTGCAAAGAGCAGGGTGGTATGCCATTTCTGACAGACTGTAATACACTTTATCCGGGAAGCAGAAAGAATGCACTGGAACATCTGGACTGTGCAAACTTAAATGGATTTAATACGATTACAACAGGATGCCAGATCATTATCGGTGATGGCGTGAGAGGTACGGATGAAGTAGAAGTACCGGTAGTGAATGGTGAGTATTGCAAGACCGCACTGATCGGACATGCAATCATGGATGCAGATGTTTTTATCAGCCTGAGTCATTTTAAGGGACATGAAGCAACAGGCTTTGGCGGTGCCCTTAAAAATATTGGTATGGGTTGTGGAAGCCGTGCAGGAAAGATGCAGCAGCATGCAGGTGGTAAGCCGGCAGTCAATGCAGAAGTCTGTCGTGGATGTCATCGCTGTGCCAAAGAATGTGGAAGTGACGCAATTACATATGTAAACAAAAAAGCTGTGATCGATTATGATAAATGTAAGGGTTGCGGAAGATGTATTGGAGCCTGCAGCTTTGATGCTGTCTATAATCCAAACAGCAGTGCAAACGAGCTGCTTGACCGTAAGATGGCAGAATATGCACAGGCAGTCTGTCATGGACGCCCGCATTTCCATATCGCACTGGTTCAGGATATCAGTCCAAACTGTGATTGTCACGGTGAGAATGATGCACCGATCCTTCCGGATATTGGAATGTTTGCAAGCTTTGACCCGGTTGCACTGGATCAGGCATGTGCAGATGCCTGTCTGAAGGCAACACCGATTGCAGACAGTCAGCTGGGTGAACATCTGGCAGAACCGGGATGGCATTGCCACCATGATCATTTCAAGGATTCCAATCCGAATATTGAATGGAAGGCAACTCTGGATCAGGCTGAGAAGATCGGTCTTGGAACAAGAGAGTATGAGCTGAAGAGAATTAAATAAATCAGAAAGACCTGCTGTTTTGATCGAAAGTGTACAGCAGGTCTTTTTATGGATTGAATGTTTAACAGATTACAATGATCTGAATTGGAGGTTTTTACTGGATCGGCTCGAAGTCCACGGCACCGTGTTTACACAACGGGCAGATGATATCTTCCGGAAGTTCATCACCTTCGTAGATATATCCGCAGACCTTGCAGACAAAGCCTTTCTTTCCTTCTGTCTGTGGTTTTGGTTTGACATTGTTCTGGTAATAGGTGTAGGTCATGGTCTCCTGGTCACTCATGACACGAGCTTCGGTGACACTGCAAATGAACATGCCGTGGGTTCCGAGGTCAACATACTGTTCTACTTTGAGAGACATGAATGCGTTGATGTATTTGTCAAGGAATACAAGTCCGTTACCGGAACGGTTGACTTTTTGACCTTCAAATTTATCTACAGTTCTGCCGGACTGGAAACCGAACCTTTCAAAAACAGAGAACGGTGCTTCCACGGACAGACAGTTTACATTCAGGACACCTGTCTGCTGGATTACGTGGTGAGAGTAATTGGCTTTGTTGATGTTAACTGCTACACGGTACGGATTATCGGTCAGCTGAGTAACAGTATTTACGATCAGTCCGTTGTCACGTTTTCCATCGTTGGAGGTTACAACATAGAGACCGTATCCAATACGGAAAAGTGCAGACATATCATTTTTGTTTGCAAGAGTATCGCTTTTGGCAATGTATTCTTTGCAGAGTTCATCAGTCATTGCCTCAATTTCTTTTCTGTTTTCTTCTTTTACAGCAGACCAGATGTGAACGTTGTTCTTTAACCAGTCGATTTTTTTGCATGGAGCCATCATTTCTTTCATGACTTTGGCAGCCAGAGGAGCCCAGGAACCGTTTTCGATGATGCCTACGGTGCGGTTCTGGAAATTGTGTTCCACCAGTCTGGTGATAAAGTCATTCATAAATGGATAGATACTTGCATTGTAAGTGGTGGTCGCAAGAACCAGTTTAGAATAACGGAAAGCATCGCTGATTGCCTGTGACATATCATCTCTTGCAAGGTCATAGACAAGAACTCTCGGGCATCCTTTGGATTTGAGCTTTTCTGCAAGAAGATATACAGCATCTCTGGTGTGACCGTAAACAGAAGTATAGGCGATTACGATTCCATCTGCTTCTGGTGTGTAGGAAGACCAGGTATCATAAAGCCCGATATAATGGCCAAGATCTTCGGTAAGGACCGGGCCGTGAAGAGGGCAGATCTTCTGGATATCCAGTGTTGCGGCAACTTTGAGAAGTGCCTGTACCTGTTTTCCATATTTTCCTACAATACCGATGAAATAGCGTCTTGCTTCGTCATCCCACGGTTCCTCTGCATCAAGAGCACCAAATTTACCGAAACCGTCAGCGGAAAAGAGAACTTTTTCTGTACTGTCGTAAGTTACCATAACTTCCGGCCAGTGTACCATCGGGGCAAAAACAAAAGTAAGCTGATGATATCCAAGAGAAAGTGTGCCACCATTTTTTACTTCGATCTTGCGTCCGGTGAGATCCAGATCAAAGAAATTTTGGATCATGTTGAATGCTTTCATATTGGAAACAACCGTAGTGTCTGGATAAACTTTGAGGAAGTTTGCAACGTTTGCGGCATGGTCCGGTTCCATATGCTGTACGATCAGATAATCTGGTGTACGTCCATCGAGAATCTGCTGGATATTGTCCAGCCATTCATGAGTAAAGTTGGCATCTACGGTATCCATAACTGCAATCTTGTCATCCAGGATTACGTAGGAGTTGTAGGACATGCCATTCGGAACTTTGTACTGTCCTTCAAAAAGGTCAATCTGGTGGTCATTTACACCTGCGTATCGGATTGTATCTGTAATCTTCATTTCATTCCCTCCAGTTTGTTATGAGTTTATGTAAAAAGGTTTCTTATCTGTAACTTTGTTAAAACTATAACAGAATATCAGGGAAAATTCTGTTGCAAAAGTCACAAAGATGCGATTAGTTGAGAAAAATTGTGTTATAATAATGGAAAACAATAGCGGAAAATGAGGTGAGAAACGATGGAGCATATTACACTTTTTACAGATATTCTTCCCGAAGAACAGGAAAGAATGCGAATCTGTTTCCATGCGAGAGAAATGACATTTCGAAATGGAGAGACCATCATGGAATATTCCAGTTCCATGAAAAAGATCGGGCTGATTCTTTATGGCAGGGCAATCCTTTACTGTTGTGATACGGAAGGAAACCAGTACCTGATCGACGAATTTAATAAAGATGCAGTTTTTGGGGAACCGTTTCTTCTTCCTGCTGATTCACAGCATTATTATGTCTGTGCCGCAGAGGAGACAAAAATCATGTTTATTGATTATGAACATGTGATCAAACGCTGCGACCAGGCATGCTATCACCACAGCCAGATGGTCAGTAATTTGCTGCAGCTCACCGCAATCCAGTCCAGACAGCAGAATGAACGGATCTATATGCTTTCCAGATCCAGTACACGGAAGAAATTAATGGCTTATCTGAACGCACTCTCTACAGAAAAACACAGCAAAGATCTTAAGTTACCTATGTCCTATACTGCACTGGCACAGTATTTAAGTGTCGATCGCAGTGCGATGACGAGAGAACTTAAGAATCTGGAAGAAGAGGGAATAATAAAGAAAAGCGGAAAACAGATCCACATAATTTGACATAGTCTGAGCCAGTAGGGTATATTGAACATAATGTGATTTATGGGGAAGGTATGGAAATTGAACAGGATAAAACAGGAAGAAGCAAAATGCTCAGATTATTGCTTCTGTTTCTGATACCGGGGATTATTATCCAGAAGACATGGAAAAGCAGAAAGAATGCCGAGGGCATTCTTGAATTATTCGGACGTTTCTTCCAGAAAATCATACGCGAATTGTGCATACATAGCCGCTCCGCGTTTGAGAACGGATTCGTCTACTGTGTAGTGATCGTTGTGATTTTTGGCGGTGATACCGAGATCCCTATTCTGGCTTCCAACAAGGCCGAAGACTCCTGGAACTTTTTCCATATAGTAGGCAAAATCCTCGCTGATCATCATTTTAGGGAATGGCTTCAGGGAGTCTGTACCGTACATTTTGGTAGCTGCATTTCTTGCAATCCGGACGAGATCTTCGTGGTCATTGATGATTGGCGCAGGAAAATATTCAAATGTAAGGGTAGCCTTTGCACCCATGGAATCCGCTGTATTTTCTATGATTCTGCGGAGTAAAGGTTCTGTTTTTTGGCGCATTTTTGGGGAATGTGTACGGGTAGTTCCCTCCATGACAACTTTGTCTGCCAGGATATTGAAACGTTGTCCGCCGTTGATGGTTCCAACGGTAATGACCAGTGGGTTGAGCGGGTCATTCATACGGGAAACAACAGTCTGAATTTCGGTGATGATATGAGCAGCAGCCAGAATGGCATCGACACCCTGATGAGGTGTGGATCCATGGGCAGATTTTCCCTCTACTTCAATGCGGAAATTATCACAGCTGGCCATACGCGGACCGGATTCAAAATTCATATAAGGAGCGTCCAGATCACCCCAGATGTGGACTCCGTAAATGGCATTTACATCATCCAGAAAACCATGCTCTACATAATACTGCGCACCATGGCAGGATTCTTCAGCAGCCTGGAAAATAATCTTTACATTGCCTTTTAATTGTTCTTTCTGTGCCATCAGCAGTCGGATGCCGCCAAGGAGCATTGCAATATGGCAATCGTGTCCACAGGCATGCATGACGCCAGGATTCTGGCTGCAGAAAGAAAGACCGGTATGTTCCTCAACCGGTAATGCATCAATATCTGCACGCAGTGCAATGGTCTTACTGTCCAGGGTAGATTTTCCACCTTTGATCATTGTCCAGAGACCGTTGTAATCCGGGTAATAGTGAGGGATAAGTCCCATCTCCTTCAGACGATTTCCGATTTCATGGGTGGTATTTCTTTCTTCAAAAGAAAGCTCCGGATGTGCGTGAAAATAACGTCGCTGTTCGATGATCCAGGATTCATTTTGTTCTGCCATATCTCTAAAGTTCATGGTGATTTCCTTTCTGTTTTATCTATATAAATACAAAACTCCTGTTTGCAATAACTTCTTTGGAATGCTATGATAAAGTCATAAATCATTATAAAAATAAACAGCAGAAAACGCAACAGGGAGATAAAAAAATGGAATTTTGGGATATTTATGATAAAGATAAGAAGCCGACAGGACGCACTATGAAACGTAACGACTGGTGTCTGAAAGATGGAGAATACCATCTGACAGTGCTTGGCGTAGTTGCACGTCCGGATGGAACTTTTCTGATTACCAAACGTGTTATGACCAAGGCATGGGCACCGGGCTGCTGGGAGGTTTCCGGTGGTGCTGCGCAGGCAGGAGAAGAGTCTTATGAGGCGGTTCTTCGAGAGGTAAAAGAAGAGACCGGACTGGATGTCAGAAATGCAGAAGGCGGCTATCTGTTTACTTATAAACGTGAGAATCCGGGTGAGGGAGATAATTATTTTGTGGATGTGTATCGCTTCGTCATGGATATCGATGACAAAGATTTGAAGCTGCAGACAGAAGAAACAGATGGATATATGTTTGCAACTCTGGAGCAGATCAAAGGATTTGCGGCAGAAGACAAATTTCTTCATTATGAAAGCATTAAAAAGGTTTTTGAATTCTGAGTGAGCTTACACATTTTTCAGGACAAAACTGTTTTTATGGTAATCCAGCAGTCCGTCCTGTTTCATCTTAGCCAGTTCTTTGGACAGGGCGCTCCTGTCAAGGCTGAGATAGTCAGCAAGCTGCTGACGGTTCAGGGGAATATCGATATAGCGGCTGCCCTGTAATTCGGCCTGATGGGAAAGATAAGAGAGCAGGCGGCCACGGATCTTTTTGGAGGATGTGTGGAGAATACGGCGGGAGAGCAGCAGGTTTTTGCGTGCACTGATCATGGTAAGATTGCGGATCAGCACAGAGTATTCTCCTTTACCGGAAGAGGCAAGCTGGAATAGTCTGGGAACATTTAGAAAGAGAATCTCGCAGTCTTCTAAGGCGATAACATCAACCATCATGGGTTCTCCGGGAATACAGGCATATGCTTCTGCAAAAACTTCTCCGGCCTGGGCAAGGCTGATGATATTTTTGTTTCCCCAGAGGTCATTATTTTCAATCTGAACAACACCGTGCAAAACGATTCCGATATCAGATACAGGAGTTCCGGCGTGATAAACCGGAACTCCTTTTTTATATGCTTTTGTGAAAAATTGCATACCGGACAGTAGCTTTTCTGTTTCGACAGGGGAACAGCCCTGGAAGAGTGCTGTGTCAGAAATCAGTATATAGTTTAATCCGTTGCTTTTTTTATAATTCATAAAAATCTCCATTTTAATTTGTTTGTGGTTATAACCACATATTTTTTGCCTCTATTTTAGTATCCTGCGGATGTAAGGTCAAGGCATGAAAAAATAGAAAAATACAAAACAGGAGGTTATTTATGATAAGAAGAATTATTCATATAGACGAAGAAAAATGCAACGGATGTGGTGCGTGTGCGGCTGCCTGCCACGAGAGCGCAATCGGAATGGTTGACGGCAAAGCGAAGCTTCTGCGTGACGATTATTGCGACGGACTTGGTGACTGTCTGCCAGCCTGTCCGACCGGTGCGATCACATTCGTAGAGAGAGAAGCAGCAGCTTATGATGAAGAGGCTGTACTTGCAAATCAGCGAAAAAAAGCAGGCGAGAATAAATCAGCACATCATATGAGCGGTGGATGTCCGGGAAGCCGTATGCGTCAGATGAAGCGTGAGACAACAGCTCCGACTGAAAATAAAATGGAATCTCAGCTGCAGCAGTGGCCGGTGCAGATTAAGCTTGTGCCGACGCAGGCACCGTATTTTGAGGGCGCGAAGCTTTTGATCGCAGCAGACTGTACTGCCTATGCCTACGCAAATTTTCATCAGGATTTTATCAGAGGGAAAGTTGTTTTAGTGGGCTGTCCGAAACTGGACAGTGTAGATTACAGTGAGAAACTGGAAGAAATTATCCAAAGCAATAATATCAGCAGTATGACGGTTGTGCGTATGGAAGTTCCGTGTTGCGGCGGTCTGGAAATGGCAGCAAAAAAAGCTCTCCAGAACAGCGGGAAATTCATTCCGTGGCAGGTTGTTACAATCTCCGTTGACGGAAAAATTCTGGACTGAAACAACACAAACAACAAATACCTGCTGAAATAATAAGCAATAAGCATTGCCAATTTTGACAGAATCCCTTATAATGTGACATAGGAAATGACATTTTTTATGGAGGGATTTCAATGGGAAAGACCGTGACGATCTGTTTTACCAATAACAAAGGCGGAAGTGGCAAATCTACCACCTGTTCAAACCTTGGTGCAGCTATGGCGCGTGCCGGAAAGAAAGTTTTGCTGGTGGATGGAGATATGCAGCTGAATCTGTCGCTGGCATTCTTCCCGGAAGACTGGGTGCTGGAGCATGCACAGGGAGAGAAGAACCTTTATCATGCGATTGGGAAACAGGAAGATCTGACTGATTATATCGTGCATACACCGTACGAGAATCTGGATCTGGTTCCGTCCTCTACCCTGATGAGTTCGATTGAATACGAACTTTTTACTAAATGGCAGAGAGAGTTTATCCTTCGGAAATGCCTGCAGAAGGTCAAAGATTCAGAAGTTTATGATTACATCCTGATCGATGCACCGCCGACACTTGGCGGTTGGGTCATGAACATTCTGTGCGCTTCGGACAAGGTGATCATCCCAGTAGAAGCGAGCCCGTGGGGGATGTTTGGCCTTGCAAATATGTTCGAATTTCTGAATGAAGTAAAGCAGATTTCGCCGGATCTTGAGGTTGCCGGAATTGCAGTGACCAAGGTGGATACCCGCAAGAATTACTTCAAACAGACAATGGAAACATTGCATCAGCTGGAGAGTATTTATGTATTTGAGCATGTGATCCGTGTAGACAGTTCTGTGGAATGGTCTCAGGATAACAGCATCCCGGTTGTAGAATACAGGAAATCCAGCAGAAGTGCAAAAGAATATACAGAGTTGGCAGAGGAGGTAATGAATCGTGTCAGTAGGTAAGGACAGCATCCTGCGTGCAGCAAACGCAGATGCAAAAAAAACAGAAGTAAAGGCAGAAACAAAACCAGCAGAGGAAGTAAAAGCACCGGTAAAAGCAGAAGCAGCTCCGGCGGCTAAGAAGGCTCCGACAAAGAAAACAGCGGCAAAGAAGACAACTGCAGCCAGAAAAACAACAAGAAAGGCTCCGGCAAAGAAAGCAGTGAAGACATCCGTTCTCACACCACAGAATTCCGAAGAGCTGGAGAAAGCATTTGTGAAGGGCGAGCAGCCGGAAACAGTGAATGGTCCGGTTCATATCAAAGACGAACTTCCGATTTATCTTCTGTAATCAGAAGTACCTTTTTATCGGAATTTGCTGGATGGATATTCTGAATAAGTACAAACAAAAATCTGGTCATACAGGAAATCTTTTGTGATTCCTGCAGACCAGATTTTTTGTGCAGTTTTCCTTTTATAATAACTGGCTTATTCAGCAGAAACAGCTGCATCCTGTACTCGTTCATTTTCTCTGAAGATATGTCTGAAGATAAAACGAACGATTGGTCCGGCATAGATGAGCTGCCAGAAAAATGCCGCCGGGAAATTCATAGCTGTCGTCTGAATCCATACAGCGATGAACTGACTTCCTGCATTCTTAAACAGGATTGTAGCAGCAAGGCTCATCAGTGGGCACATAAATGCCACAGATGGTACAGAAATAGCAAGAATTTTACTGAATGGATGACAATTTCTGAAATCTACCATACGTGCTGCACACATAAATGCAAGTTTAGATACGATGAAAAAGTCAAGAATGAAAGCAATCGGTCCCATGATGATAAGTTCATGGAATGCAGAAAGGAATACTTCGTTTGACATTCCACCGATGTTCAGTGAGATGTTGTAGCAGATCATGGCATAAACCATGAAAAATACCATAATAATTGTAAAAATTACTTCCTGAAATTTGTTTTTGGGCATAAAAAAAATTCTCCTTGTTCTAATTAATGATAACTACAGGTTACTGTTCACTCCGTTCACAGTAACCTGGTCAAAATGCATTCCAAATCACCGTTGGTGATAGCATTTTGCCTGTATCTATTACTGTTTACGTAAGTTACAAGAGCATGTGTTGTTCGTTAATCATTCCGAGGGGAATGTACGTTTCCAATTAAACCATATTCAATTTTTTGTGTTGATTATATTATCACAGAGATTTTAGAATGTCAACTGTAAATTTTGTTCTGCTTTATATAAAAAGTCTGTCCACAAATTATGCCACATCTTGTATTCTGCAAATAATAAATTATATAATATTAATGGTTAAATGATCCGGCGCGTATGAGAATGAAAAAGCACCCATATGATTGTAGATTCAGAGAATCCACGGTCATATGGGTGTTTTCGTTTATATGGATATATGCAAAAATTAATCTCTGTTGTCCTGCAGGTCGTGAATGATCTGGTCAACCAGTTCCACTGCTTTTTCGGTAGAATAGTAACTGGCTGGATTCATATGCTCCAGATAGTCACGAAAAATACTGACCAGGCAGGTTTCCTCTATGTTCAGTACAATGATCTGCCCGGTGTTATTTCTGAAAACCATACTTCCCATAGTCCCGCGAATACAGAAGTGAAGGTTGTGGGGCAGATGGCTTAAAGGTTTCTGAAGGAATCGATAGACACCGGTTTCGCAGCATTGGCGAACACCATTCAAAATCTCAATACGTTGTTCCACAGTTAAAGGGTGATAGAAAATCTCAGGGATTTCATCTGTGAGTCCGGTTTTTGCAAACTGCAGAAGTCCTTCCCGAGTAGAATAGATCAGAAACTGCTCATTCTGGATTTTAACCATATTCATCTGAAAAGCCTGCTCTGCTGCCGCAAGGATAGCATCTGCCTGCGGAAGATCATAATTAAATATTTCATGTAAGAGGTTTCCGGTAAAAAAAGGTGTCAGACATGGTTCAGGCTGAATACCGATCAAATCATTCTGGTCATAGAAGGTATCAAACATGCTGTCAATAACTGCCCTGTGATTTTCGGGAGTAAGAGGAGCAGGTCTGAAAAAAAGACTGCACTGTTCTTTGTAGGATATAAACTGATTCCATAAAAGCTGTACGACATCAGGAGATTTGATGAATATGCCATTCTGATAATCGGAACTGCAGAGGATAGCAGCATCAGATGTCAGAATCATACAAGGAAAAAGATTAAAATTGTAATAATGTGACTGAATTCTGTCGTAATAATACCAGAGGGAATAATCCAGTCCAGCCATATATAAAGGAAAAATTTCACGAAGATATTTCAAATTGATCAGCTGGTGATCTTTGGTAAAGGCATATTCGGTTCCAACACAGAAGATGTGGTCAATCTTCAGCGATGCAGATGCATGCAGACTGGCGAGGAGACTGAAAAGAAATTTATAATCCGGTTGAATGAACATGGCAATTTTGCCATCTGCATGAACGGATTCAGAAAGTATCATCTGATGTACATAATAGTCGATATGTTGCTGAGAGACCAGTGAAATACAGTCAGTCTGGCACTGCTCAGATACAGGATCCGGTGAGAAAGAACTTCCTGTGATATCGGTGGCAGGCTGATCCGGAAACTGACAGATAAAATTTTCCACACTCTTTCGAGTGTAATATGTATCGGGTCCAACCTGAGTGATCTCCAGTGTTTCTTTCAGAAAGTTGTATTCTATAGGTGTAAGATGCATGAACTGTGTCATCTTTTCAAAAACTTCAGAAGATGGCGGGTTCCGTTTTCCATTGAGGATTTTGTACATGGTAGAACGATCCAGATTACAATATTTTGCCAGAGAAAAGACTTTTATATTTTTGTGTTCGATATAACGGGTAAGTGTATCAGAAAAAACAGACATATAAACTCCTTACAACAAATTTCATATATTTTAGAAAGAGAAAGGCAGGAATGATCACTCATCCCAGCCTTCGTAGAATCTGATATTTACGGAAATATTTCGTACAATATCTCCATCTTCCAGTTCCAGATCATCTTCATCAGAAACCGGAGGCAGCTGACAGTCATCTTCATCAAGCTCCAGAGAAATCCAGTTATAAGCAGCTTCGTTGGCTTCTTCTATAGCTTCATCCAGAGTTTCACCTTCACCGTAGCATTCAGCCAGATCCGGGAAAAAGCCTTTGTAAGTTCCCCTGTCTGTTTTGCGGAAAACCGCAGGATAAATAAATTTCATAATCTATATACTCCTTTGTATACACTGTTTGAGTAACAGCTGTAATCTTTCTAGTTCTTTAGTATACCATATTCTGCAAAGTTTAAAAGAGGAAATCCTGCATTCTGAGTGGAAAAAAGTATGCAATTTTTATATAATAGAGGATAACAGAAAAAGATTTCACAGCCTGCGAAAAACAGGCCTGTACATACAGAGGAGAAAAAATTGAGCATCAGATTAATTGCAAGTGATCTTGACGGGACTTTGTTGACAGATTGTAAGGAATTATCACCAAAAACAAGAGAGGTACTGGATCTGGCAGTACAGCATGGAATATATATTGTACCGGCAACGGGCAGATCTTTTCATTCCATACCGGAAATGATCCGAAATTATCCGGGAGTGGAGTATGTGATCACGGCTAATGGAGGTGCTGTTTATTCGGTAAGAGAAGGAAAAAGAGTCTATCAGTGTCTCCTGGAAAAAGAGTCGGTGGAAGCTGCTATTGCAGTGCGAAAAAGAGAAAATATGGTCCTGGAAGTGGTGATTGACGGAGTGCCTTATGCAGAAGAGGCATATGTTAAAGATCCGATACAATATCTGGCGACAGAGTATGGTGCGAAATACATTAAAGCTACCAGAAAGCCAGTAAAAGATATCTGCAGATTTGCACAGAAACATGCAGAAGAGCTGGACAGTATTTCTTTTGTTTGTCGTTATGAGGACAAAGAACGACTGTATACTTCGTTGGACAAAGAAATCCCCAATATCTATGTAACTTCATCTGTGCCAAATCTGATGGAAGTCGGACATATAGATGCAGGAAAGGGAAAGACGCTTCTGTGGCTTTTGAAAAAATTGGAGATTTCAACAGAGGAAGCAATGGCTTTTGGAGATGCGGATAATGATATCAGTATGCTGACGTCTGTAAAATATGGAATGGCGATGGGAAATGGCACAGAAAACTGCAGAAAAGCAGCCCCTTATGTGACAGATACGAATGAAAAGGATGGTGTGGCGAAGGGAATTTTGAGGTTTCTATCAGAAGTAGAATAGACTTTGCAGGCGGAGAATAGTGATGAAAATGTAAAATTTGTCTGACACTATTGACAATGACAAAAAAACATGATATTTTATAAAAAATTTAATTTAGCTAATTAAACCGTTGAAGCGGAGATAAAAGCAGTTATGCGCGCACAGAGAGTCCGGGAGGGTGAGAGCCGGGTGGAAATGCAGGTTGCTAAATGGACCGCTGAGGGCACAGGGAAAGGCTTTTGTTTAGTATTCTGTGACGTAAGGCATACGTCAGTTGCCGGGAATATGCAGGTATTCCGCAAAGTGCACGGGTCGTTCCGTGAATCAGGGTGGCACCGCGGGTGAATTTTAACGCTCGTCCTTGACAGAAGCAGGATTCTGTCATGGGCGGGCTTTTTTATTATGACAGTTAAGGGAGTGCCTTTGGCACGGAACAACTGTCTTTCATTTTTTCAGAATCAGAAAAGGAGGTAAGATCCATGTATCCTACGATAGAAGACATCAGAAAAATTGCAGCAAAAGGACAGTACAAAAGAGTTCCGGTCTGCCGCGAGGTATATGCAGACAGATACACTCCGGTAGAGGCTATGAGAACCTTAAGAAAAGCAAGCAGACATTGTTATCTGCTTGAGAGTGCCAGCCAGACAGAAGTATGGGGAAGATATTCTTTCCTGGGATATGAACCAACAATGGAGATTACCTGTACGGATGGGCTTATGAAAATCCGGCATACAGAAGTGGCAGACAAAGAAGAAACTGTAAAAAAGGTAATGCATCCGGGTGATACATTAAGAGAAATCTTACGAGAGTATAAAAGTCCGGTGATAGAGGAGATGCCTCCATTTACGGGCGGACTTGTTGGATATTTTTCATACGATTATATCAAATACAGCGAACCCAAACTGAAGCTCGGAGAACACGAAGATCCGGATTTCAGAGACATGGATCTGATGCTTTTTGATCAGGTGATCGCGTTTGATCATTACAGACAAAAGGTACTTCTGATCACAGGTGTTATGTTGGATGATTTGGAAAACTCTTACCAGAAAGCAGAAAAAAAGCTTGCAGAAATGGCAGATCTGATTCGAAATGGAGAAAAAGAAGAGTTTCGGCCATTGCAACTTGGCTCAACGATCAGTCCTCAGTTTCCTAAAGAAAAATATTGCAAAATGGTAGAAAAGGCAAAGCATTATATTCATGAAGGGGATATTTTTCAGGTGGTGCTTTCCAACCCGATGAGAGCAAAAGCCGAGGGTAGCCTGTTTGATACTTACAGGGTTCTGAGGGCAACCAATCCGTCTCCGTATATGTTCTATTTTTCCAGTGATGATATCGAAATTGCAGGTGCTTCCCCGGAAACACTTGTCAAGCTGGAAGACAAAAAACTGACTACTTTTCCACTGGCAGGAACAAGACCGAGAGGCAAGACAAAGCAGGAAGATCAGGAACTGGAAGAGGGACTTCTGAAAGACGAAAAGGAACTTGCAGAACACAATATGCTGGTGGATCTTGGGCGAAATGACATCGGAAGAATCAGCAGGATCGGAACGGTAGAAGTAGAAAAATATATGAGTGTGGAACACTTTTCACAGGTAATGCATATTGGTTCTACGGTTGCCGGAGAGCTTCGAGAAGATAAAGATGCGGTAGATGCCGTGGACTCTATTTTACCGGCAGGAACGCTTTCCGGAGCACCGAAATTCAGGGCATGTCAGATTATTGAAGAACTGGAGCAGAGCAAACGAGGAATATACGGTGGAGCGATCGGATATCTTGATTTTGCGGGAAATCTGGATACCTGTATTGCAATCCGCCTGGTATATAAGAAAAATGGTGAGATCTGTATCCGCTCCGGTGCAGGAATCGTGGCAGACAGTGTTCCGGAAAAAGAGTTTGACGAGTGCTGCAACAAAGCAAGAGCCGTAGTTCTGGCAATCGAAAAGTCACAGGAGGGATTGGAATGATCGTACTGATTGATAATTATGACAGTTTTTCTTATAACGTATATCAGTTGATCGGTTCTGTAGAACCTGATATAAAAGTTGTTCGAAACGATGAATATACAGTCAAAGAAATTGAAGCAATGAGACCGGAAGCCCTGATCATTTCACCGGGCCCCGGAAAACCGTCAGATGCAGGAATCTGCATAGAGGCAATCAGATATTTTGTAGGAAGACTTCCGATTCTTGGGATCTGTCTGGGACATCAGGCAATCTGTGAGGCTTTTGGCGGAGAAGTTTCTTATGCGAAAGAGCTGATGCATGGAAAGAAAAAAACGATTTATACGGTAGGAAAGAGCAGGATTTTTGAGGGACTGGGAGACAGCTTTCAGGCAGCCAGATATCATTCACTGGCAGCATTAAAAGATAAATTGCCGGATGTACTTAAGGTTACGGCAGAGGCAGAAGATGGCGAGATTATGGCGGTAGAACATACAGAATATCCAATTTATGGAGTACAGTTTCATCCAGAATCTGTTATGACGCCGGATGGAAAAAAGATGATAGAAAATTTTATAAATGTTGTAAGAGCATAGACAAGGAGAAAACTAAAATGATCAAAGAAGCAATCATAAAACTTTCCCAAAAAGAAGATCTGACATATCAGGAAGCAGAAAGCGTTATGGACGAAATTATGAGTGGACAGGCAACACCGGTTCAGATGTCTTCTTATCTCACGGCACTTTCCATGAAGGGAGAAACGATTGATGAGATTACTGCTTCAGCAGCAGGAATGAGAGCACATTGTATCAAACTACTGCATGATCTGGATGTTCTAGAAATCGTTGGAACCGGCGGTGACGGAGCCAATTCTTTTAATATTTCGACGACCTCTTCTCTGGTGATCGCTGCAGGAGGAATATCGGTTGCAAAGCATGGAAATCGTGCCGCATCATCTAAAAGTGGGGCAGCAGATGTCCTTGAGGCACTTGGGGTAAATATTACAATTCCACCGGAAAAGAGTGCTGAACTCCTGAAAAAAATTAATATCTGTTTCCTGTTTGCACAGAATTATCACATTGCTATGAAGTATGTAGCACCAATCCGTAAAGAACTTGGAATCCGTACTGTGTTTAATATTCTTGGACCTTTAAGTAATCCGGCAGGAGCAAATATGGAACTTATGGGTGTGTTTGATCAGACGCTTGTAGAGCCACTTGCGCAGGTTATGGCAAAGCTTGGCGTGACAAAAGGAATGGTTGTTTTCGGACAGGATAAACTGGATGAGATTTCTATGAGTGCCCCAACTTCTGTATGCGAGATCAAGGATGGCTGGTTCCAGTCTTATGAGATCACGCCGGAGCAGTTTGGATATGAGAGATGCAGTAAAGATGATCTGGTAGGTGGTACACCGGCAGAAAATGCAGAGATTACAAAGAAGATTCTGAAAGGTGAAGAAAGGGGACCGAAGCGTCAGGCAGTCTGCCTCAATGCAGGAGCGGCTCTGTATATCGCCGGTAAAGCAGAATCTATAGAAAAAGGTGTACGAATGGCAGAAGAGCTGATTGACAGTGGAGCAGCTTTAAGAAAATTAGAGGAGTTCATCACCTGCTCCAATGCTTAAGTGTTATAATAAAAAAGTCAGTGTATTAAATAAGAATATGAGATACCTGGACTTTATAAAGAAAAGAGAATTCAAAGATGAACATATTAAATGAGATTGCCGAAAAAACAAGGGAACGTATCGAGAAAGACAAAATAGAAATGCCAAGAGAAGACCTGATCCGTGAGATTCAGCAAAAAAAGGTACAGATGCTGCTGAATCCGCTGATCCAGTCGGAGACAGCAAAAACACCGCACAGTTTTTATCAGGCACTGAAAAAACCTGGAATGTCCTATATCTGTGAGGTCAAAAAAGCATCCCCTTCCAAAGGACTGATTGCACCGGATTTTCCGTATCTGGATATTGCAAAAGAGTATAAGGCGGCCGGAGCAGTAGCAATTTCCTGTCTGACAGAGCCATTTTATTTCCAGGGATCAGATCAGTATTTGTGGGAAATTGCATCCGAAGTGGACATTCCGGTACTTCGAAAAGATTTTGTGATCGATGATTATATGATTCTGCAGGCGGCCGCTTATGGTGCCGCAGCTGTACTTCTGATCTGCGCGCTGCTTGATGATACACAGCTTCGTGAATACCGGGAAATGGCAGAAGATCTTGGAATGGATGCTCTGGTTGAAGCGCATGACGCACAGGAAGTAGAAAGAGCTTTAAAGAGCGGTGCCAGAATCATTGGAGTGAATAACCGTGATCTGAAAACGTTTGAGGTGGATATGGAAAACAGTATCCGGCTTCGTAAACTGGCACCGGAAAATGTGATTTTTGTATCCGAAAGCGGTATCCGTACCGCTGATGATATAAAAAAACTGCACGATAATCAGATTGAGGCAGTGCTGATCGGGGAGACTCTGATGAGAAGTAAAGACAAAAAAGCAGCTCTGGAAGAGTTGAATGGAGCACCTCTGGCAGAAGAATAAAAACAACAGAGATATAGAAGATGAGAATAGAAAATCGCATAAAAACAAAAATCAAAATATGTGGTCTCAGACGCAGAGAAGACATCCTGGCAGTGAATGAGTCTGGCCCGGATTACTGTGGATTTATTATAGAATTTCCAAAGAGCTTCCGGAGTGTAACGGCAGAGAAAGTCCGGGAACTGGTAAAAGAACTTTCACCGGAAATCCAGCCGGTCGGAGTATTTGTAAATGCTTCAATGGAACTGGTTACAGGGCTTCTGAATGATGGAACACTTGCAGCAGCACAGCTTCATGGACAGGAAGATGAAACTTACATCAGAGAATTAAAACAGTTATCAGATAAGCCCATTATCAAAGCTTTTTCTGTAAAAACAGCAGAAGATATTGAAAAAGCAGTACAGAGTCCGGCGGATTATATTCTTCTGGATCAGGGCAGTGGAGGAACAGGAAAGACATTCGACTGGTCATTGATTCCGGAAATAGAGCGACCGTTTTTTCTTGCCGGGGGAATCGGTGCTTTGAATATGAAACAGGCGATTTATGAAATCCGGCCATATGCTGTGGACCTAAGCAGCAGTGTAGAGACAGAAAAGTGGAAAGATCCGAAAAAGATCCGGCAAGTTGTGGATATCGTAAGAAGAATTTGAGGAGAATATAAATGTCAAAAGGAAGATTTGGAATACATGGAGGGCAGTACATTCCGGAGACACTGATGAATGCAGTGCTAGAACTGGAAGAAGCATATAATCATTACAAAGATGATCTGGAATTCAACCGTGAACTGACAGATTTACTGAACAATTATGCAGGTCGTCCGTCACGTCTGTACTACGCAGTACACATGACAGAAGACCTCGGTGGAGCAAAAGTTTATCTGAAACGTGAGGATCTGAATCATACCGGAGCACACAAGATCAACAACGTTCTGGGACAGGTTTTACTTGCCAAAAAGATGGGAAAAACGCGTGTTATCGCAGAGACCGGAGCCGGACAGCACGGTGTTGCGACAGCGACAGCAGCCGCTCTTATGGGCATGGAATGTGAAGTCTTCATGGGTAAAGAAGATACCGAACGTCAGGCACTGAACGTATACAGAATGCGCCTTCTGGGAGCCAAAGTACATGCCGTTACATCTGGAACTGCAACCCTGAAAGATGCCGTTTCTGAGACGATGAGAGAGTGGACAAACCGTGTTTCCGATACACATTATGTGCTCGGATCTGTCATGGGACCGCACCCATTTCCGACAATTGTTCGTGATTTCCAGGCAGTTATTTCCAAGGAGATCAAAGAACAGATTCTGGAAAAAGAAGGAAAACTTCCGGATGCTGTACTTGCCTGTGTTGGCGGTGGTTCCAATGCAATCGGAACTTTCTACAACTTTATTGAGGACGAGGGAGTTCGCCTGATTGGTTGTGAGGCAGCTGGACGCGGTGTCAATACTGCTGAGACTGCAGCAACGATCGCAACCGGAAAACTTGGTATTTTCCACGGTATGAAGTCTTATTTCTGCCAGGATGAGTATGGTCAGATCGCACCGGTTTATTCCATCTCCGCCGGTCTGGATTACCCGGGTGTTGGACCGGAACATGCACATCTTTATGATATCGGCCGAGCAGAATATGTGCCGGTAACAGACGACGAAGCAGTAGATGCATTTGAATATCTGTCAAGAACAGAAGGTATTATTCCGGCAATCGAGAGTGCTCATGCAGTTGCCTACGCGAGAAAGATCGTACCGCAGATGCGTAAAGATCAGATTGTAGTTATCACCATTTCCGGACGAGGAGACAAGGACTGTGCAGCAATTGCACGTTACAGAGGGGAGGATATCCATGAATAAGAAAATTACAGAAGCATTTGCAAAGGGAAAAGCATTTATCCCGTTTGTTACCTGCGGGGATCCGTCCCTTGATGTTACCGAAAAAATTGTTTATGCCATGGAAGAAGCAGGTGCAGATCTGATCGAACTTGGTATTCCATTTTCTGATCCGACAGCAGAAGGACCTGTTATCCAGGGTGCAAACCTGCGTGCTCTGTCCGGTGGAGTTACCACAGATAAAGTCTTTGATATGGTAGAAAAAATCCGCAAAAACAGTTCCATCCCGATGGTATTTATGACCTATGCGAATGTTGTTTTTTCTTATGGAATCGAGCGTTTTTGCAAGAGAGCAGCAGAGGTTGGAATGGATGGAATGATCCTTCCGGATGTTCCTTTTGAAGAAAAAGAAGAGTTCGCATCTGTTGCAGAGAAGTATGGACTGGATCTGATCTCTTTGATCGCACCGACTTCTCATGAGAGAATTTCAATGATCGCAAAAGAAGCAGAAGGTTTTGTTTACTGTGTATCTTCACTTGGAGTTACCGGTATGCGAAGTCAGATCACGACGGATATTGGAGCTATGGTGGAACTGGTTAAGGCACAGAAAGATATTCCATGTGCGGTAGGATTTGGTATTTCTACACCAGAGCAGGCGAAGAAGATAGCGGCGCAGGCTGATGGTGTTATTGTAGGTTCCGCGATCGTCAAACTTTGCGAGACGCATGGGGCTGAGTGCGTGCCATATATAGGAGAATATGTGAAGTCGATGAAAGATGCGATAAGATAAAATAAAGGATTCCCGGTGAGACCACTTATTTTCCCTTGCTTGTAAAAGGAATATCTTCATGTTATGATATAAATTAATTGAAAATAGTTAATTTTGTTTGTATAAATGTCATCAAAAACGATTACAGGAAAGAGGTTATGACATGGAATTCCAGCATGAACTGGTGATCCCGGATGAGGGATTGCCGTTTAAATTTTTCTTATTTGAAGGGAGCCAGGGGAATTATGTGAGAGAAAAACACTGGCATACATCCATCGAAATCTTTGCCGTGATGGAAGGCTCTCTTACATTTTATTTAAATGATGAAAAACATCCGCTCAAAGCAGGGGAGCTGATGATCATTAACTCCAACGAAGTACATTCGATAGATTCCCCGGAGGAAAATCATACAGCAGTCCTTCAGATTCCGCTGAAACAGTTCGAGGATTATTTTACCGCACATCGTTTTATCCGATTTGCAGCAAATGAGCAGGAGACGGATTCACAGCTCTGGCGGTTGATACGGGAAATGTATAAATTATACGGCAAGCGAGGAACCGGGTATGAGTTTAAGATTCGTTCCTTTTATTATGATGTATTGTATCTGCTGGTCAACCATTACCGTCTGGATGAGGCGGGAGAGCAGGAAGTGCGCCACAGCCGCCGTCTGGATGCGCTTGCAAGAATTACTTCCTATATGAGAGAGCATTATCAGGAAGAACTCAAACTGACTGATGTGGCGAATATGTTCGGTTATTCCGATGCATATTTATCCAGAATGTTTCAGAAATATGCAAATGTCAATTTTAAGACGTATCTGCAGGATATTCGTATGACCTATGCGTATCGGGAACTTCTGAATTCTGATAAGACGATCAGTCAGATTGCAATGGATAACGGATTTAGCAGCAGTCGTGCATTTACAAGAGAATTCCAGAAACGATATGGTATTTTGCCAAGTGAAGTTGAAAGAGAAAAATAAAGAATAAAAATACAAAAACAGGCGAATCAGAAACGCCTGTTTTTTATGTGTTTATCAAACAGTTTATGAAATTGGAAAAATACAAAGGTCAAAAAAGTGCACTAAAGAGGACAAAAAAACTGGCGAAAGGAAAAGGACTTCATGATATGATGGTTTCAACATAAAAATAAAGGAGGTAACTTCAGGTGAGGATTCAGAATGTAGCAGATGACGCGTTCCGTAGATATGGTAAAGTACTGGAGGGGTATGATTTTACGGAACTCCTGAAGGAAATGAAGCATACTCCGGTGCCGGAGGATGTAACTTACGTTCCTTCCGTAGAAGAAATGGAAGCACTGCCGGTTGCAAAAGAACTGCAGAACAAAGGATATGGCGGTCTGCCGATCGAAATCGGATATTGCAACGGACATAATAAGAAATTAAATGGTCTGGAATACCACCGCAGCTCCGAAATCAATGTTGCAGTGACAGACCTGGTATTGCTGATCGGACATCAGCAGGATGTAGAAAAGGATTTTACATATGACACATCCAAAGTAGAGGCGTTTCTTGTTCCGGCAGGTACAGCAATTGAAGTATATGCAACAACACTTCATTATGCACCGTGTCATGTAAATGAAAGTGGTTTCCAGTGTGTTGTAGTTCTTCCGAAAGGAACAAACACAGAACTGACTTTTGAAAAAGCAGCAGAAGGAGAGGACAAGCTCCTTACCGCTAAAAATAAATGGCTGATCGGTCACGAAGAAGCAGCTATCGAAGGCGCATTCAACGGACTGAAGGGTGAGAATGTCGGAATCGACTGATCGTGAACTAAGAAACGAAACATAAAATAAATATCTACTATATAATATGGAGGAATTTTTATCATGAATAACATGCCAGAAGTAAAAGTTGGAATCGTTGCTGTAAGCCGTGACTGTTTCCCGGAAAGCCTTTCCGTAAACAGAAGAAAAGCTCTTGTAGAAGCTTATGCTAAAAAATATGATGCAAAAGACATCTACGAATGTCCAATCTGTATCGTAGAGAGTGAAATTCATATGGTTCAGGCTCTGGAAGATATCAAAAAAGCAGGATGTAATGCACTTTGTGTATATCTTGGAAACTTCGGACCGGAAATCTCCGAGACACTTCTTGCAAAACATTTCGATGGACCTAAAATGTTCATCGCTGCAGCAGAAGAAACACAGAATGACCTTTGCCAGGGACGTGGGGATGCTTACTGTGGTATGCTGAATGCAAGCTACAACCTGCAGCTTCGTAATGTAAAGGCTTATATTCCGGAATACCCGGTTGGCGATGCAGAAGACTGTGCAGATATGATCCATGACTTCCTTCCAATCGCAAGAGCAGTTGAAGGTTTAAGCAACCTTAAGATCATCAGCTTTGGACCACGTCCGACAAACTTCCTTGCTTGTAACGCTCCGATCAAACAGCTTTACAACCTTGGTGTGGAAATCGAAGAAAACTCTGAACTGGATCTGTTTGAAGCATTCAACAAACATGAAGGTGATGAAAGAATTCCGGAAATCGTTAAAGAAATGGAAGAAGAGCTTGGTGCCGGAAACAAGAAACCGGAAGTTCTTTCAAAACTTGCTCAGTATGAACTGACCCTGAAAGACTGGGTAAGAGATCACAGAGGATATCGTAAATACGTAACTCTGACAGGAAAATGCTGGCCGGCATTCCAGACACAGTTCGGATTCGTTCCTTGCTATGTAAACAGCCGTCTGACATCCCAGGGCATCCCGGTATCCTGTGAAGTTGATATCTATGGTACATTAAGTGAGTTCATCGGACAGGTAGTAAGCAACGATATCGTTACACTGCTTGATATCAACAACTCCGTACCGAAGGATATGTACAAAGAATCCATCGAAGGAAAATTCGATTATACACTGAAAGATACATTCATGGGATTCCATTGTGGAAATACTGCTTCCAGCAAACTTTCCTTCTGCGAGATGAAATATCAGATGATCATGGCAAGATCCCTTCCAATCGAAGTTACAAACGGAACTCTGGAGGGAGATATCAAACCTGGAGATATCACATTCTATCGTCTGCAGAGCACAGCTGATAACAAACTTCGTGCTTACATTGCACACGGCGAGGTTCTTCCGGTTGCAACTCGTTCCTTTGGAGCAATTGGTGTATTCGCTATTCCGGAAATGGGACGTTTCTATCGTCACGTACTTATCGAGGGAGGATTCCCGCATCATGGCGCAGTAGCATTCGGACACTTTGGAAAAGCTCTCTTCGAAGTATTCAAATATATCGGCGTTCCGGTTGAAGAAATCGGTTACAATCAGCCGGCAGGCGTAAGATACCCAACAGAAAATCCTTGGGGCTAAATTTAAAAAAATAAAATAAAACCAATACAGGCATCCCGGGAGTTTTCCTGGGATGTCGTAGTAAGGAGGAAATATGTACTATATCGGTGTTGACCTTGGTACTTCCGCAGTAAAACTTCTTCTGATGGAAGAATCAGGAAAAATCTGTAATATCGTATCAAAAGAATATCCACTGTTTTTCCCACATCCGGGCTGGTCAGAACAGAATCCGGAAGACTGGTTTACCCAGAGTGTTGAGGGTATGAAAGAACTGACCGAAGGAATTGACCGCTCTCAGGTAGCCGGAATCGGCTTTGGTGGACAGATGCATGGACTGGTAACATTGGATGAAAATGATCAGGTGATCCGTCCTGCAATCCTCTGGAACGATGGACGTTCCCAGAAAGAAACAGAATATCTGAACAACGAAATTGGAAAAGATAAATTATCTCAGTATACAGCAAATATCGCTTTTGCTGGATTTACAGCACCAAAGATCCTGTGGATGAAAAAAAATGAGCCAGAGAAATTTGCAAAGATCGCAAAGATCATGCTTCCGAAAGACTACCTTGCATACAGACTTTCCGGATCCTTCTGCACAGATGTTTCTGATGCATCCGGAATGCTGCTTCTGGACGTAAAGAATCGTTGCTGGTCTAAAGAAATGATGGAAATCTGTGATGTAAAAGAAGAACAGCTCCCGAAGTTGTATGAGAGCTGGGAAGTTGTTGGAACATTGAAACCGGAAGTTGCAAAGGAACTTGGTTTCTCCGCAGATGTCAAAGTCGTAGCAGGAGCAGGTGACAATGCGGCAGCAGCAGTCGGAACAGGAACCGTTGGTGACGGACAGTGTAATATTTCTCTTGGAACCTCCGGAACCATCTTCATCTCAAGCAAAAATTTCGGTGTTGACGAAAATAATGCACTGCATTCTTTCTGTCATGCAGATGGAAGCTATCATCTGATGGGCTGCATGCTGAGTGCAGCATCCTGTAATAAATGGTGGGCAGAAGAAATTCTTCAGACAAAGGATTTTGCTGCAGAGCAGGCACCGATTCAGAAACTTGGTGAAAATAATGTATTCTTCCTTCCATATCTGATGGGAGAAAGATCCCCACATAACAACCCTGATGCAAGAGGTGTCTTCTTCGGAATGTCTATGGATACCACAAGAGCAGATATGACACAGGCCGTTCTGGAAGGTGTAGCTTTCGGACTTCGCGATTCACTGGAAGTTGCACGTAAACTTGGAATCAAAATTGACCGTACCAAGATCTGCGGCGGCGGCGCAAAGAGCCCGCTGTGGAAGAAGATCATTGCAAATGTTATGAACCTTAAGGTTGATGTCCTTGAAGTAGAAGAAGGACCGTCCATGGGTGGTGCAATGCTTGCTGCTGTAGGATGCGGAGCTTATCCGGATGTTGAAACCATCGGAAAGAAGATGGCTCATGTAGTTGATACCGTAGAGCCGGAAGAAGAACTTGTGGCGAAGTACGAAGAGAAGTATCAGAAGTTTAAGAAACTGTATCCGACCCTTAAACCACTTTTTTAAGGTACTTCCTTAAGAACCGTCAATGATTTTGGCAAATAAGAAAACCCTGAGGGGGACTATCTCACAGTTGCGAAGGCCGAAAGTCCCCCTCAGACGCCCCCTGCTTGGCCACGCTAAGAGCAAGTAAGAATAGGAAAATGTAGTTTACTGGGATTAGCTAAATATCTTTTAATAGTTTGTCAGTAGAATGATAAAATGCCAGGAGATCTTCCCCATGTGAGAGAGAAGAGTCCTGGTATTTTTCTATTTATTTCATATTTGATGTACAAAGAGAGATATATATCTTTTAGCCCAGGGGAAGTCCCCTTATGTTTATTTATTCACAAAGGAAAATTTTCGAAAATTTGTCAACATCATATTTGTGTAAAAAATATACAAAATTAAAAATCAATTTTTTGTACTTTTGTTAAAAGAAAAGAAAAAAATTGACAATTTCTTGACAACCAAGAGCGTTTATGATACTATTTTCTCATCAAGTTAATAAAGTCTCTGGTAACTGGCGGAGTAGTGGAAATCACCACATGGGAATCAGAGATTTGCAGAGCCGACCGTCTGGGCAGTATTTGAGAAATTCTCAGATACTGCTTTTTTTAACCGGAAGAATGTTCTGGATGGGGATAATGACAGATGCCCGGGATATTCGAATATGTGCAGAGGGTATATGGTTAGAAAGGGACGTGGCGCTTACAATGAAAGGAGACAATTATGGGATTCAAAAGTGACATCGAAATTGCACAGGAGTGCGAAATGCTGCCAATCACAAAGATTGCGGAAAAAGCAGGTATTGATGACAAATATCTGGAGCAGTACGGAAAATACAAAGCAAAAATTGATTACAATCTCCTGAAAGAGAGTGACAAGAAAGATGGAAAACTGATTCTTGTAACTGCAATCAACCCGACACCGGCTGGTGAAGGAAAGACTACAACAACAGTAGGTCTTGCAGATGGTATGCAGAAGCTTGGAAAGAGTGTTATGGTTGCTCTTCGTGAGCCATCTCTCGGACCGGTATTCGGTGTCAAAGGCGGCGCAGCAGGCGGTGGTTATGCACAGGTAGTTCCGATGGAAGATATCAACCTTCATTTTACAGGTGACTTCCATGCGATCGGTGCAGCAAATAACCTTCTTGCAGCAATGATTGATAACCATATCTTCCAGGGCAATGCACTGAACATTGATCCAAGAAAGATTACATGGAGAAGATGTGTGGATATGAATGACCGTCAGCTTCGTAATGTAGTAGACGGACTTGGCGGAAGAACAAATGGTATGCCTCGTGAAGACGGATATGATATCACAGTTGCATCTGAGATCATGGCAGTTCTTTGCCTTGCAAGCGATATCAAAGACCTGAAAGAAAGACTTTCCAAGATCATCATCGGATATACATATGGTAAAGTTGCTGAGCAGAAACCGGTAACTGCTGGTGATCTTCATGCAGAAGGTGCTATGACTGCACTTCTGAAAGATGCCCTGAAACCAAACCTTGTTCAGACACTGGAACACGTTCCGGCAATCGTTCATGGTGGACCATTCGCAAACATCGCTCATGGATGTAACTCCGTAACAGCTACAAAGATGGCTCTGAAACTTGCTGATTATGCAATTACAGAGGCTGGATTCGGTGCAGACCTTGGTGCAGAGAAATTCCTAGATATCAAATGCCGTATGGCAGACCTGCACCCAAGCGCAGTTGTTATCGTAGCTACTGTACGTGCTCTGAAATATAATGGCGGTGTTGCAAAAGCTGACCTCAACAACGAAAATCTGGAAGCACTGGAGAAAGGTATCCCGAACCTTCTGAAACATGTAAGCAATATCAAGAATGTATATAAACTTCCTTGTGTTGTTGCTATCAATGCTTTCCCGACAGATACAAAAGCAGAGCTTGATTTTGTAGAAGCAAAATGTAAAGAACTCGGTGTAAATGTAGCTCTTTCCGAAGTATGGGCAAAAGGCGGCGAAGGTGGAATCAAACTTGCTGAAGAAGTTCTTCGTCTGGTAGAAGAACCGAACGACTTCTCCTATGCATATGAACTGGAAGGCTCCATCGAAGACAAACTGAACCAGATCGTACAGAAAGTATACGGTGGTAAGAGAGTTGTCCTGACAGCAAATGCTCAGAAACAGGCAAAACAGCTCGAAGCTCTTGGATTTGGCAACTGCCCGATCTGTGTAGCTAAGACACAGTACAGTCTGACAGATGACCAGACCAAACTCGGCGCGCCGACAGACTTCGAAGTTACTGTACGTAACCTGAAGATCTCCGCAGGTGCAGGTTTCATCGTAGCGCTGACAGGTGAGATCATGACTATGCCAGGACTGCCAAAAGTACCGGCTGCAGAGAGAATTGATGTAGACGAGACCGGAAAGATTACTGGACTTTTCTAAGAATAAAGTTTCCTATTAAATGGTTTTATGATTGCCTTATAAGGCAGGGAAATTCAGTTTGGAAACTGCTCCCCACCGGGCCACGCTGAAAAGATTGTATTGATGAAAGAGTGTAGACCTGGATTATCGGGCCATGCTGAAAAGAATTGTGGTAATATATAATTATATCATTAGAATGTAAAATAACAGGATATCTTCTCCATACGAGAGAGAAGAGTCCTGTTATTTTTATATACTGCTATATTATTTATAAGAAAGTCTTCTGCTTTGAAACACCAGGAGGATTTTTCAAAGGGAACCACATAAGGCAAAATTTCCGTCAAATATTTTGGCCCAGGGGTTGCCAGGTGACTGGCTAAGTCCCATGGCGGTTTTCTTATATTCCAATATAGAAAAAGGTTTCAGGAAAGTATTCCTGAGAAAGAAATGTTAATGCAAATTAACGGGTTCAAGGGAAGTCCCCTTGCGGGTCAGAGGGCAGTTCCCTCATGTACGAACCGGTTGATATAATGCAGTGCCGCGCCAATAGCCGGAGTATATTGTCCATGTGTGCCGACCAGCAGTTGATCAGCTGTGAGAGTGAATGGGTTATTTTCATTGATCAGATGCAGTAGCATATTGAGATCTTCCGGAACCAGGTAAGGGGCAAGATATCCGCTGATAATGATAGGGCTGTCGATGATCATATTCAGATTTCGCATCGCAAATGCAAGATGTTTAAGATAATCCTGCCAGATTGCATTCAGATTTTGGCTTACTGTAGAAAGTCCCATCTGCAGATCCTGCACGATCTGCAATTTGGAAGTTATTTTAGTATACCATAATAAAATACGGCAAAAAGAGGAGGAGCGGATAGTTTAACGCCGGTCATTGACAAATAGTTGTATTCTGTTTACCATGGACAACAGATACAGAGATTTATCCAGTAGATATTCAAATAAAATGTGGATAAACATTTGAATGGGGAGGCCTGAAAATGAAGATAACAGAGCGATTGAATGTTCTTCGAGAGTTAATGAAAGAAAAAAAGATAGATGCCTATCTGGTGCCAACGGATGATTTTCATGGATCTGAATATGTGGGTGATTACTTTAAATGTAGAAAATATATCACAGGTTTTACAGGATCGGCGGGAACAGCTGTGATCATGCAGGACATGGCTGGGTTGTGGACCGATGGCAGATACTTTATTCAGGCGGCAGATCAGCTTCGTGGCAGTACGATTGAACTGTTCAGATCGGGTGAGCCGGGAGTACCGACGGTACATCAGTTTCTGGCAGAAAAGCTGGAAAAAAGTATGTGTCTGGGCTTTGATGGACGTACAGTCAGTGCAAAAGAAGCAGAAGAATTGGAGAAAATCCTGGAAGAAAAAAATATCACATTTGCTGTAAATGAGGATCTGATCGGAGAAATCTGGAGAGAACGTCCGGCACTTTCCTGTGAGCCGGTTATGGAGCTGGATGTGAAATGGGCGGGCGAATCAAGAAAGGATAAAATTACAGGGATTCGAGAGCAGATGAAGGCAAAAAAGGCGAATATTTTTATTCTTACTTCACTTGATGATATCGCCTGGTTACTGAATATTCGTGGTAATGATATTCATTGTTGTCCGGTAGTTCTTTCTTACCTTGTAGTGACGGATGCAGAACTTCGATTATATGCAAACGCAGCTGCTTTTTCAGAAGAAATCCGTACAAATCTGGCAGCTGATGGAGTAAAAATCTATCCGTATGAGGATGTCTATTCTTATGTTCAGACAGTCGCAGAGGATAAAAAAATCCTGCTTTCCAAAGCCAATGTCAATAGCCGCCTGGTAAGTAATATTCCATGTAATGTGACGATTGTGGATGAGCCGAATCTGACACTTCTTCCGAAGGCAGTCAAAAATCAGACAGAGATGGACAACGAAAGAACTGCACATGTCAAAGATGGTGTTGCAGTTACAAAATTCATTCGCTGGATGAAAACAAATGTGGCAAAAGAGAGGATTACAGAACTCGGCGCAGCAGAGAAATTATATCAGTTTCGCAGTGAGCAGGAGCATTTTATTGGAGATAGTTTTGATCCGATCATTGCCTATGGAAAGCATGCGGCAATTGTTCATTACAGTGCAACAGAGGAGACAGATATTCCATTAGAGGCCAGAGGGATGGTACTTGCAGATACTGGCGGACACTATCTGGAAGGTACGACCGATATCACAAGAACGATCGTATTGGGACCGGTCACAGAGAAAGAGAAGAAATATTTTACTGCAGTTCTGCGTGGAAATCTGAATCTCGCAGCTGCGAAATTTAAATACGGATGCACCGGATTAAACCTTGATTACCTTGCCAGAGGTCCGCTTTGGGAACTTGGCGAAGATTATAATCATGGTACCGGACATGGGGTAGGATATCTTCTGAATGTGCATGAAGGGCCTAACAGTTTCCGATGGAAAAATCTTCCGGGAAATCCGGCACCGGTGTTGGAAGAAGGTATGATTACATCCGATGAACCAGGATATTATCTGGAGAATGAATTTGGCATCCGTCATGAAAATCTTGTTTTATGTAAGAAGGCAGAAAAAACTCCTTTCGGGCAGTTTATGTGTTTTGAGTCACTGACTATGGTACCGTTTGACCTGGATGGAGTTGATACGGAACAGATGTCGGACCGTGAACGAAAACTGCTGAACGAATATCACAAAAAAGTCTATGTTACCATAGCACCATATCTAGATGAGGAAGAAAAAGCATGGCTGAGACAGGCAACCAGAGAAATCTGACAAAGGGTGAAAAAACATCGACCAGCAAGAGCCGTGAAGATTTTTCAGGCGCTTCGGGGGTGGTGGAGAAGCTTCGGCAGTATTATCACAGGGATAATATTACTGCATATGCGAAATACCACAAGACATTACATTTTGAGTAAATGATTACAAAATAGAATCTGTCAAATAAAAATATAATATTTTACTTTTTGTGCGGAAACAGGTATTATATAGGTAAAATGTTACTGTGTATTTGTAAAGTGACAGAGTAACAATAACAGGAAGATTTTCTGTGTACAGACAAAGATTTTCACACAAGGAGAAAGATTATCATGAAAATTGGTTTTATCGGTTGTGGAAATATGGCAACAGCCATGTTAAAGGGAATTCTGAAAAGTGGAGAAGTGGCAGCGACAGATATGATCGCTTCTGCAAAATCAGATAAGACACGTAAAAAGATCGAGCAGGAACTTGGCATTCAGAAGGCAGATACTAACGCACAGGTTGTGGATTTTGCGGATGTAGTTTTTCTGGCAGTGAAGCCACAGTTTCTGGAAGGTGTTCTGAATGAAATTAAAGACAGTGTAAAAGAGGAACAGATTTTTATCTCTATTGCACCGGGTAAAACATTACAGTGGCTTGGGGAACATCTGGGAGAAAAAACAAAAGTTATCCGTACTATGCCAAATACTCCGGCAATGGTTGGTGAGGGAATGACAGCGCTTTGTGTAAATGAGCTGGTCACAGAAAAAGAAACTGCACTTGCCGTAAAACTTTGCAATACCTTCGGAAAGACAGAAGTGATTCCGGAACATCTGATGGATGCGGTTGTAGGTGTTTCCGGAAGCTCTCCGGCATATGTGTTTATGTTTCTTGAAGCAATGGCAGATGCAGCAGTTGCAGACGGAATGCCGAGAGCACAGGCATACAAATTTGCGGCACAGTCCGTGCTCGGAAGTGCAAAACTGATGCTTGAGACAGGCAAACATCCGGGTGAACTCAAAGATATGGTCTGCTCTCCGGCAGGAACGACAATTCAGGCAGTGCGTGTTCTGGAAGAAAAAGGTCTGCGCAGTGCAGTGATCGAGGCTCAGACTGCATGTGTGAAAAAAGCAAAAGGAATGTAAAATAAAATTTAAATTGACAGGCAGACACTCATCAATGCACAGAAGTATCCGGATGATACTGATAGGATCGCTGGGCGTGTTTTTTTATAATTATTTTTTGCTTCTTGGGACAGCACGTCTCAAAGCACAGACAGCATTTGTGATAAATGAACTCTGGCCAGCGCTGATCATTCTTTTTTCCTGCTGGATCCTGAAAGAAAAGATGAATCTGGGAAATACAGCGGTGATTGCCAATCTGGCATATCTGATTCCGTTTGTGTCGCTGATTCTGACACATTTTGTTCTGGGAGAAAAGATTACCGTGTTTTCTGTTCTGGGTCTGGTACTGATCGTGACAGGCATTATTATACAGATGATAGTAAATAAAAAATGGAGGCATCAGAGATATGATATATACGGTGACGTTTAATCCTTCTCTGGATTATATAGTAGGCGTTGATGAATTTAAAACAGGAAAAGTAAACAGAACAGCAGAGGAACTTATTTTGCCCGGAGGAAAGGGAATCAATGTGTCAATCGTACTTCAAAACCTGGGAATGGAAAGTATCCCACTTGGTTTTGCCGGCGGGTTTACAGGAGAAGAGATTCGCAGACTGATGAAAGAGCGGAAGATAGAAGAGCAGTTTGTGCGGGTAAAGAAAGGAATCTCAAGAATCAATGTAAAATTGCGTTCTCTGCAGGTGGGAGAGAATGGTGAAAAAACTGTATCAGAGGAATCTGAAATAAATGGTATGGGACCGGAAATCAGTGGAGAAGAACTGGAAATTTTTTATCAGCAGCTAGATGCTCTGCAAAAAGGGGACATCCTTGTTCTTGCCGGAAGCATTCCGACGGTTCTTCCATCTACGATCTACCGTGATATTATGAAACGTTTGCAGAAGCGAGAAGTTATGATCGTTGTGGATGCAACCAAAAATCTGCTGGTAAATGTACTGGAGTATCATCCGTTTCTGATCAAGCCAAATAATTATGAGCTTGGAGAAATTTTTGGTGTTACGTTGAGCACAAAAGAAGACGTTATTCTTTATGCAAAAAAACTGCAGGAAATGGGCGCTGCAAATGTACTGGTCTCTATGGCGGGAGATGGGGCAGTTCTTGTGGCGGAAGATGGATCCACTTACAAAAGTGAAGCACCGGAAGGTAAGGTAAAGAATTCTGTTGGTGCAGGAGATTCCATGGTAGCCGGATTTTTATATGGATATTTGAAGTCTGGTATATATGAAGATGCTTTTTATTATGGAGTCTGTACTGGAAGTGCAAGTGCTTTTTCAGAGAATCTTGCAACACGAGAAGAAGTGGATACACTGTTGAGGAATATAAAAAACAGAGCATAAATTAATTCAAGTCGAACAAAAAAAGATATCTCCGTGTATGAAAAGGGAAAGAGAGGATTCATGCACGGAGATTCTTTTATCGAAAATCAGAAGTATCCGATGAAGCCTTCTTCTACGAGTTCATGTAAACGGTCGATCGGGAACATGGCGTTGACATCTTTATTGATATCGGAGTTGTCGAAGTCGCCGTGTGTAACCATCAGCATATCAGAAGGAGTAGGAAGATGTGCAGATTATATTTTTCGTGATCACAGAAATGTTTTGAATATATATATCTATGCGCCGGTGGATGCACGCTATAAAAATTGTGTGGAAGTGCTCAAAATGAAGCCGGAGGAAGCAACAAAAATGATCTACAAAGTAGACAAAGCACGTACAGCATATCATAAGCGATATGCGAAATATGCACCAGGTGATCTGGACAGCAAGCAGATCATGATCGATTCCAGCATGCTGGGAGTTAAGGGAACGGCAGAAGTGCTGGCAGAGATCGTACAGCGGAGATTTGGACTATAGATATTAACTGAAATGAGAATAAAATGAATAAGTGTAAGACAAGAAATAGTTATAATTCCGGAGTGGGGTTATAACTATTTTTATGTTAATATTTATTTACACGTGCGTCCTTTTTGGCGTTTTTGGCGTCTAATAAGTAGAAGCACATAAACAGAAGCTTTTACACAACATTTCCTGATGACCGGTCAGAAACAGGAGAATGGAGAAATCAATGAACAATGAATTTTTGATACGAAGGGCGAAGAAAGACGACAAAGATGCCTTCTGCAGACTGATGGATGAGCATTTGCAGTGTATGTACAAGATGGCATCTGCATATCTCAAGAATGATGAAGATGTTGCCGATGCAATCCAGGATACCATTCTTTCCTGCTATGAAAATCTGAGAAGTCTGAAGCAGAACAGATACTTCAAGACCTGGATGCTGCGGATTCTGATCAATAAATGCAAGGATATTCTGAAGCAGAAGAAACAGGTCACCTACACGGATCAGATGCCGGAGACTCCTTTTTATGAGGAAGAATATGCTGCAAAAGAATGGGCACAGATGCTGGAACCGCTGGATAATAAATATCGTCTGGTGATCCTTCTGTACTATATGGAAGGCTTTAATATCCGGGAAATCAGTGACATTCTGGATATGAAAGAAAGTACTGTGAAGTCACGTCTTCAGCGTGGCAGAAAACAGATTGCAGAACTGTATGAATATAAAGTCAGGGAGGGACGTGCCTAATGATGAGTCTTAATGATAATGAAAAGGATTTTCAGAAAAAACTTCAGGAAGAAACAGAAATACCAGTGATCGTGCATGAGCGTGTGAATCAGGCATATCGTCTGATCGAGAATAATACTGCGGTACAGAAAAAAGTACCAAAAGATCCTTATCACTGGATGAAGATCGGAGGAAGAATTGCAGGGGGGATGGCAGCAGTGCTTGCAGTTGGATTTGTACTTTGTGCGGTGAATCCTGTCATGGCCAAAAATCTTCCGGTGTTTGGAGGACTTTTTGAAATGCTGCAAGATAACGTGAGCTTCTTTGGTGATTTTGCGGATCATGCAACGACTCTGGAAGCTGTTGATACAACTGAGACAGAAAGAACCGCGGCAGACACTGGGTCAGACACAGAAGGAAATCCATCGGAAGATACTGAGGCGGGACAGGATACGAAAAAAGATGACACCGCATATACCAAGACAGCAGATGGTCTGACTATCACATGCTCGGAAGTATACGCGAACAGTCAGGCGGTCTATGTAACCATGCAGTTTAAGAGCGAGCAGCCATTTCCGAAGACAGAAACTCGGGCGGAAAGTGGAACACCAGTTATTGATCTGGATATGACTGGTGGTGTGGATTTTAACGCAGAGGCGGATCCGGTCATCGATGGTCAGGTGGAAGGAAAGTTTCTGGATGACAACACCTATGCATGTATTTTCCGTTATGATCTTGCACATGCGGCAAAAGATTACACCGAATATAATGAGAAATACAATGAAATGACGCAGCAGGTGTTGGATGAAATGGGAATAACACTGGATGAGCTGGATGATGAGACAGATGAAGGTTATGCGCTGCTGGAAGAATATATCAATAAAGTGTCTGAGCGTGGTGGAGCATATCAGAAATATATTAAAGATATTGAGATTCCGGATACCTTTAACCTGCATCTGGATATTACGAAGGTAAGAGGACTGGAAGCAGACTATGAGTGGTCAGAAGCTGATGAAGAAAAATATGGAACAGATGCGGGCTACTACAAATATGAAGGTGACTGGAACTTTGATATTCCGGTTACAGTAGACGATTCTCAGACTGAGGTTCTGGAATTGAACGATACAAATGAGGCAGGTATCGGCCTCAGATCCGTAATCCGTACACCATATGAGCTGACGGTAAATGAGCTTTATGAGGATGGCTCTGACAGTGACTGTTTTATGGTTGCTCTTGATGCCAACGGAAATAAGCTTCCATATAATGATTCGGCTGGAAACTGCAATAATTTTACAATCCAGGACAGAGATATTTCCACGGTTGACATCTACATTCTGGACTATACTCAGTACATGGATGAACTGAAGGGACCAGATAATTACAACAATAATGAAAACAAACCAGAGGGTCAGAAGTGGAGTGATCTTCTTGACCAGTATGCAAAATATCATAAGACTCTGCATTTTGACTGATAATAGTATAGAATGAAAGAAATAAAAAGATAGTATTTCTTGCAATAAAACACTGAGATACCTTTGGTAAGACAGAAGTTTTGTTTGGTCAACCATTATTTCTACAAACGTAGAATTAGTGGTTGACTTTTTA
Source organism: Blautia obeum ATCC 29174 (assembly GCF_025147765.1). Classification (NCBI taxonomy): domain Bacteria; kingdom Bacillati; phylum Bacillota; class Clostridia; order Lachnospirales; family Lachnospiraceae; genus Blautia; species Blautia obeum. The sequence goes on from NZ_CP102265.1 coordinate 635,613, forward strand.
TTTCTACAGATGTAGAATACAAATAACTTCTACAAATGTAGAAAATAAAAATCAGGGAGAATCAATTATGAAAACAAAAACAACAAAATTTATGACACTTATGACCGTATCAGCACTGGGGATTTTTTCGGCTGGAACTGTTATGGCAGCCGGAAATAATGATTTCTATACACAGCCGCCGGCTGGTTCTGCCTGGGAGAAGGCAGATACGGAAGGTACTTATGCCAGCTATACGAATGGAAGTGATTATGTAAATATTTATAAATATTCACTGGAAGATGTCAAAACAGGAATTGCCAAATGTAACGACACATATGAGGCCTGCTACCAGACAATTTATTCAGAGGGAAACAGTCTGTATATGGCAGTAGGATATGCAAAAGATGCAGATGATATCGGTGACGTCAGAAAATTTGTAGAGTATATTTCTTATCCGGGAAATCCGTCTCTTACGAGAGAGGCTGACGAAAATTCTGATAAATCAGAGCCCGGTACTTCTGAACAGAAGTCTGGGGGAGAGACAAATTCCTCTGATTCTGATACAGAAAAAAACGCTTCTGTCAGTTCATCAGACAGCAGTGATGATTCAGATATCCGTACTACTTCACCGATGACATTAGTTGACAGTGATGGAAATACAATTGAGATCAATTATATTCTTCACAAAGATTATTCCTGTGAATATCGTGGAGATGATGGAATGGAATATACTGATAACGGAGATGAAACCTATACAGACGAAAATGGAAATACCTACGCAGCTCTGAATGATGACACACATCATCTGGGACATACGCTGGAACAGCATGATCTTCAGGATGCGGACGGCAATACAGTGACAGTTACGGAAACTACAAATGGTGATTATTATTTCCGTGACGACAATGGCACCGGATTTACAGACAACGGAGACGGAACATGGAGCGATGAAAATGGCAGCAGCTATACCGAAATGAATTGATAGGTAACTGTTCACAGGTAATATTCCGCGAGGTGTTTTGCCATGAATATGGAAAAATCCCGAGACATACGGGGCAAAATCCTATCACCGTAGGTGATCTGGAATGGATTTTGACCAAGTTGCTGTGAACGGAGTGAACAGTAACATTGATAGCGACGAGCTTCTGTAAAATGTGCAGAAGCTCTTGCCATTTTTTGGCCCTGTGGTAAAATAAAATTATTCCTACATTTGTAGAAAATATATCAGATGTGAATCAGGAGGGTGGAAAAGAGTGAAAAAAACATATCAGAGATTACCTGAATCAGAATTGGATATCATGCTTGTTCTTTGGAACGGAACTCCTCCGATGACCAGGCCGGAAATTGAAAAAGTAATCAATACAAAGAAAAAACTTGCATCGACAACAATCCTTTCACTGCTGACAAGACTGGAGAGTAAAAATTTTGTGGAAGTGACGAAACAGGGAAAATTAAACCTGTATACTCCATTGGTTTCGCAGTCAGATTATCAGGCACATGAGAGTCAGAGTGTTCTTGAGAAACTCTATGGAAATTCATTAAAAAAATTTGTCACCTCACTTTATCAGGGGAAAAAAATCAGTTCTGAAGAAATTCATGAACTCAGCGATTTTCTTAAGGAGCTGGAAGACGGGGAGGAATAGCAAATTATGGAGATTTTTGTTCTGCATATTCTGAAATTGAATATTATTGCAGCAGTTATAATTTTACTGGTCAAACTGCTTGCGATTCTGTTTAAAGGTCAGGTATCAGCGAGATGGAAGTATATTATCTGGCTGCTGATTACGGTAAGTCTTTGTATTCCTGTGCGCCTTCCGGCAAATTTTACGCTGGTGGATTTTAAAGTACAGAGAAGCATTCAACAGAATGAACAAAATTCGAAGACAACGGATTACGCAGCAAGACCGGGAGAGAGACAGCAGAAAATGGAAATAATGTCTTCTGTGAACAATAATACGAAAAGTCAGTCTGAAGTTCCGGAACAAAAAGAGTTTATCGTGCATACGGCTGGAAAATGGCTGGAAACTATTGCTGTAATTTTTGCATCGGTCTGGCTGAGTGTGGCAGTGCTTAAACTGGCAGGAGAACTGCTGGCATATTACCTTTCCATGAAAAATCTCAGGAGAATGAGCCTTCCAGTCAATGATTCGGTGAGTATTCAGATGTATAGAGATGTATGCCGGAAAAAGAGTGTGCGCAGAGCACCGGAGCTCAGACAGAATGCGGGTCTTACTACACCACTTCTGGCAGGACTCTTCCATACAAAGTTGTATCTTCCGGCAACAGGCTATTCCGCAGAGGAGCGAAAACTGGTATTTTACCATGAACTTACACATTATTGTCATCGGGATCTCTGGTATAAGATGCTTCTTCGAACCTGTGCAACAATATACTGGTTTAATCCGTTTCTTCTTATTATGCTGAAAGAAGCAGATAAGGATATCGAGAATCTGTGTGATACGGCAGTGATTAACCGTGTAAACAAAAAAGACCACAGGCTTTACAGACAGCTGCTTCTTCGTACAGTGGCGATGAATAATCAGATCCCATATGTAACAGCAAGTCTCAATGACAGCGGAATGGTGTTTAAGGACAGAATTTTGTATATGGTGAACATACGGAAGCTTCGCAGAGGAATCCTGCCGGGAATTCTTGTGACGGTGCTTCTTGCGGGCAGTAACCTCGTATTTAATGTTTCGGCCGGGACAGATACAGCCCCAACGCGAACAGAGAGAACAGGGCAGGAAAAAAATACAGATCCGGAAGAAAAGAATGCACCGGATTATGCACCATTTTCTGAAATGATAGATATGCAGAAAATAGCAGGGACACAGAGTGAAACGGGAGTGTCAGAGGATACAAATACAGAAGCTTCTGTAAATTCGGGAGAAAACATCAGTGCGGAAACAAATTCTGATTCTACTGTGGAAAGCAACGAGCAGGAAAGTGAAACGACAGATAATGGAAGTGGTTCTGACAGCGATGGGTCAGGATCCTATTATGAGAGTCTTCCGGCAGGAGTGCCATACACCAGTGGCTTCAGTACTCCTTCCGGTGTGGCATCGATTGTAGCATCAGGTGAAGGTGATGAGGAATCCAGAGTCCTTTACGACAACGGAGATGGAACTTATTCTGACGATAACGGATTTCAATACAGCTATCAGGGAGACGGAAACTGGGCAGATGCCAATGGAAATTCTTATCGTACCTGGAATGACGAAGACTACAATTTGGGAACGAAGCTGGGACAGCATGAACTCCAAGGCAGCGGCGGAAGTGTCGATGTAAAAGAGACCACAAACGGAGATTATTATTATTGTGATGCAAATGGTGTTGGCTATACCGATAACGGCGATGGCACCTGGACCGATGAGAATGGGAATAGTTATACGGAGTAAAGTCTGCTATGCATGATAAAAAGATAGTATTTTACTTTTGAGGTGGAAACGGGTATCATATGGGTAACAACTTTTTCACCCAAGAAGGAGGATTATCATGAGCAAAGTAGTAGATATTACTGGAGCTTCTTCAAAGGAAGCCAGATTGAAAAGAATTATAGCTTCTCTGGAAGAAATAAAAGATACTCTTGTGGATGTGATTGATGCATATGAAGCAGAAGATGAGAGCAGTGACAAACTGGATCTTCTGACAGAGGCACTGGATGCACTGGAGGATGCGAATGACGCACTGAATGATGCATCCGATGAAGCCTGACACGGAGAGAAAAATATGGCATCAGAAAGAGCAGACGAGCTTTACAGAGCATTGATTGAAAGAAGATATCCGAAGGAACTATGTTCAGAAATTGCCTACAAGTATCTGAATACGGATTACACAGCAACGCGCATGCTGGGGTATCTGTACAGGATGACAGAGCCACCCGCAGTTGAGGTAGTGGTGGATGAAATGATTGCAATTTTGAGTGACAGGGAGCAGCTTATAAAGAAAAAAGAATCAGAACATGCCCAGGCTGTGATCAGTGAGATATACAGGGAAGGGCTGTAGATATCATAAAATGAGCAAAACATATATTGACACATTTTAAAGAAATAGTTATAATCCTAAACGTTAGGATTATAACTATTTTGCGTTAAACATAAAAAGAAAGGAACGTGAGACGTGGACACATCATTGCATTACCTGACCATGGCGAATCATCTGTTAATTCAGAAGCGTATTCTGGAAAAAGTAAAGGAGTCAGGGCTTACACTGGGACAGCCGAAGGTTCTGGATTATCTTAAAAGTCATGATGGAGCAAGTCAGAAGGAAATTGCAGCGGGCTGTTTTATTGAGGCGGGATCGCTGACTTCAATACTGAACCGTATGGAGGAAAAAGGTCTGATTGAGCGACGTATGCTCAATGGAAACAGAAGGACTTTTCACATTTTTATGACAGAATCCGGCAGGAAGAGCCAGATGCTTGTCGAGGCTGCTTTTGTGGAAATTGAGGAGAATGCATGGAAAGATATTTCTTCAGAAGAAGCAGAGACATTTATGAAGATTTATCATAAAATTTATTACAATCTGTCTGAGACAGGCTGCGAGGAAACAGGGAAAGAAGGAAAGTAACAAATGAACAAATTAAAAAGATACGTAATATTTCTGATTGGTCTGTTTGTGAACTCACTTGGTGTCAGTCTGATCACGAAAGCAAGTCTGGGAACATCACCGATCTCATCCATTCCATATGTGCTGAGTTTGAGTTTCCCATTTACACTTGGTAATTTTACGATTTTTTTCAGCGTATTTCTGATCTTACTGCAGTTACTGATTCTGCGTAAGAATTTTAAACTGGAACATGTTCTGCAGATACCGGTATCGATTGTTTTCGGATATTTCATCGACCTGACGATGCTTTTGTTTACATGGGTAAATCCGCAGAACTATGTCATGAAAATTGTGTATCTTCTGATAGGATGTCTGATCCTTGGAATTGGTGTGTATATGGAAGTTCTGGCAGATGTCGTCATGCTGCCAGGAGAATCATTTGTCCGTGCGATCGTTCTGACATGGAAAACCAACTTTGGTACGACAAAGATTTTCTTTGATGTGTCTATGGCAGTTATCGCGGCAGTTCTGTCTTTGGGCTTTGCCGGACACCTCAATGGTGTTCGAGAAGGCACAGTCATTGCAGCACTTCTGGTCGGATTTATTGCAAGGGTTCTGGGAAAGAAACTTGCGTTTGTAAAACCTGACATTTAATCTGAAAACGGAGATGGGAGTTTTTTTGTTTGTAGAAGGAGAAATCGATACACCTTATTGCAGGATTAAAAGTGCTTGGAAGTGGAAAATATTCATTTTTATTGTGAAAAAATTTATTTTTGTGTAGGAACGGAGAATTTCTAAAATGTCTGAATTGACTGAGAACAGTCATTTACAAAGTAACATAAAAATGCCTGTGATAAGAGGCGAAATCGCACTGATAGTAATTATACTGATCAACAGTCTGGGAGTAGTACTTATGCTCTATTCTGGGTCAGGGATTTCTGCAATATCCAGTGTGCCGTATGCGTTTTCACTGGTGTTTCCAAAGATTTCTCTTGGAACCTGGACCTATATTTTTCAGGGACTTTTAGTATTATCACTGATGATCATGCGAAAGAAATTCGTTGCACCGTATCTTTTTAGTTTCTTAGTGGGATTTGCATTCAGTGAGATGCTGGATATACATGAAATGTGGATTAACGCCTTGCCGACAGCTTTGGAATACAGAGTAGTTTATTTTGTAATCAGTTATCTTCTGATATGTTTGGGAATCGCACTTTCCAACCGCTGTGGTCTGCCAATTATTCCGACAGATCTTTTCCCGAGAGAACTGACAGATATCACAAAGATAAAATATTCCAGGATCAAGATTGGATTTGATGTCACCTGTCTGGCAATAACAGCACTGATGACCTGTATCATCCTCGGACATTTGGACGGACTCGGAATCGGTACGATTCTTGCTGCATTTACGATGGGAAAAGTGATTGGAATGATCGGAGACCAGATGGATCGTCATGTAAGATTTGAGTCATTTATGACAAAGAGAGCAGCATAAAAGGAATAATAAAAAGAGTGTAAATCTTGTGGTATCAGGATTTACACTCTTTTTTAATGTTCTTGCATATCAACTGCGCAGTTTGGAAATTATAAAGCATACGATACCGAAAATGACCATGACCGGGATCAGAACGCTTAGTATTGTGCATAAGAGGAAGATCACGACCACAGCAATCAGGATAACGGCAAGCTTGCCATACCAGGTACTAAGATCGATGTGAAAACTACGGCTCTTTACTTTTTTACTGCCGGAGCTGCCGTTGTCATATTCATAAGAATTGTCTGTGTATGGTTCAGAATAGCTTCCTGTAGTCTGTGGATTACCGGAAGCGGTTGAATCAGTATCTAAAAGAGTACGTGCGATCAGCCTTGGATCACCAAGTTCATTTAAGACTTCTGTTTCCGTACGGCCCTGAGTCACTGCATCTTCAATATAATTGCGATAATATTGTACATGGGCGGCAACATTTCCCTCCGGCATCTGCCCGGAAAGCTGTTCATATAAAATGTCAAGAAATTCTTTTTTGTTCATAACAAATCTCCATAAAAGCAAATTCATTGCCTCTGACAGAGGCTTAATTATCAGAATGGCAACATTTTACCACACATAATGAGGAAGGAATAGAGATTGAAATATTAAATTTTCATAAAGGGATGTAAAGTGTTTCTGGAATAAAATGCTGGTATTTTATTTTATACATAGGAACAAAAACTTGTCTAAAAAAAATGAAACTGGTATAGTATACATTAGAACTTTTGCACAAATACGCGACAGGACAAATGGGGTGGAGAGATGTTAAAGATTTTTCTGGCAGAAGATGAGGTTGTAGTCCGTGAGACGATCAAACGAATGATCCCGTGGGAGGAACTTGGCTTTGAGCTGGTAGGAGAAGCGGCAGATGGTGAGATGGCATTGCCGTTGTTGATCAGACAGCAGCCGGACCTTTTGATCACGGATATCAAGATGCCATTTATGGATGGTCTAACGCTGGCACGTCTGGCCAAAAAGGAAATACCGGGGCTGAAGGTTGTGATTTTAAGTGGATATGATGATTTTAATTATGCAAAACAGGCGATTGGAATTGGTGTGGAGGATTATCTCCTGAAACCGATCACAAAGAATGCTTTGATTGAACGGCTTTCAGAAATCCGCAGCCGCTATGAACATGAAAAAACACAGAAAGAATATTACGAAAAATTCCAGAGAGAGATGCAGGCTTATGAGAAGAACAGCAGCCGCGATTTTTTTGAGGCATTGGTCGGCGGTTCCATGGACATGATGGAGGTCTATAAAAGAGCAGAAAAGCTTGGTCTGGATATTGTTGCAGAGGCTTACAATGTTCTGATCTTTACGATGAACTGTGATGAGGATTTTTCCGGACAGAGAGATGAATATTCTTCGTGGGAAGCAGAGTCACTGGAACTTCTGGAAAACTTTTTTGCCGGTCATTCATCGGCCATGCTGTTTCGAAGTAATATTTTCTCCTATGGTGTACTTCTTAAGGGACAGAGAGAAGCTATTGAAGAAAATACAAGAGCGTGTGTGGATGAGATCCGTAAGATTCTGAGCAGGCAGGATGGAAGAAGGGAATGGTTCCTTGCAGTTGGTCAGTCTGTGGAGCGTCTGAGTCAGATACAAAAGAGCTATCATACGGCATCAAGAGCCTTTTCGCAGAGATATCTGTATGATGAAAATATTCTTTACTATGATGAGATGGAAACTATGGAGCATCCTGGTGGACAGGCGGAGACTGAAGATAATGCCTATCTGCAGAAAGTGGATGTGAATGCCCTGAATCCGGCAATCCTTCAGAAATTTTTGAGCAATGGTCTTCAGGAAGAGACAGAAAACTTTGTAAAAGACTATTTTTATGCAATCGGTCAGGAGCCGATGGAATCACTGGTATTTCGAAATTATGTTATTCTGAATGTTCGGTTTTCTGTTATTTCATTCATTAAAGGGCTGGGATGTGATACGAATGAAATGGAATCTGCAGATACAGAAGAAGTACTTGCAGAGAGTGGAAAGAATATGGAAAGTGCAATTGCTTATGCGAAAAAAATGATCTCACAGGCAATCGAGATCCGTGACCAGAATTCCGGAAACAAAAACCGCAGTATTTTAAAAACCGCGGTGGACTTTATTGACAGCCATTATATGGATGAAGAGATTTCACTAAATACGGTTGCCAATGTTGCAAATGTCAGCTCTAATCATTTCAGCGCTCTGTTCAGCCAGAATATGGGACAGACTTTTATTGAGTATCTGACCACACTGCGTATGAATAAAGCAAAAGAGCTTCTGCGTTGCACGGGTATGCGTTCCAGTGAGATCGCAGGAGAAATCGGATATAAAGATGCACATTATTTCAGCTATCTTTTTAAGAAAACACAGGGTATGACTCCGAGTGATTACCGTAAGGCACGGGAGGAAAAAGCATGAGAGGAGTACCTCAGAAAAGAAAAAAGCAGATGGGACTTGAGAAACGTATGAACAGACTTCTGTTCAGTACGATGATTCCGATGGCCTGCCTGCTGGTTATTTTGCTTCTGATCTTCTGGCAGTATGCCGGACAGTATAACAAGCTATCAGAGAATCTGGCGGTCAGCAGTAAATTCAATCTGAGCTTTAAGGATGAGCTGGATCTGGAAATGTATTATCTGGCAATCGGATCAAAAGAAGCCAGTGAACTGGATGACGTTGTGGGACAGGTAGAGGATGCACAGGAGATTATGGAAAAACTGCGCAAAAATACATACCATGCCAGTGGCGTCAAATGTCTGAACAGTCTGGATGCTTATCTGGATAATCTGAAGAAACGAATGGTCCAGCTGATGGAGATCAAAGAGTATGATAGGCGAATGGAATTTATGGACAGCAACATTCGTATTATTACAGGTCTGATCATGCAGGAGATGCAGAACTATATTTATAATGAGTCCATGTATCTGGTACAGGTGGAAACAAGTCTGACGCATAGAGTCAAAATCCTGATATCAGGAATGGCAGTGTTACTGCTTGCAACGCTTGGGATCCTGATGCGCAGATCGTTCCGCCTGACAGGAGGAATCATCCGTCCGGTGACGGAGATGCTGGATAAGGTAAAGAAAGTCGGTCGCGGAAATTTTGATGTTCTTCCGGTAAGTGCAGAGATTGTGGAGATTGAGGAACTGGACCAGGGAATCAATAAGATGGCACACAGGATCAGTGGACTTCTGGAAAATGTCCGGCAGGAAAAGGAGATGCAGCATCTGACAGAACTGCAGCTGATCCAGGCACAGGTCAATCCGCATTTTTTATATAATACCCTGGATACGATCGTATGGCTGATCGAAGGTGGTATGACGGATGATGCAGTGGAGATGATCTCCAGTCTTTCTATTTTCTTCCGTACATCGCTTTCTAAAGGAAATGACATCATTCCTCTTTCAGAAGAGAAACGACACACTTTGAGCTATCTGGAGATTCAGCAGTTCCGCTATCGCGATATTCTGGAGTTTGAGTTATCCATACCAAAAGAACTTGATGGAATACAGGTACCGAAGCTTTCCATTCAGCCGCTGGCAGAGAACGCGCTTTATCATGGTATCAAAAACCGTCGTGGAAAAGGTAAGATCACGATAACCGGCAGGGAAGAAGCGGATGCGATCGTTCTTACAGTCAGTGATAATGGACAGGGAATGACACCGGAGCGTCTTCATGAGGTACAGGAGTCAATACGTACAGGAGAGAGAGCCGGATTCGGGCTTGCGGCAGTTGCGGAACGTATTGCTTTGTACTACGGACCGGGCTACGGAATGACGATTTCTTCTAAAGAAGGAGAAGGTACAACGGTGGAATTACGGCTTGGGAAAAATATTCAACCGAAATCGTAAAAAATCCAACTTGTTAAAAATGAGACAGAAAGATAGATAAAAGACTAAACTTTTTTCCGAAAATAATCCATGGAGTTTTCGTAACAAATTGCTATAATAAAATCATATTAAAAAACACGAAACAAATGTAAAGGGAGGATTACAAAATGAAGAAAAAAATGGTGACAGCGCTCTTGGCAGTATCTATGTTGGCAGGACTTTCCGCAGTGAATGTTATGGCAGCGGACGACGACACAATTACAGTTGGTTTCTCACAGGTAGGTGCAGAATCTGACTGGCGTACTGCAAACACAGAATCCATGAAATCTACTTTCTCAGAGGATAACGGATATGAACTGATCTTTGACGATGCTCAGCAGAAACAGGAAAATCAGCTGACAGCAATCCGTAACTTCATCCAGCAGGAAGTTGACTATATCGTACTCGCACCTGTAACTGAGACAGGTTGGGATACAGTACTTCAGGAAGCAAAAGATGCAGGAATCCCGGTTATTATCGTTGACCGTATGGTAGATGTATCTGACGACAGCCTCTACACTGCATGGGTAGGATCCAACTTCAAACTTGAAGGTCAGAAAGCTATGGCATGGCTGGATGCATATCTCGAAGCAAAAGGCCGTGGCGATGAAGAAATCAACCTTGTTGATATTCAGGGAACCATCGGAGCATCTGCTCAGATCGGACGTACAGAAGGATTTGATGAAGCTGTAGAAGCTCATGACAACTGGACAACACTTGCTCAGCAGTCCGGTGAATTTACACAGGCTAAAGGACAGGAAGTTATGGAATCTATCCTGAAACAGAGCGGTGATGATATCGACGTTGTATACTGCGAGAATGATAACGAAGCATTTGGTGCAATCGATGCGATCAAAGCAGCAGGATATGAAGTTGGCGGCGAAGAAGGCCAGATTCTTGTAATGTCCTTCGATACAACAAACGCAGGTCTTACACAGACACTTTCCGGCGAAATTACATGTGATACAGAGTGTAACCCACTTCACGGACCACGTGTAGAAGAGATCATCCAGAAACTGGAAGCCGGCGAAGATGTTGATAAACAGGCATTTGTTGATGAAGTTGCATTTGCATCTGATGATACAGTAACTAAAGTAACAATTGATGGAACAGATTATGATATCACTCCAATTACTCAGGAAATCATCGACGGACGTGCATACTAATCTTTGAGACATAAAACTGCAAACTGAAAGAGATTTATAAGTAATGAGCCCGGGGCGTGGAACAGGATCCAGATGGTATGGATTTTATGGGCCACGCCCCTTTTGCGCTCAAAAAAGGGAAAATAAAGGAAAAAATGGAATAAAACAGGGAATGGAGGAAAGAAAATGGAACAAAACGTTGTTTTGGAAATGTGTGATATAAGTAAAAATTTCACCGGTGTCCGTGCCCTTTCCCATGTGGATTTTACACTTCGCAAAGGTGAGATCCATGCACTGATGGGAGAAAACGGAGCCGGAAAATCAACACTGATCAAAGTTCTGACCGGTGTACATGAATTCGAAAGCGGTTCCATTCATATGAATGGTGAAAATAAAGATATTATCAATCATTCTCCGCAGGAGGCACAGGCAAATGGAATCAGCACGGTTTACCAGGAAGTAAACCTCTGTCCGAACCTGACTGTTGCGGAAAACCTGTTTATTGGTCGTGAGCCGCGAAACAAGGTTGGAATGATCAACTGGAAAGAAATGAATGCACGTTCTGCAAAGCTTCTGGAAAGCCTGAACATTAATGTTCCGCCGACACAGATGCTGGATGAATGTTCTGTAGCGATCCAGCAGATGATCGCGATCGCACGTGCTGTGGATATGAAATGTAAGGTTCTGATCCTGGATGAGCCGACTTCCTCTTTGGATGATGAAGAAGTTGAGAAACTGTTTGTTCTGATGCGCAGACTTCGTGAGGAAGGTGTTGGAATCATCTTCGTAACACATTTCCTGGAGCAGGTATATGCAGTGTGTGACCGGATCACGGTTCTTCGAAATGGTGAGCTGGTTGGAGAATATGAGACCAAAGATCTTCCAAGAGTTATGCTGGTTGCCAAGATGATGGGGAAAGATTTTGATGATCTTGCAGACATCAAAGGCGATCGTAAAGATAAAAAAGTATTCTCCGAAACTCCGGTCATTGAGGCTGAGGGTATTGGACATAAGGGAACGATCCGGCCATTTGATCTTAAGATCAATAAAGGAGAGGTTATCGGTCTTACCGGTCTTCTGGGATCCGGACGTTCTGAACTGGTACGTTCCATTTACGGAGCTGACAAAGCTGACAGTGGTACATTGAAGGTAAATGGAAAAGAAGTAAAGATCAACAGTCCACTGGATGCCATGAAGCTTGGTATGGCATATCTTCCGGAAGATCGTAAGGCAGAAGGTATCATTGCTGATCTTTCCGTAAGAGAAAACATTATCATTGCAATGCAGGCAAAGAAAGGCATGTTCCATCCGATGAGCCGTAAAGAGATGGAAGAGGCGGCAGATAAATATATTGATATGCTGCAGATCAAGACTGCAAGCCGTGAAACTCCGATTAAAAGTCTTTCCGGTGGTAACCAGCAGAAGGTTATCCTTGGCCGCTGGCTTCTGACAAATCCGGAATATCTGATTTTGGATGAGCCGACCAGAGGTATCGATATCGGTACCAAGACGGAGATCCAGAAGATCGTTCTTGATCTTGCAGATCAGGGAATGGCAGTAACCTTTATTTCTTCAGAGGTTGAAGAGATGCTTCGTACCTGCTCCAGAATGGCAGTCCTTCGTGACGGAGAAAAGGTAGGAGAACTGGAAGAGAGCGAGCTTTCACAGAGCAATATTATGAAAGCGATTGCAGGAGGTGACGATAAGAATGAATAAAAGTAAATTAAAAAAGATCACGAGTGCACGACTCTTTCTTCCTATCGTGTGTCTGATCGCGGTCCTTCTGATCAATGTGATCAAGACTCCGGACTTCTTTAATATTACGATTCGAAATGGTGTCCTTTATGGATATGTTATTGATGTTATCAACCGTGCATCTGAACTGGTAATCCTTGCAGTTGGTATGACACTTGTTACAGCAGCATCCGGTGGACAGGATATCAGTGTTGGTGCAGTTATGGCGGTTGCAGCAGCTGTATGCTGTCAGATCTTATCTGGTGGTGCATCTTCCGTAACTGAATATCAGAGTTCTCTGATCATTGCAGTTATTGCAGCACTTCTTGCAGCAGCACTCTGCGGAGCATTTAACGGATTTCTGGTAGCGAAGCTGAATATCCAGCCGATGGTAGCAACGTTGATCCTTTATACTGCAGGACGAGGTATCGCACAGCTTGTTACAAATGGACAGATCACTTACATCCGTGTTCCATCTTTCCAGATGGCAGGTGGATATATCGGTAAATCTCCGGTTCCGACGCCTGTTCTTTTCGCAATCGTAACCGTAGTTATCGTAGCTTTGATTTTGAAAAAGACAGCTCTTGGACTTTATATTGAGAGTGTTGGTATCAATGGTAAAGCAGCACGACTGGTAGGTCTGAACTCTACCATGATTAAGTTCCTGACTTACGTGATCTGCGGTGTTCTTGCAGGAATCGCCGGACTGGTAGCATCCAGCCGTATCTATTCCGCAGATGCGAACAACATTGGTCTGAACCTTGAGATGGATGCCATCCTGGCAGTTGCACTTGGCGGTAACTTCCTTGGCGGTGGTAAATTCAGCCTGATCGGTTCTGTAATCGGAGCTTATACAATCCAGGCACTGACAACAACTCTGTATGCGATGAATGTAAAAGCCGATCAGCTTCCTGTTTATAAGGCAATCGTTGTTATCATCATTGTAACCTTACAGAGTGATGTATTTAAGAAATTCGTTGCAAATCACAGAAGCAAAAAAGTTTCCGTTGCAGCAGAGGGAGGTCAGAAATAATGAAACAGAAAAAGAAAATGACAAGTACCGGATTTCTGCTGTTGATCACGATCGTTCTGTTCTTCGTTATGTATGCAGCAGGTATGGTGATCTTTGCAGATAAAGGTTTTGCCAAACCGCAGATGTTTCTGAATCTTTTTGTATCAAATGCAGGTCTTCTCGTTATTTCCTGTGGTCTGACGATCGTTATGATCACCGGTGGTATTGATATCTCCGTTGGTTCTGTAACAGCACTTGTCTGCATGGTAATGGCAGACCTTATGGAAAACAAAGGCGTGAGTGCATATGTGGCAGTTCTTGCAGCACTTCTGATCGGCCTTGCTTTTGGTATCGTACAGGGATTCCTGGTAACTTACATGGGAATCCAGCCATTTATCGTAACACTTGCCGGCATGTTCTTCGGACGTGGTATGACAGCAATCATCAGTACAGACATGATCTCCATCAAAAACGAAGTATTCCTGAAATGGGCAAACTACCGTTTCTACATGCCATTTGGTTCTACAAACAAAAAAGGTAAATTTATCCCGGCATACATTCCGCCGACAGTAGTGATCGCAATTATCGTAGTTCTCATTATTGCAGTGCTTCTGAAATATTTCAAATTCGGCCGTAAACTGTATGCGATCGGTGGAAACAGACAGAGCGCCCTGATGATGGGTCTTGATGTCAAAAAGACAATGTTCCGTGCCTATGTACTGGATGGCTTTCTTGCAGGACTTGGCGGATTCCTTTTCTGCCTCAACAGCTGCGCCGGTTTCGTAGAGCAGGCAAAAGGTCTTGAGATGGATGCAATTTCTTCAGCCGTTATCGGTGGAACACTTCTTTCCGGTGGTGTTGGTACCCCGATCGGTTCCTTGTTTGGTGTGCTGATCAAAGGAACGATTTCCAGTCTGATCACAGCACAGGGTACTTTATCAAGCTGGTGGGTACGAATCGTACTTTCCGCACTGCTTTGCTTCTTCATCGTGATCCAGTCTGTACTGGCATCTGCAAAGAAGAAAAAATGATCAAAGAAAAATATATGGAGGTTTTTTGTTATGGTTACAGGTAGAAATTATAAGTTCTGGTTTTGCACAGGCTCACAGGATCTTTATGGAGATGAATGCTTAAGAAAAGTTGCAGAACACTCAAGAATTATTGTTGAGGAACTGAACAAATCAGGCGTTCTTCCTTTTGAACTGGTGTGGAAACCAACATTGATCACAAATGAGCTGATCCGTAAGACTTTTAATGAGGCTAATGCAGACGATGAATGTGCAGGTGTGATCACTTGGATGCATACATTTTCTCCTGCAAAATCCTGGATCCTTGGACTGAAGGAATACAGAAAACCATTGTGCCATCTGCATACACAGTTTAACCAGGAAATACCATATGACACAATTGATATGGATTTCATGAATGAAAACCAGTCTGCTCATGGTGGAAGAGAGTATGGTCATATCGTTACCCGCATGGGAATCGAGAGAAAAGTTATCGTCGGACACTGGGCTGATAAGAAGGTTCAGGAGAGACTGGCATCTTGGATGCGTACCGCAGTCGGCATCATGGAAAGTAGCCATATTCGTGTCTGCCGAGTTGCTGATAACATGAGAAATGTAGCTGTTACCGAGGGCGATAAAGTAGAGGCACAGATCAAATTCGGATGGGAAGTGGATGCTTATCCGGTCAATGAAGTATGCGATTATGTGAAGGATGTTTCAAAAGGAGATATTGATGTTTTAGTCGAAGAATATTATAATAAATATGACATTCTTTTTGAGGGCAGAGACCCGGAAGAATTCAAACGTCATGTAGCAGTACAGGCAGCAATTGAAATCGGATTTGAGAGATTCCTGGAGGAGAAAAACTACCAGGCAGTTGTTACTCATTTCGGTGATCTTGGTGGTTTACAGCAGCTTCCGGGACTGGCAATGCAGCGTCTGATGGAGAAGGGATATGGTTTCGGCGCTGAGGGTGACTGGAAGACAGCAGCAATGGTCCGTCTGATGAAGATTATGACTGCAGGGGTGAAGGATGCGAAGGGAACTTCTTTCATGGAGGATTATACATACAATCTTGTTCCGGGTAAGGAAGGCATTCTTCAGTCACATATGTTGGAAGTATGCCCGACGATCGCTGACGGTAAGATTGGCATCAAAGTATGCCCGCTTTCCATGGGTGACAGAGAGGATCCGGCAAGACTTGTATTTACATCCAAGACTGGTCCGGCAGTAGCTACTTCTCTGGTAGATCTGGGAGATCGTTTCCGTCTGATCATTAATGATGTTGATTGCAAGAAGGTTGAAAAACCGATGCCGAAACTTCCGGTAGGAAGCGCGTTCTGGACTCCGCAGCCGGATCTGGCAACAGGAGCAGAGGCATGGATCCTTGCAGGTGGTGCTCATCATACTGCATTTTCCTATGATCTGACTGCTGAACAGATGGGTGACTGGGCAGCAGCAATGGGAATCGAAGCTGTCTACATTGACAAAGATACAACCATCCGCAACTTTAAGAATGAACTGAGATGGAATGAGGTCGCGTTCAGAAAATAAAAGGCGGATGTGGCAAACACAGAAGTCGGGAGGATTTACAATGAGTGTAAACGAAGCAAAGACAGCTATTTTAAACAACAAAACAGCACTTGGAATAGAGTTTGGATCTACCAGAATCAAAGCAGTTCTGGTAGATGACAAATATGATCCGATCGCATCCGGAAGTTATGAGTGGGAAAACCGTTACGAAAACGGTGTGTGGACTTACTCTCTGGATGACATTCATAAGGGATTACAGGGAAGTTACAGCGACCTGGTGAAGGACGTACAGGAGAAATACGGTGTGGAGCTTACCAGTGTCGGTGCGCTTGGAATCAGTGCCATGATGCATGGTTACATGCCATTTGATAAAGATGGAAAACTTCTGGTTCCGTTCCGTACCTGGAGAAATAATATTACAGGTGAAGCATCTGAGAAACTGATGGAACTTTTCCAGTATAACATTCCACAGAGATGGAGCATCGCACATCTGTATCAGGCAATCCTGAACGGAGAAGAGCATGTAAAAGATATTGATTATATGTGTACTCTGGAAGCTTATGTACATCGCATGCTGACAGGAAAGCGTGTTCTTGGTATCGGTGATGCAGCAGGAATGTTCCCTGTTGATTCGGAGAAAAAAGATTACAACCAGGAAATGGTTGAGAAATTTGATAAACTGGTAGAGCCTTATGGATTCCCATGGAAGCTCCGTGATATCATGCCGGAAGTCATGGTGGCAGGACAGGATGCCGGTACTCTGACAGAAGAGGGAGCGAAGTTCCTTGATCCGACAGGCAAATTCAAAGCAGGTATTCCGATGTGCCCGCCGGAAGGTGATGCAGGAACCGGTATGGTAGCAACCAACAGCGTGAAACAGCGCACAGGAAATGTATCCGCAGGTACTTCTGTATTTGCGATGATCGTCCTAGAAAAAGCACTTTCCAAACCATACAAAGAGATTGATATGGTAACGACACCGGCTGGCGATGCGGTTGCCATGGCGCATTCCAACAACTGTACTTCTGATCTGAATGCATGGGTGAATGTATTTAAGGAATTTGCAGAGGCAATGGGAATGGAAGTGGATATGAACAAATTGTTCGGAACTCTTTACAATAAAGCACTGGAAGGTGATCCGGACTGTGGCGGACTTCTGTCCTACTGCTATTTCTCCGGAGAGCATATGACGGGATTTGAAGAAGGCCGTCCGTTATTTGTCCGTTCCCCTGAGAGCAAATTTACACTTGCAAACTTTATGAGAACTAATCTTTACACCTGCCTTGGAGCTATGCGCGTAGGATTAAATATCCTGATTGATCAGGAGCATGTCAAGATTGACAGACTTCTGGGTCACGGCGGACTGTTCAAGACCAAGGGTGTCGGACAGCAGATCCTTGCGGATGCAGTGAATGCACCGGTATCTGTTATGTCAACTGCAGGTGAAGGTGGTGCATGGGGTATTGCGCTTCTTGCTGCTTATCTTGTTGATAAGAAAGACGGAGAGACTCTGGATGAGTTCCTGGATAACTGTGTATTTGCCGGAAATGAGGGAAGTACGCTTGATCCGGAGCCGGAAGGAGTCAAAGGATTTAATGAATTTATGGACAGATATCTGAAGGGTCTGCCGATCGAGAGAGCGGCCGTAGAGTCAAAGATCTGGTAAGAATGATAAGACCGCAGGGTACTGTGAATGGCACAGTGCCCTTGTGTTGTATAAAAAGAACTGCGTAAAGGAGAAAAAGTATGCTTGAAAAATTAAAAGAAGAGGTATATAGAGCAAATATGGACCTGCCGAAGTACGGGCTGGTAACATTTACCTGGGGAAATGTCAGTGGCATTGACCGTGAAAAAGGTCTGTTTGTTATTAAACCAAGTGGTGTGGAATACGATAAGCTGAGACCGGAAGATATGGTAGTTGTAGATCTTGAAGGAAATAAAGTAGAAGGCGAATATAATCCATCTTCTGATACTCCGACACATGTGGTTCTTTATAATGAGTTCCCGAATATCGGAGGAATCGTACATACGCATTCTGAATGGGCAACGAGCTGGGCACAGGCAGGAAGAGCTATCCCATGTTATGGAACAACGCATGCGGATTATATTTATGGAGAAGTTCCATGTGTCCGAAATCTGACAAAAGAAGAGATTGAAGAGGCATATGAGAAAAATACGGGTGTTCTGATCGCAGATTATTTCCGTAAACTGGATTATGAAGCTGTCCCGGCAGTACTTTGCAAGAATCATGGTCCGTTTACCTGGGGTAAAGATGCGCATGAGGCAGTGCACAATGCAGTTGTACTTGAGGAAGTGGCAAAGATGGCATGCCGCTGTGAACTGATCAATCCACAGGTGAAACCGGCGCCACAGGAACTGCAGGATAAGCATTATTACCGGAAACATGGTGCAAATGCTTATTATGGACAGATCAAAAGATGATAAAGGATTCCCGGTGAGGAATTGTGAAAGAGTACTCCGGTGGAGTTAACTTGTGAATTATCCTCTGAATATGGTTCAATTCAAAAATTCTAAAGTATCAGGAAGTACAGGACTTTGCTAAAGGCGATACATAAAATGCTGAACTCGCATCAAAGATGCTCAGACAGCAGCATTTTATGCATCAACGCAAAAACCTGCACATTCCGATACTTGGACGAATTTTTTCAGGCGAACTCATTTCAGAGGATAATTACAGGTTTTCTCCGTCGGAGTTTTTTCAATACCGCACCGGACTTTATCTGGGACAGCGGCGACGCCGGAGGATACGTGGGGATATGACAGCGCGCAGCGCGACCAGGAGCCCACCAATTAAAACAAAAGAATCTCTGGAAATATAAAAGCTCCCTGTCGGGAAACCTCTGCAGGAATTTATAGAAACACTTAGAGGATTCTCTTTCTGTGTTATGGATTGAAAAGTGCATTGTCTGAGCCGTAAGGCGAGTTATACACTTTTTATCCATGGTTTTAACAGAAGGAGAATACTCCTAGTGTTTCTGAATTCCGAAGCTGTTTCCAGACGGGGAGTTTTATATAACAGAGAAATTCATTTTGTTTTAAAGCTCATTTAGTAATCTCTTCCGGTAAACACGGCCACGCTCCTCGGCCGCATCACGAAACTTCTGTCAATCCGGACTTCCTGTCCTTCCGGATAGCAGTAATGCCCGTTTCCATCTCCATACGTATTGACGCTCAAGTGCCATGCGCCTCTTCCGTGAAGATTTGGAAGCGTGATCGTGACGTCTTCCCAGAAAGTATTGACTGCGACATAGATCAGGTCATCTTTTCCTTTTTCTTTATCGTATCCCGCAAAGCTCACACAGAAGGTACGTGCATCTCGTGGAATATCTGTTTCTTCTGCATTCAGATTATGTGTGTGGATAGGATCCATGCCGCAGACGGATGTGGGCAGCTGTTTGTGGATGACCGGATGCTTTTTGCGGAATGCGATCATAAATTTAAAGAATTCAAACAGATCTTTGTTCTTTTCGAGCATACGCCAGTCCAGCCAGGAAGTAATGTTGTCCTGGCAGTAGCTGTTGTTGTTTCCGAATTTGGTATTCCCAAATTCATCACCGGCAAGAAACATTGGTGTACCGCGGCTGCACATAAGGACAGCACAGGCATTCCGGATCATACGGCGGCGAAGTGAGAGGACTTCCGGATCATCGGTCTCACCTTCGGCACCACAGTTCCAGCTGCGGTTGTCATTGGCCCCGTCTGTGTTATTCCAGCCGTTTGCTTCGTTATGTTTGTCATTGTACGCATATAGATCGTACAGTGTAAAGCCGTCATGACAGGTCAGAAAATTCACGCAGGAATTGTAACCGGCATAGTTGCTGTGGGTATTGTCGTAATAGCCACCATAGAGATCACCGGAGCCGGAGATACTCCAGGCTGCATCCCATGCATTCCAGGAATCCCCTTTCAGATAACTGCGGAGAGAGTCACGGTATCTGCCGTTCCATTCTGCCCAGCGGCCGCTTGCAGGGAAGCTTCCTACCTGATAAAGACCGCCGGCATCCCATGCTTCAGCAATCAGTTTTACGTTGCTTAAGATTGAATCATCGGCAAGAGTACGGAGCAGAGGCGGATTATTCATAGGAGAGCCATCTTCATTTCGGCCAAGGATACTTGCCAGATCGAAGCGGAATCCGTCTACGCGGTAATTGATCGTCCAGTAGCGCAGACATTCGAGAATCAGCTGCTGAACGACAGGGTGATTACAGTTCAGGGTGTTTCCGCAGCCGCTGAAGTTGTAGTAATTGCCATCAGGAGTCAGCATATAGTAAATATTGTTGTCAAAGCCTTTGAAACTGAATGTGTTTCCTTTTTCGTTTCCTTCAGCGGTGTGATTGAAAACAACATCCAGGATTACTTCAATCCCATTGTCATGAAGTGCTTTGATCAGTGTCTTCAATTCCGTACCTTCCAGGTTATGTTCATTTGCAGCGGCATAGCTGCTGTTCGGAGCAAAAAATCCGACAGTGTTGTATCCCCAGCATTCGAGAAGTTGTTTGCCATCTACGGTACGGGAATTCATGGTCTCATCAAATTCGAAGATAGGCATCAGCTCCACTGCATTGATTCCCAGTTCTTTCAGATAAGGGATTTTTTCCATAAGTCCGGAAAAAGTTCCTCGATGCTGAACACCGGAAGAAGGATGATGAGTAAAATCACGTACATGCAGTTCGTAGATGATCAGGTCACAGAGCTCTTTTTTTGACTGTGGCATATCGCCCCAGTCGAAACGGTCTTTGACGACACGTGCATGATACGTATGGTCCCAGCGGATTCCCCAGGTACGCTGACCAGCAACTGCTTTGGCATATGGATCGAGCAGAATTTTATTTTTGTCAAAGAGCAGTCCTTTTTCCGGACAGTATGGTCCGTCTACACGGTAGGCATATTCAAATTCATCAATGTTCAGTCCATATACGATCATGGAATAAACATCACCGATCTTGTAAGCTTCCGGAAAAGGAAGTACAGCAAAAGGTTCTTCCTGTGCACGGTGGAACAGAAGCAGTTCACAGGAGGTTCCTCCGCATGTGTGAATGGTAAAATTAACACCATTCTGCAAAGGAGTAGCCCCGTTCAGATCGTAAATTCCCGGACGGACCGGAAAACCGGCGATTTCTGCCATAGGGGAAGATTCATAAGGATGGTCAGATACAAATTTCTGATGATAGGATTTCATTTTTTTCTCCATTTCTGAAGCTCCCGGCCTGATGTACAGACCGGGAGCTTGTTTTGTATAGATTCTTGTGTCGGAAAATTTTTATAAATCGTTTGTCAGATGCAGCTTATCAAGAATATAGAAGATAAGGCTTAAAGCCATGGCTACTACACAGGCAAGGACCATTCCGGTGAGTTTGACGTTGCCAAGATTCAGGGCGATTCCGGAAAGGCCTACGATAAAGACTACAGAAGTCAGGGCCAGGTTACGGGATTTGCTGTAATCCACCTGATTGTCTACGAGCATACGAAGACCGGAAGTTCCGATCATACCGTACAGCAGGAAGGAGATTCCACCGATAACCGGTCCCGGAATCGTGTTGATCAGGGCAGCAAGTTTGCCGAGGAAAGAGCAGCAGATAGAAAGAACTGCAGCACCACCAATGACCTGAACGCTGTAAACTTTTGTCATAGCCATAACACCGATGTTTTCACCATAAGTTGTAGTCGGCACAGAACCAAGACATCCGGATACGGTAGTTGAGAAGAAATCTGCAAAAAGGGAACGATGAAGTCCGGGATCTTTCAGCAGATCTTTGCCTACGATCTTACTTGTCACGATCTGATGGCCGATGTGCTCGGAAGTAACAAGAAGCAGTGCCGGAAGAATGGTCAGGATTGCCTCCAGATTAAATTTCGGTGCCTGAAAATTCGGAAGTGCAAAAAAAGCAGCTTCTTTTACAGCAGTAAAATCAAGAATTCCGCAGGCAGCTGCGGCTGCATATCCGGCAATGATCGCGATCAGGATTGGAATAACGGATAAAAATCCACGGAACAGGATCTGGCCAAATACAGCAACACCGAGTGTGACCAGAAATACGATCACATTTTTCATATCGATCTGTTCGTCCAGAAGTCCGGCAGTGCTTGCTGCGCTTCCGGCAAGCTCCAGTCCGATCAGTGCAACTACCGGTCCCATGGCTGCGGTTGGAAGGACAATGTCAATCCAGTTAGTTCCACACTGACGGATGATCAGAGCAACGATCATACCGCAGATGCCGAGGACAACAAATCCGCCCAGAGCATACTGGAAACCAAATTTGGAGGCAACCAGGAGTCCAGGTGACAGGAATGCAAAACTGGAACCAAGATAGGCCGGTGCTTTACCTTTGGTGATCAGAATGAACAGAAGTGTTCCGATACCGTTCATCAGAAGAACGATGGCAGGGTTGATACCGAACATAAAAGGAACCAGAACAGAGGCACCGAACATGGCAAACATATGCTGGATGCTTAAAGGTATTAACAGATTAACAGGTACTTTGTCTTCTACTTGGATAATTTTTCTTTCCACGTTACCCTCTCTTTCTTATCTGCATGCGGCAGATAACATTTAACTAAGTGACCGTTTACAAACGGTTACGATTCTGAACAATTATACCATAGAGGAGCTTTCATTACTATTTAAAAATAAATGTGCAGAATGTAAAAATAATATGCAGGAATAAAAAGTGGATGTGAGTGGGGAAGGTGGTTATAATTTGGACAAAAATAGGGTGCATATTGGTGAAATGTTGTTGCTTTTTTCAATATTTTATATTATAATCTTGTTTGTAAAAAGAATTTACCCTTCAAAAATTTTTTTTACATAACCCCTTATTTAATTATTTATACTCCCCTTGAAATACCCGGTAGCTCCCCTATCGGGTATTTCTCTGTTTAAATATGGAAAATCATGGAAGTTTTCTGGCTGTTTTATAAAGAATCCAGGCAGTTATGAATAGTATCCTGTTCTTCTGGTCATAATAATGGATGTAATGAAATTGCTGCAAACAGTAATCTTACATTACAAAACGAACCAGGAGGAATGGACAAATGGCAAAAAATTACGAAAATGAAAACAAAGCAAAAAACTACAGCACAGATAAAACTTCAGACAAAAATGCGATGGACAGCCGAAACAGTTCCAAAAACAGCTCTAAAAATGCTTCCAGAAACAGTTATGGAAACAAAACATCCAATGCATATGACAAAGAGCAGAATGATTATTCTGGCAGATACTAAGGAAGAATAAAACAGGATTTTCCCTTCTCTTGCAAAGAGGCTGGCTATGTGCCGGCCTCTTTTGCTGCCTGCAGATAAGGATGGTATTGCTTGGGAAGATTGAAGAGGCAGATCGTGCACCGAAAAGAAAAGGGAACATATGATAAATAAAAAAGGAAGGTTTGTCATGTTTCCTATTGAAACGATCTCAGCCAGGATGCTTGATTATTATGTGGGGCGAAACGATGCTTTGATCATAGATCTGCGAGAAGAAAAAGCATATGCCGAAAGTCATGTGCGGGGAGCTGTAAATATTCCATATGAAACACTGGAGAACAGAAAAGATCTTCCAATGAATAAGATACTTGTTTTTTACTGTGACAGAGGCGGTGCAAGCATGGCAGCCGCAAGAGAATTTGTCAGACGGGGATACAGGACACGTTCGGTGATCGGTGGGTTTACGGCGTACCGAGGCAGAAATCTTGTGAGTGGAGACAGGTAATGAAATCTTGTAATTTCCCTGTAACCATGATAAGGTAAGAAAGAGAAAATGTTATTATTCAGAGGAGAATTAAGTATGAAATACATGTTTGCATCTGATGTGCACGGCTCGGCATACTATTGCCGGCTGATGCTGGAGAAATATAAAGAAGAGCAGGCAGAACGCCTGGTGCTGCTGGGCGATCTGCTTTATCACGGACCGAGAAATGACCTTCCGAAGGAATATGCACCGAAAGAGGTCATCAAAATGCTGAATGGCATGAAAAATGATATTTACGCAGTAAGAGGTAACTGTGAAGCGGAAGTGGACCAGATGGTTCTGGAATTCCCGGTAATGGCAGATTACTGTATTCTGGCAATTAACGGACTTACTTTTTATGCGACGCATGGACATGTCTATAATGAAAATAATCTTCCACCGTTCCACGAGGGAGACATTCTGATACATGGACATACACATGTGCTGAAAGCAGAACAAAAAGAAGGGTATATCCTTCTGAATCCAGGATCTGTATCTATTCCGAAAGAAGGAAATCCGCCTACATATGCTGTTCTGGAAGACAAAACATTTACGATTAAAGATTTTGATGGAAATATCATCAAGGAAATGAGGCTTGGATGAAATATATGGAATTGATCGCACCGTGTCACTTTGGCATGGAAGCGGTTCTGAAACGCGAGATTCTGGATCTTGGGTATGAGATCAGTAAGGTAGAAGATGGCAAAGTTACGTTTCTGGCAGATGCGGAAGGTATTGCGCAGGCCAATATGTTCCTTCGTACGACAGAGAGGATTCTGCTGAAGACCGGAGAGTTTAAAGCAGTGACATTTGACGAACTTTTTGAAAAAACAAAGGCGATCCCGTGGGAAGAATATATTCCGAAGGATGGCAAGTTCTGGGTAGCAAAAGCCAATTCTGTAAAGAGTGCGCTGTTCAGTCCTTCTGATATTCAGTCCATCATGAAAAAAGCAATCGTAGAACGCCTGAAAAGTGTTTATGGAATTTCCTGGTTTCAGGAGGATGGTGCAAGCTTCCCGATTCGAGTAGCCTTTATGAAGGATGTGGCTACGATCGGGATTGATACATCCGGAGTTTCTCTTCATAAGAGAGGCTATCGTCAGATGACTGTCAAAGCTCCGATCACTGAGACGCTGGCCTCTGCACTGATCATGTTGACGCCATGGAATAAAGACCGCATTCTTGTGGATCCATTCTGCGGAAGTGGTACTTTCCCGATCGAGGCAGCTATGATTGCGGCAGATATGGCTCCTGGCATGAACCGTTCTTTTCTTGCGGAAGACTGGAAACATCTGGTTCCGCGCAAATGCTGGTATGATGCACTGGAGGAAGCGCAGGACCGTGTGAACCTGGATATAGATACAGATATTCAGGGATATGATATTGATCCGGAGGCACTGAAATCTGCCCGTGCCAATGCGAAGATGGCAGGAGTGGATAAGCTGATTCATTTTCAGCAGAGAGCAGTCAAAGATCTCAGTCATCCGAAACCATATGGATTTATCATCACGAACCCGCCATATGGAGAACGTCTGGAAGAAAAAGAAGCACTTCCACAGTTATACAGAGAGATTGGAGAGAGGTATAATCGTCTGGACAAGTGGTCTATGTATCTGATCACATCTTATGACCGTGCGGAAAATGATATTGGACGAAAAGCGGACAAGAATCGCAAGATTTATAATGGTATGTTAAAAACATATTATTATCAGTTCCTGGGTCCGAAACCACCAAGGAGGAAAAAAGATTGAAAAAAGTAATTTTTGCAACCGGTAATCAGGGAAAAATGAAAGAAATCCGTGAAATACTCGGAGATCTGGATATTGAACTTCTTTCCTTAAAAGATGCCGGAATTGATGCGGATATCGTTGAGGATGGTAAAACATTTGAAGAAAATGCCCAGATCAAGGCAAAGACAATCTGTGACCTGACAGGTGAGATCGTGCTGGCAGATGATTCCGGACTTGAGATTGATTATCTGAATAAAGAACCTGGAATCTATTCCGCACGTTATATGGGAGAAGATACTTCCTATCATATTAAGAATGCAAAACTGATCGAGAGACTGGAAGGAGTTCCGGATGAGAAGAGGACTGCAAGGTTTGTGTGTGCGATCGCAGCGGCATTTCCGGATGGAACGATGAAGACTGTGAGAGCAGCGATGGAAGGCAGAATCGGATATAAAGAGAGCGGAGAAAATGGTTTTGGTTATGATCCGATCTTTTATCTTCCGGAATACGGCTGTACTTCTGCCGAACTTTCCATGGAAGAAAAAAATAAGATCAGCCACAGAGGGAAGGCTCTGCGTGCGATCAAGGATGAACTTCGATGAAGGTACTGATCGTCAGTGATACCCATGGGCACGATGAAAATCTGGAAAGAGCGGTGATGATGGAAACGCCGTTTGATATGCTGGTACATTGCGGAGATGTGGAGGGCCGTGAGATTTTTATCGAAGCTCTTGTGGACTGCCCCTGCTGTATTGTTGCCGGCAATAATGATTTTTTCTCAGACCTTCCGAGAGAAGAGGAGATAGAACTTGATGGAAATAAGGTTCTTGTCACGCATGGAAATTATTATGGTGTGTCCATGGATATTTCCGGTGTCGCAGAAGAAGCAAAGTCCAGAGACTGTGATGCTGTGTTCTTTGGACACACGCATAAGCCTGTAATTGAAGAAATAGACGGTGTTCTGGCCATTAACCCGGGAAGTCTGTCCTATCCACGCCAGCACGGCAGAAAGCCAAGCTATGTGATCCTTGAGACTGATAAAGACAGAAAGATGTCTGCCAAGATCAAATATCTGTAAAATGATTTAAACAAGTATGTATAGGGGACTCTAAATTGTTCGGGTTAAGATTCAGGGAAAACAAAATAATAGAATGTCAAAACAGCAGGAAATCTTCTCCATACGAGAGAGAAGTCTCCTGCTGTTATTCTATACATATCCTATTTGAAAACGAAGAAGTCCTTTGCTTCTCAGCCAAGGGTGTGCAGAGGGAATGGTAAGTCCCTTTGCAATCCTTATGATTTAAATAAAATGCGGATGACAGGACTTGAACCTGCACGTCGTAGACACCAGAACCTAAATCTGGCGCGTCTGCCAATTCCGCCACATCCGCATAGAAACAATATATAGATAAACGGAATTGTCAGACGATCGATAAATCGATTAGAGTCTGTCCGATCTTGAACTGACGTTCAAGAACAAAGAATTCCGCCACATCCGCATATTGTTTGATATATTCGTGTGTAACATAAAAGATAAATAAAAACACTATCGAAATGATAGTGTTCTTAAAAATCAATGAGACATCGGGGATTCGAACCCCGGACAACTTGATTAAAAGTCAAGTGCTCTACCAACTGAGCTAATATCCCATATAAAAGACTGGGCTAGCTGGATTCGAACCAGCGAATGCAGCAGTCAAAGTGCTGTGCCTTACCGCTTGGCGATAGCCCAAAGGCGAGGGTGGATACAGGGATTCGAACCCTGGGCCTCCAGAGCCACAATCTGGCGCGCTAACCAACTGCGCTATACCCACCACAGCGTGCCTGAAGGGATTCGAACCCCCGACCCACGGCTTAGAAGGCCGTTGCTCTATCCAGCTGAGCTACAGACACATTCCTCTGTTTGCAACAGAGAAGCGGGTGATGGGAATCGAACCCACGTATCCAGCTTGGAAGGCTGGTGTTCTACCATTGAACTACACCCGCATGTCGCTGAAACGGTATTGTTTACAGCATCGGGGTGACAGGATTCGAACCTGCGGCCTCCTGGTCCCAAACCAGGCGCTCTAGCCAAGCTGAGCCACACCCCGTTAACGGTATTTAATTGTTTGCGTTTGGCTTTGTCGCTCAACGCAAGACATATTATATTATAGTGATATGCAAATGTCAACAACTTTTTTCAACTTTTTTTCGAAAAAAGTTTTAAGACCTAAAAAACATTGATTTTACAGGGGTTTCAGGTGGAAAAAAGTTTTATATTTTATTGCGAAAAGAGTAAAAATTATAGAAAAGAGATAGATTTTCTTGGAAAAAACAGAGAAGGATGTTACAATAAAAAACGGAGAAAAAATGAAAAATAACAGTGTGTTTAAATGATCTTAATAAGATAATGACAGATGAACTGTCGGAATAAAGGAGAACTGTGATGAACGTACAGGAGTTTCAGAATAAACTAAAAGAAGTGCAGGAAATTGCCAGACAACATGGGAATGCGTTAAATGCAGCCGAAATCCGTCAGGTATTTGAAGAGTGTGACCTGGACAAAAGCCAGTTGCTGGGTGTATTAAAATATCTTACTTCTCAGGGAATTCTCATTGAAGGTCTGGAAACGGCAGGAGAAGAAGCAAAGGAGCCTGAACATAAAAAAATTCCTCTTACAGCGGAAGAAGAAGCTTATCTTAAAAATTATCTGGAGGAACTGCCGGTTGTTGATGAGGTGGATGCTGACAGTGTATTTGAAGCTCTGGCAGCCGGTGATCAGAGGGCACTTCAGACACTTACTTCTTATTATATGAAAACGGCGGCAGATATGGCTGTTGAGATGAATATAGAAGAAATGCAGCTGGCTGATCTGATTCAGGAGGCGAATCTGTGCCTGATCCAGGCGCTTGGAACTGCCGGTGATGAATGCAGAGATGAGAAGTGGCTTCTGAGTGAAATGCGCAAAGGAATCCAGCTTGTTTTGGAAGAACAGACACAGAGAAAATTCGAGGATGACAGTCTGGTAGCGCGTGTGGAGAAACTGGAGCATGCAGTGCGTGATCTGAATGATGGAGAAGATGAAAAAAATGCTTTTACCATCGATGAGCTGGCAATCATATTGGATATGAAAGTTGATGAGATTCGGGATATTCTCCGTCTGACGGGCGATGATAATTAAGACATACAGTGGCGCCTAAACAAAGTTAGATAAGAAAAACAATTGTTGAATTCAGGGTAATCCTGTGGTATTATGTACCTAAATGGGAGGTATTTTTTATGCAAATCAGAGAATCGGCAGAGGATTACCTGGAGGCAATCCTTGTTTTATCCAAAAAAGGCGGCGGAGTTCGTTCTGTTGATATTGCGACTATGCTCGGGGTATCCAAGCCAAGTGTCAGCCATGCAATGAAGCTTCTCAGAGAAGACGGTTATATTGCGATGGACCGTTATGGAACGGTGACACTGATGGACAAAGGTGCTGAGATTGCAAACAGAATCTATGAGCGCCATACCGTCCTGACAAAGATGCTGGAAGGCCTTGGAGTATGTGATGAGATTGCCCGGGCAGATGCCTGCAAGATGGAACATGATGTCAGTGATGAGAGTTTTGAGAAGATAAAAGAACATCTGAAAGCAAAAGGCGAGATTTAATTACTGTTCACAGGTAATATCTCGAGACATACGAGATTTAAACAGATTGCAGAGTGAATCAGAGCTTTTGTATTCGTTTAAATAAAATATGAGATAAAAAGGTCGTCACGATCAGAGTTGAATCAGATCAATTCTGACAGTGATGACCTTTTTTGGTATAATTATGCAACGCAGCAAAACCAATTTTATCAGAAAGCAGTTCCTTTTTGTGGCAACTGAGCTAGGATGATCGCACCAAACATCAGCACGCAGCCGAAAATTTCGCGACTACTGAGATTTTGGCCGAGAATCAACCAGCCAGCGATAACAGAGATACAGGATTCCAAGCTGAGAATCAGGGAGGCTACAGTTGGGTTCATATTTTTCTGACCGACGATCTGCAGGGTGTAGGCAACGCCACAGGACATAACTCCGGCATAGAGAACCGGAATTTTTGCGGCGAAAATTCCGGCAAGATCCGGACTTTCAAAGATCAGCGCCGGGATTCCGGAGAGGATTCCACAGACCAGAAACTGGATACAGGACATTTTTACACCATCTACCAGTGGTGAGAAATGGTCGATTGTAAGGATATGTAAGGAAAACAGGAAAGCACAGATCAGTACCAGAAGTTCGCCCTTGCCGATGGCAAATCCCTCTCCTGGAGTCAGACAAAGAAGATAAAGTCCACACAGGGAAAGAATGACAGCAATCCAGATAAACGGGCTGCATTTCTTTTTCAGAAAGATACCGATGATCGGAACAATGACAATGTAACAGGCGGTGATAAAGCCGGCTTTACCAACGCTGGTGTATTTGATGCCAAACTGCTGGAAGTTGCTTGCAAAGCAGAGCAGGATACCACAGCAGATACCGCCGGTGATTAATGTTTTGCGGTCGGAAGATGCTTGAATACGTTTTTTTTCTTCTGGTGCTTTTGTTTTGCCAAGTCCCCAGATGACCGGCAGGAGTGTCAGTGCACCAATAAGATTGCGGACGGCATTGAAAGTAAAGCCGCCGATGTAGTCCATGCTGACACTCTGGGCAACAAAGGCAACACCCCAGATAGTTGCAGTCAGAAGCAGTAAAAGAGAATTCCTGACCGGAATAGATTCTTTTTTCATAATGTTTCTCCTCGTGTGATAAGATAGCGGGTTTCAAATGTATATGCCCATTCATGCGAGCATGAAGCTCATATCCGCTTTAAACCCTTGTATCTTTGTATTATACTGCATAGGTATGCATTGATAAAGAGTGAAAATAAAAAAATAAGGACTCCGCATATGCAGAGTCCCTATGAATAATTTTCAAGTCGAACATCCGTGAGACCTGGCGCGTGATTCAGGTCAGCATAAGCTGACATCTTCTTTACAGAATCACTGCGCATCCTTGTTAAGATCAGATGAAAATATATTTCAGTACAAATAATATGGCAAGAACGTACATCAGCACACTGATCTTCTTTTCTTTTGCCTTTCCGGTAATCAGATTGATGACTACATAAGAGATAACGCCCATGGAAATACCTTCTGAAATACTGTACATAAATGGCATTGCAATGATAGCGATAAAGCATGGAATCGCTTCTGTCATATCACTGAAGTCAATTTTTGTAACAGATGTCAGCATCAGGTAGCCTACAACGATCAGAGCCGGTGCAGTGGCAAAGGAAGGAATTGCCAGGAAGATTGGTGAGAGCAGGAGGGAAAGTGCAAACAGAATACCTGCTACTATGGAAGTAAGACCAGTACGACCGCCTTCTGCAACACCAGAAGCACTTTCTACAAAGGTTGTAACGGTAGAAGTACCGCAAACAGCACCTACAGTTGTTCCGACCGCGTCAGAGAGAAGTGCACCTTTGATTTTTGGAAGTTTGCCGTCTTTGTCGAGCATATCTGCCTTGGAAGCTACGCCGATCAGAGTTCCAAGCGTATCAAACATATCAACAAACAGGAATGCAAACATGATGACTACGAAATCCAGTGAGAATACAATGGAAAAATCCATTTTCATAAAGGTTGGAGCCATACTTGGTACAGAAATTCCGTTTGAAAAATCTGGAAGCAGGCTGTAATAACCAATGTCTGCATTTGGTACATACAGATGTGTCAGCTGGCAGATGATTCCGAGAACCCAGGTGATCAGGATGCCCCAGAGAATACTTCCCTTGACATCTTTTGCCAGAAGAACAGCGGTCACCAGAATACCAATCAGAGCCAGCAATACGGTGATTCCCTGAGAGGAGAAGGTCCCTTCTGCTACAGAAGATTTGAAGGAAAAGATGCTTACCAGTGTGGAATCATTTCCAACAACGATCTTGGCATTTTGCAGTCCGATGAATGCGATAAAGAGACCGATACCTACGGATACTGCGTGTTTCAGGTTCATCGGAATGGAGTTGAAGATCGCTTCACGTACATTGGTAAGAGAAAGCAGGATAAAAATGATACCTTCTGCAAAGACTGCTGCAAGTGCCTGCTGCCAGGTGTATCCCATACCGAGAACTACTGTGTAGGTAAAGTATGCGTTCAGTCCCATACCAGGAGCAAGAACGAACGGATAGTTGGACAGAAGCGCCATCAGACAGGTGGCAATGAATGCGGACAGTGCGGTGGCGGTGAAGACAGAGCCGCGGTCCATGCCGGAAGCAGACAGGATGTTTGGATTGACGGCCAGAATATAAGCCATTGTCATAAAGGTAGTGATTCCTGCCATAACCTCAGTTTTGACATCTGTGTGATTTTCTTTCAGGTGGAAAATTTTGTCGAGATTCATATAAGTACCCCCTTCGTGTTGTGCAGACGTATGCACTAAAAGATTTTGTTTCCGGAAATATATTTTCCGGTGATGCAGCTGTCATCTGAGAGATAGATCAGTCGTTCCAGACGTTCTCTGGCCGTCAGAGGCTGAGGATGCCGGAGTTTGCTGTCATCCAGAATCAGTGCATCAAACTCATAGCCTTCCGCGAAAGTCCCGACTTTTCCGAAAAATGCACCGCCACCCATGGTAGCCATATAAAAGGCTTCTTCCAGTGAAAGTGGTTTGAGGGAATCGTCCACCAGTCTCCAGCGAAGCTTGGATACCTGAATGGCATCTGCAATCGCACGGAGCATGGAAAGGGAATGTCCGCCTGCAATGTCTGTACCGAGTCCGATATGGAGCCCTTCTTCAATATAGCGTCTTGTCGGTGCGATACCGGAAGAAAGATTCGTATTGGACTGTGGACAGTGTGCGATGAATACGCCCCGTTCTTTCATGAGAGAGAGCTCTGCGTCAGAACTGTAGACGCAGTGAGCCATGATCGTTGGGCATTGTTCACCGCCAAATAGTCCGAACTGATCGTAGGCTTCTCCATAGAAAGAAGTTCCTTGACATAATTCCTTTACCCAGGCGATTTCCCCCTGGTTTTCGGAAAGGTGAGACTGTACCGGAAGACGGTAAGTTCTCTGGATCTCTGCCAGTCTGGTCATAAGTTCATCACTGCAGGAAGGGGTAAAGCGAGGAGTGAGAATCGGTTTGACATTCTCGTATTTTCCTGTAGTTTCTTCAAGCCAGCGGACAGTATCTTTTGCAGAAACAACAGCACTTGCCTCCTGGAGAGCCAGGGAGCCGTTGCGGTCCATATTTACCTTTCCGATGAAGGTCTTGAGACCGGTTTTCTCCATCAGGTCCATCAGAAGTTCTGTTGCATCTACATGTAAAGTGCCGAAGATAGAAGCACGTGTGGTTGCACTGTGTTTTATATCGTCGGTGAAGATGGAATAGGCTTTCTCTGCGTAATTTAGATCGGCATATCTGGCTTCTTCCGGAAATGTGACGGTATTCAGCCAGTCCAGCAGTTCGAGATCCATGTACATACCATGAAATGCATATTGTGGGGCATGCAGATGGAGGTCATTCATTCCCGGGACAATCAGACAATTGTTGAAATCTTCACAGGGAATGCCGTGAAACTGCTCTGGAAGCTGTGGATAGACACCGATTGTCAGGCCATTCTGGCAGACGAGATAAGCGTCTTCAAGGCAGGTCAGATGACTGGAATCTGTACTGAAGCATACAGCGCCTCTGAGTGCAAATGTGGTTGGCTTTTTTGTCATATGAGTTACCTCCTTTTGGCTGTTGGAACTTGTCCGCAGGCAAAAAAAATACCGAATATTTTTGCCCGACGAGTTACTGTGACCAGTAACACTTATAGGCAACTATTACGGTAGTTGGTAGAGACGTCCAACCAATTATGGACCTATATAAGCTTTGTGGTGTTGTTTATAAAATAATTATAAAATAGGAATAGTTTTCTGTCAAATGTAAATTCATAACTTACATGGAGAATATTGCGTGAAAAATTTGTACAAAATGTTGCAGGATACCATGAGCAGGCGGATAAAAATTCCGGCGGCCTGAAAATCAGACTGCCGGAATATAAGAATGCAATTATTTATTATTTTTGTTTTTCTCTACTTCCAGTAATTTCATAGCACGAACTTTGAGCGGAAGACCAAAGAGGGTGATGAATCCGTCTGCATCATGGTGATCATACATATCACCTGTTGTAAAGGATGCAAGAGATTCGTTGTACAGGCTGTATGGAGAAGTTGTACCGGCTTTGATGATGTTTCCTTTGTAAAGTTTGAATTTAACTTCACCGGTTACATATTTCTGTGTGGATTCTACGAATGCCTGGATTGCTTCGCGAAGTGGTGTGAACCATTTTCCTTCGTATACAACCTGAGCAAACTGGCTGCCGAGTTTCTTCTTGGCTTCCATTGTGTCACGGTCAAGGATCAGTTCTTCCAATTGTTCGTGAGCTGCCATCAGAATTGTTCCGCCAGGAGTTTCGTATACACCACGGGATTTCATGCCAACAACACGGTTTTCTACGATATCAATGATACCGATTCCGTTTTCGCCGCCAAGACGGTTCAGTTCAGTGATGATCTCGGAAACCTTCATTGCTTTTCCGTTGAGAGTTTTCGGAACACCTTCTTCGAAAGTCATAGTTACTTCTGTTTCTTTATCTGGCGCTTTTTCAGGAGTTACACTTAAAACAAGCATGTCATCATAGTTTGGAGCCTGGGAAGGATCTTCCAGTTCCAGACCTTCATGGCTGATGTGCCATAAGTTACGGTCACGGCTATAACTGTGGCTTGCATCAAACGGAAGATTGATTCCATGAGCCTGACAGAATGCGATCTCATCTTCACGGGACTGCATGGTCCATACGTCTGTCATTCTCCAAGGAGCGATGATCTTGATATCCGGCGCAAGTGCTTTGATACCAAGTTCGAAACGAATCTGGTCATTACCTTTACCGGTTGCACCATGGCAGATAGCAACAGCGTTTTCTTTACGTGCAATTTCAACAAGTTTCTTGGCAATTGCCGGACGTGCCATAGAGGTACCAAGCAGATATTTATGTTCGTATACAGCACCTGCCTGTACACAAGGCATTACATAATTGTCACAGAAATCATCAACAATATCTTCAATATATAATTTGGAAGCTCCGGAAAGTTTGGCTCTTTCATCCAGTCCATCCAATTCGTTACCCTGTCCGCAGTTTACGCAGCAGCAGATAACTTCATAATCAAAGGTTTCTTTCAGCCACGGAATCAGTGCTGTGGTATCAAGACCGCCTGAATAAGCAAGTACAACTTTTTCTTTCATAATGTAATCCTCCTGAAAATGATTTTCTGCCACTTGGCAGATACATGAATATTTGATATTATAAAAGGTAAAGATTAATACGCTGATTTGATAAAGTATTGAATCTTCATACTGTGTCGTGTTTCGACAAAAGATAATATACAACAAATTTTATAAATATGCAATACCAATATGCAAAAAAGTAAAAGATTTTTTTGCATAAAAATGCACTTTAAATAGGAACAAACCCATAAAAATACATGAATTCAAGAAAAAAGAATGTAAAATCCAAAAAAATATGTATTGCATATTATGCATAAACGATGTATAATTGTTGCATCTTATGAGAGAACATTCCGATTTCAGGAGGAGAGAAAAATGATCAAAGCAGGAATTATCGGAGCGACTGGTTATGCGGGAAATGAACTTGCAAGACTGCTCCTTGGACATAAAGAAGTAGAAGTAGCGTGGTATGGTTCAAGAAGTTATATCGATCAGAAATATGCAGATGTTTATCAGAACTTTTTCAAACTGATAGATGCAAAATGCATGGATGACAACATGGCTGCACTTGCAGATGAGG
Organism: Blautia obeum ATCC 29174; assembly: GCF_025147765.1. Classification (NCBI taxonomy): domain Bacteria; kingdom Bacillati; phylum Bacillota; class Clostridia; order Lachnospirales; family Lachnospiraceae; genus Blautia; species Blautia obeum. The sequence continues at coordinate 671,271 of NZ_CP102265.1, forward strand.
TGGATGTGATTTTTACCGCAACACCACAGGGACTTTGTGCATCTCTTGTAAATGAAGAGATCCTTTCCAAAGCCAAGGTGATCGACCTGAGTGCAGACTTCCGTATTAAAGATGTAAAGAAATATGAAAAATGGTATGGCATCGAGCACAAAGCTCCACAGTTTATTGATGAGGCTGTTTACGGACTGTGCGAGATCAATCGTGAGGGCATTAAAAAAGCAAGACTGATTGCCAATCCGGGATGTTATCCGACATGTTCAACATTATCAATCTATCCGCTTCTCAAAGAAGGACTGATCGATCCGAATACGATCATCATTGATGCAAAATCCGGTACATCAGGAGCAGGAAGAGGGGCAAAGGTTCCGAACCTTTACTGTGAAGTAAATGAGAATATCAAGGCATATGGTGTAGCAACTCACCGTCATACACCGGAGATCGAGGATCAGCTGGGTTATGCATGCGGACAGGAGGTGCTGATCAACTTTACTCCACACCTGATCCCGATGAACAGAGGAATTCTGGTGACTGCATATGCTTCTCTGAAGAAAGAAGTTTCCTATGAAGAAGTAAGAGCCGCTTATGATAAATATTATGCAGATGAAACATTCATCCGTGTTCTCGACAAGGATGTATGCCCGCAGACAAAATGTGTAGAGGGCAGCAACTACGTAGATGTCAACTTCAAGATTGACCCGAGAACCAAACGTGTCATTATGATGGGTGCGATCGACAACCTTGTAAAAGGTGCAGCAGGACAGGCAGTACAGAATATGAACCTGATGTTCGGTTTCGATGAAGCGGAAGGTCTTCATCAGATTCCGATGCTTCCGTAAAGAAACAAGAACACAGGGATATTCCATATGACGAGGAGGAATATATTATGAAGATCATTACAGGTGGAGTTACAGCAGCAAAAGGTTTTCAGGCGGCATCCACAGCTGCGGGAATCAAATATCAGGGAAGAACTGATATGGCAATGGTATATAGTGAGAAACCGTGTGTGGCAGCAGGTACTTTTACGACAAATATTGTGAAGGCAGCACCGGTAAAATGGGATCAGGAGATTGTTTATCAGCATCCGAGTGCCCAGGTGATCATCTGTAACAGTGGTATTGCCAATGCATGTACCGGTGAAGAGGGATTTAGTTACTGCCGGGCCACTGCAAAAGCAGCAGCGGAAACTTTGAATGTGGATGAAAACAGTGTACTGGTAGCATCTACAGGTGTTATCGGTATGCAACTTCCAATCCAGAAACTGGCGGATGGTGTCAAAGCAATGGCACCGAAGCTTCAGGGAACTCTGGAAGCCGGAAACGAAGCGGCAAAAGCAATCATGACTACAGATACAAAGGAAAAAGAAGTTGCAGTACAGATTGAAGTCGGCGGAAAGACAGTTACCATTGGCGGCATGTGCAAAGGTTCCGGAATGATCCATCCAAATATGTGTACCATGCTTGGGTTTGTCACTACAGATGCGTGCATTTCCAAACAGCTTCTGCAGGAAGCATTAAGCCAGGATGTTAAGGATACGTATAACATGGTATCCGTTGATGGTGATACTTCTACAAATGATACTGTTCTTTTACTTGCAAATGGAATGGCGGAGAATCCGGAGATCAATGAGAAGAATGAAGATTATCAGAAATTCTGCGAGGCTTTGAACTATATCAATACCACACTTGCAAAGAAAATTGCCGGTGACGGTGAGGGAGCAACTGCACTGTTTGAGGTCAGGATCATTGGAGCAGAGAGTAAGGAACAGGCAGTAACTTTAAGTAAATCCATCGTTACTTCTTCTCTTACAAAGGCTGCAATCTATGGACATGATGCAAACTGGGGAAGAATTCTCTGTGCAATGGGATATTCAGGCGCACAGTTTGATCCGGAAAAAGTAGACCTGTATTTTGAAAGTAAAGCAGGTAAGATTCAGATCATTGAAAATGGTGTGGCAGTTGATTACAGTGAAGAAGAAGCAACCAAGATCCTTTCTGAAGATGCAGTGACGGCAATCGCTGATGTAAAGATGGGGGACTGTACAGCAACTGCATGGGGCTGTGACCTTACTTATGATTATATTAAGATCAATGCGGATTACAGGTCATAACAGGTTTTAGAATATATAATGAGGAGAAATAAAAATGGTAAATCAGAAATATCTGGACAAGGCCGAGACTCTTATTGAGGCTCTTCCTTATATACAGCGTTTTAATCGTAAGATCGTAGTAGTAAAATATGGTGGAAGTGCCATGCTGGATGAAGAACTGAAGGCAAATGTCATTAAAGATGTTGTTCTTCTGAAACTGATCGGATTCAAACCGATCATCGTTCATGGCGGTGGTAAGGAAATTAGCCGCTGGGTGAACAAAGTCGGCATGGAACCGCGTTTTATCAATGGCCTTCGCGTAACAGACAAGGATACCATGGAAATTGCAGAAATGGTTCTTGCAAAGGTAAATAAAGAACTGGTTACTCTGGTGGAATCTCTTGGTGTGCAGGCAGTCGGTATCAGCGGAAAAGACGGTGGACTGCTTCAGTGCCACAAGAAACTTTCCAATGGAGAGGATATTGGATATGTTGGTGATATCGAAAAAGTAAATCCGAAGGTTCTGCAGGATCTTCTGGAAAGAGATTTCCTTCCGATCGTATTTCCGATTGGTTATGACACAAACTTTGATTCTTATAATATCAATGCAGATGATGCAGCATGTGCGATCGCAGAAGCAGTACATGCAGAAAAACTTGTATTCCTCTCTGATATTGAAGGGGTATACAAAGACAAAGATGATCCGAACACACTGATTTCTGAGCTGCATGTACATGAAGCAGAAAAACTGATCAGCGAAGGTTATGTAGGAGGCGGAATGATTCCGAAACTGCAGAATTGTATCGATGCGATCGAAGAAGGGGTAAACAGAGTACATATTCTGGATGGACGCATTCCACACAGCCTTCTTCTGGAAATCTTTACAAATAAAGGTATCGGTACTGCTATTTTGAGAGAGGACGGGGAGAAATACTACGATGAGCATGAATGAACAGATGAATCATGCAGAAGAAAGCATTCTGCATACATATAACCGTTTTCCGGTCATGTTTGACCATGGAGAGGGATGCTACCTCTATGACACAGAAGGCAAAAAATATCTTGATTTTGCTGCCGGAATTGCAGTAAATGCACTGGGATATCATTATCCGGGATATGATGACGCACTCAAGAGTCAGATCGACAAGCTGACACATATTTCAAATCTCTATTACAATGAACCAATGAGTGAAGCGGGAGAGAAACTGATCAAAGCCAGTGGACTCAGTAAAGCATTCTTTACAAACAGTGGTACAGAGGCAATTGAGGGCGCTCTCAAGGCTGCACGTAAATATTCTTATACCAAATATGGCAAAGAAGCAGGAAGATTTGAGATTATCGCGATGAATCATTCCTTCCATGGCAGAAGCATGGGAGCTCTTTCTGTAACAGGAACAGAACATTACAGAGAGCCATTTGAACCACTGATCGGCGGTGTGAAGTTTGCAGACTTCAATGATCTGGAGAGTGTGAAGGCACAGATTACAGATAAAACCTGTGCAGTCATTACAGAAGTCGTACAGGGTGAAGGAGGAATTTATCCGGCTCAGAAGGAATTCCTGGAGGGTCTTCGCGCACTTTGCGACGAAAAGGACATTATTCTGATCTTTGATGAGATTCAGTGCGGCATGGGACGAACTGGATATTATTTTGCATGGCAGTCTTATGGTGTACAGCCAGACGTGATGACGTGCGCCAAAGCACTTGGGTGCGGTGTTCCGGTTGGAGCTTTCGTTCTTGGTGAAAAAGCAGCAGCAGCGTCTCTGGTGCCGGGAGACCATGGTACAACTTATGGTGGAAATCCTTTCGTATGTGCAGCAGTCAGCAAGGTATTTGATATCTTTGAACAGGATAACATTCTTGCACATGTGCAGGAACTTACACCATATCTTGAGGAAAAACTGGATGCACTTGTGGATAAATGCCCGATTGTTACAGCGCGTCGTGGAAAAGGTTTTATGCAGGGACTGGTGATCGAAGGTACGACAGTTGGAAGTGTTGTAACAAAAGCACTTGCGAATGGACTTCTTGTGATCTCGGCAGGGAGTGATGTGCTTCGCCTCGTTCCTCCGCTTGTTATCACAAAAGAACATATCGATGAAATGATCGAGAAATTAGAAAAGAGCCTGGCTTAATGCCGGGCTCTTGCCTGTTCTGAAAAATTCTTAAATTCTGTACAGTTCTGTACCATTCACTTCATAATGATTATTTCATACTGTCGAGATCAATATGTTTCTTGATCGCTGCAAAACTTTCGCTGCTGATCACATGTTCGATCTTGCATGCATCGCTTGCTGCAACAACCGGATTAACGCCAAGCTTCTCAAGCCACTCGGAAAGGAAAAGATGACGCTCGTAGATTTTCTCTGCGGTAGCAAGACCGGATTCTGTCAGATAAAGATATCCTTCCGGAGATACAGTGATCTGATCTGTCTCGCGGAGCTTCTTCATTGCGACGCTGACGCTGGATTTTTTGAAACCAAGCTCAGCGGCAACATCTACAGAACGCACGACAGGATGTGACTTGCTTAAGATAAGAATTGTTTCAAGATAGTTTTCGGCGGATTCGTTTGTATGCATCCATTACACCCCAATTTCTGTTCATGATCTAATGGAAAATGATTTCTCATTTCTCATTTAATTGCTTTAAAATTTAAGATTTTCACTCAAATTTATAGTATTTCTATAATATCATATTTTATAGCCAGGGACAACAAAAATGCATAAATACACTTATAAATAATTGTATAAAAGTTACTGTGAACAGTAACATATAAAACCGATAAAATTCAGAGATGCAGAAGTTCCTTGAGCCAAACATTGGTTATATACTACAAATATAAGTTTGAAATAACGGATTGAAGTTATACATAACAAATGATAGTTTTATTAAACGAAAAAAAGTACTTGACAGCTCACAAACGTTAGCATATACTAACCCATGTAAGAAAAAGTAAATGGTGTTTAACTGTGAACTTTTTTTGATAAAGAAAATAATTCTCAATAAAGACTATAAAAGAAAGTGAGCTGATACATATGATGCCTATCACAATGGCTGGAATCGGAGAAAAATGTAAGATTCAGAAAATAGGTGGAAACGAAGAAACAAGACGTTTTCTGGCGAATCTTGGATTTGTCAATGAGGCTGAAGTGAGTATCGTTTCTGCAATCGGCGGAAATGTGATCGTGAACATCAAAGATGCACGTGTAGCAGTTAATTCAGATATGGCAAAGCACATATTTATATAAATTTTATAACGGAAAGGAGACAGAACGATGACTTTAGGTGATGCAAAAGTTGGAAGTACCGTTGTTGTAACAAAGATTGAAGGAGACAGCGCGTACAAACGTCGTATCATGGACATGGGAATCACAAAAGGAAGCGAACTGTATATCAGAAAAGTTGCTCCGCTTGGAGACCCTGTAGAGATCACTGTTAGAGGTTATGAGTTATCTGTAAGAAAGAACGATGCTCAGTGCGTACAGGTAAAGTAAGTACGTTGTAGTGTTCTGTAAGAACTATTATGAAAAATGCAACTGTGGAGAAGAACGCAGTTACAATAAGAGGGATTAAGGAGGTAAGAAAAAATGGCAATTAAGATTGCACTTGCCGGCAACCCGAACTGTGGTAAAACAACAATGTTCAACGCATTAACGGGCGCTAACCAGTACGTAGGAAACTGGCCGGGAGTTACTGTAGAGAAAAAAGAAGGTAAATTAAAGGGAAAGAAAGGAAAGGGCGAAGACATTATCGTGACGGACCTTCCTGGTATTTATTCCCTTTCACCATACACACTGGAAGAAGTAGTCAGCCGTGACTATGTCCTCAAAGAGAATCCAGATGTGATCATTGACCTTGTCGATGCAACAAATATCGAGCGTAACCTGTATCTGACCACTCAGCTGATCGAGACAGGTGTTCCGGTTGTTATTGCACTGAACATGGCTGATCTTCTTGAAAAAAGAGGAATCAAGATTGACACCAAGCGTCTTTCCATGTTGCTTGACTGCCCGATCATTGAGACATCTGCGCTGAAAGGGGAAGGCCTTGACAAACTGATCGACGAGGCTGTCAAAGTTGCAAAGAGCAGCAAAGTTGATCTTCCAAAAGAAATCTTCTCCAAAGATATGGAAGCAGCTATCGATGAAGTAAAAGGTGTTCTTCCTACATCTGTTACAGATGATAAGAAGAGATGGTATGCGGTTAAGTTCCTTGAGAATGATGAAAAAGTAAAAGAGGCTATGAAGCTTTCTGCTTCCGGACAGTCTCTGGTTGATACAAAACGTCAGGAACTTGAAAAACAGCATGACGATGACATGGAAAGTATCGTAACAGACGAAAGATACAAATTCATCCAGAAAATCGTTAATACGACGGTTAAAAAAGCAAAAGATAAACTGACTGTATCCGATAAGATCGACCGTATCGTTACCAACCGTATTCTTGGTATCCCGATCTTTATCGCAATCATGTGGCTTGTATATTATGTGTCCGTAACAACAGTCGGAACATTCGCCTTAAATGAAAAACTAACTTCCACCTTTAGTCTGTTTTGCTCTACATTAGGAACTGGGGGTGGAAGTTAGTCTTGCAATCGTTTATTCTATAAGAAATACCAGGGCTCCTCCCTGGTCATATCCTCCAACTACCGGAAATGGGATATTTTTATTGTATAGGAGGATTCATTTATGTCTACTAAAGCTACTGGAAACAAAAAACACCTTACCCTTGCTGATCGTGCTGCCATTGAACATGGTATCAGCCGTGGGGAAAATTTCACGCAGATTGCCTGCAGAATCAACAAGGATTCTTCTACCATTTCCAAGGAGATTCGGCGTCACCTTTTCCGGGTTCCTCATTTTCAAAACGAAACCCAGCGGAAGCGCTCAGAATGCGAGCATTTTCAGAACTGTGTAAAGCAGCATATCTGCGGGAATCAGACTTGTAATTCCTTATGCTGGAAATGCCGCCCTAAGCGCTGTTCCATGTATTGTCCTGACTTTACTCCCAGACTCTGCGAAAAGTTAAAAAAGCCCCCCTACGTGTGTAATGACTGCCCTCAGATACGCAACTGTTCCCACGACTTCTATTTCTACAGGGCCAATTATGCCAACGATATTTACAGTGAAACAAAATCTTCTTCACGGTCTGGGATTAACCAGACTCCTGAGTCCCTGGAACAGCTGGACCGTCTGGTTTCCCCTCTGCTTCTGCAGGGACAGCCTTTGTCCCATATCTTTGCTTCTAATCAGGAATCCGTCCCTTGTTCTATAAGGACCCTCTACAACTATATAGACCAGGGATACTTCACTGCAATCAACCTCGACCTTCCCCGGAAGGTCCGCTACAAAAAACGTCGGCAGGTCCGCAGAGAACCTGACAACACTGGATATAGAAAAGACAGATCCTATCAGGATTTTGAGAGATATCTGGAAAAGTTTCCAGATACAAATGTGGTGGAATTAGATGTGGTGGAAGGTGCCGGGGGAAAATCAGAACAAGTACTGTTGACCATGCTTTTCCGTAATTGTAGCCTTATGCTTATTTTTCTTATGGAGGCTGACAGGAAGGACAACGTACAAGATGTGTTTCAGCGAATATATACCCATCTGGGAGCAGAGCTATATCGAAAACTCTTTCCGGTCATTCTTACAGACAATGGTGCCTCATTCAAAGATCCAGCTATTTTTGAACGGCCTGAAGGTGAACTTCTATCCCGTGTCTTTTACTGCGATCCCATGGCTTCCTGGCAGAAGGGACGTCTGGAAAAAAATCATGAATTCATCCGTTATATTATCCCCAAAGGTACGACATTCGCAGGCTTGGACCAGGAGCAGGTAACTCTGATCACCAACCACATCAATAGCGTAGCAAGAGCCAGTTTAAACGGCTGCACCCCGTTTGAACTGGCTCTGCTGCTGATAGACAGAAAACTGCTGGACCTCTGCCAGCTGGAAAGGATTCCCGCCAACCAGGTGATCCTTAAACCATCACTCTTGAAAAAGTAACTGCAAGATCCATTTCCGGTGCTGGTTTCATAATCAGGCCGGTGGAAGTTAATTTTTCAAAAGTACTTTCAGTGGTCCCAAAATCATGCCCATCTTCCAGAAAAAGCTTTGTTTTCTGCCCTTATTATATGTTAATTTTTACGAATAATCCAGAACTATATGGATGTTAGTCCTGCAAAAAGGTCTTATTTTACCTGTGCCAATGTATGGTGGAAGTTACTTTTTCATTCAACCGTCGGAACATTCGTAACAGACTGGACAAATGATGTATTTGTAGTAGCTATTCAGGACTTCTTTACAAACATCCTTACCAGCATCGGTGCCGGTGACCTGGTAATGGGACTTGTAGTTGATGGTATCATCGGTGGTCTTGGTGCAGTACTTGGATTCGTTCCTCAGATGGCAATTCTGTTCCTGTTCCTGTCCATCCTTGAAGACTGTGGTTACATGGTACGTATTGCATTCGTTATGGACCGTGTATTCCGTCACTTCGGACTTTCCGGTAAGAGCTTCATTCCGCTTCTGATTTCTTCAGGATGCGGTATCCCTGGAATCATGGCTTCCAAGACCATCGAACAGGACAATGACAGACGTCTTACTATTATGACAGCAACATTTATTCCTTGTGGTGCCAAACTTCCGGTTATCGCTCTTATGGGTGGTGTAATCGCTGGTGAAACTGCAGGATATGCAGAGAGCTCCTTTATCGCTCCTCTGATGTACTTCATCGGAATCGTAGCTGTGCTTGTAGCAGCAATCATTCTTAAGAAGACAAAACCGTTCTCCGGTAAACCGGCTCCGTTCGTAATGGAGCTTCCACAGTATCATATTCCGCAGGTTAAAACAGTTCTCCTTCATGTATGGGAAAGGCTGAAAGGCTTCATCATCAAAGCTGGTACGATCCTGTTCCTTGCCTGCGTAGTAATGTGGTTCCTCAGTGGATTTGGATTCACAGATGGCGGATTTGGTATGGTAGAAGACAGTGCAGACAGTCTTATGGCTATCATCGGTGGTGCAATTGCTCCGATCTTTGCTCCACTTGGATTTGGTGAATGGCAGCCAGTAGCAGCTTCTATTTCCGGTTTCTCAGCAAAAGAAGCAATTGTATCTACAATGGGTGTTCTGGCAAATGTATCTGGTGATACAGAAGATGCAGTAAACGTTGCAGCAGGTGTTGCAAGCTGGTTCCCGACAGGAATCGCAGCTTTCTCCTTCCTGATGTTCAACCTTCTTGATTCTCCTTGCCTTGCAGCTATCGCAACAATGGCAAAAGAAATGAACAGCAGAAAATGGTTCTGGTTCGCAATTCTTTTCCAGAACATCTTTGCTTACGTTGTTTGCCTCTGCTTCTATCAGATCGGTTCCTTTGTAACTGGTGGAGCATTCGGTTTCGGAACTGTAGTAGGATTCGTAGTACTTATTGTAATGCTGTTCCTGCTGTTCAGACCGGACCCGTACAAAGATCAGAAAGTTTATTCTAAACGTTCTGTACAGGCATAATAAAAAATGTAATAATAAGGGGGCTGGATACAGAGATGTGTCCGGCCTCTGTTTGATTCGAAACCGATGACTGGCAGTACTTGATGAAGAGAGGATGAGTGAAATGCTGGCAAATATTATTATAATGATTCTGATTCTTGGATATTGTGCATTTATCATTTATAAAAGTGTAAAGAATACCAAAGAAGGTAAACATACGGGGTGTGCCGGATGCAGTGGAAACTGTGGAAGCTGCGGTGGATGCAGCGGTGCTGCTTTTCATAAGAGTACTACACAGTCTTCATATAAAAAGAACCGTTAGAAATCGGAGGTACTGATATGGGAAATTCAACAGGATCTACAATGTACATGTTTGGAGCAGTTATTGTTATTTATATCGCAGGAATGCTGCTCTATCAGGGATTTCAGTGGCTCAAGAAAAAGAGAGAACAGAAAAAAGACGAAGAATTCAGAAGAGGTGACAAATAGTGGTAGATATAATTATAGTACTGATCGTAATTGTTTTGCTTGGGTTTGCACTGAAAGGTTCTATCAAACATTTTAAAGGAGAAAGCCCATGCTGTGGAGGCGGCGGTGGAGAAATCGTTCTCGATATTCCGAATAAAAAACTTGAGAATCCGATACTTGGAAAGAAGGTTCTCAAAATTTCCGGTATGCACTGCGAACATTGCGTAAAGGCTGTCACAGAGGCAATCAATAAGATCGATGGAGCAGCTGCAAAAGTAAATCTTTCTGAGAACGAAGCAGTCGTTTCTTATGATCGCGAACTTGATGACGAACAGCTTAGAAAAATCGTCAAGGATGCAGGTTACAGAGTCGTAAGCATCAAATAATGCATGATATAGTGAAAGAAATATCATTTCCAGGATCCCGTGGCATATGAAGCTGCGGGATTTTTTCTGCGCATCTCGCAGCAAGAATGCAGAGGCATTATTGAAGTGATTTTTTGAAGTGGTTCCCTGTATAAAAAACAGATTTTCTGCATAAGCTGATAATAAAATTTGCAGACAGCTACAGGAAAATCATCTGAGCTGAGTGGAGGTTGCATTATGTGGGGATTTTTTACGGCATTGATCTCGGGAGCGCTGATGAGTATTCAGGGTGTTTTTAATACAGAAGTGACGAAACAGACCAGTTTATGGGTATCAACGGGATGGGTGCAGCTCTCAGCATTTATGGTCTGCGTGCTGGCATGGATATTTACAGGAAGACAGAGTGTTTCGGCATTATGGCAGGTAGATAATAAATACACGCTTCTTGGCGGAGTGATCGGGGCATTTATTACAATTACTGTTATTCAGAGCATGGGGGCACTTGGGCCTGCAAAAGCAGCTATGCTGATCGTCATTTCCCAGTTGATCGTGGCGTATGTAATTGAACTTTTGGGAATGTTTGGAACAATGCAGCAACCGTTTGAGTGGAGAAAGATTCTGGGAATGCTGATCGCGATTGCCGGCATTGTGATTTTTAAATGGGAATAATAAAGTTATCATGCACAGGAATAAATAAAGTTTCCTATTGTAAATCTACCGGGAATTCGTTAAAATAAGACATGGTTAAGTATGAGAATCGGGGAGGTCTGCCGTAATCCTACGGAGGGAAGTGAACCGAGATCATGAAAGTAAATTTTTACAGTCTGATATTGAGCATATTTTTTCTGGCAGGTTTGTCAGGAATGAGCGGATGTCAGAAAAACAAAACAGAAATAATGCTGGACGGACAGGATACTGTATCAGAATCAGAAACACAGGATGATACACAGGCTGGGAATGATGCAACAGAGGATCTGGCGGAAGCAAAAATATCAGCAGAAGCGGAGCTATCGGAGATGCCGGTGGAGACAGAGCCGGAAATGATTTTTGTGGATGTCTGCGGAGCAGTAATGAATCCGGGAGTTTATGAACTGGATGGGAGCAGCCGGGTTTTTCAGGCAATAGAGGCGGCTGGAGGATTTTTGCCGGAAGCAGCGGCTTCGGCCGTGAATCAGGCACAGCCGGTCAGTGACGGACAGCAGATTTATGTACCTACGCAGGAAGAAGCGGAAGAGGGAGCTTTACCTGCGGCAATACAGCCGGCGGATCCGGGATCTGAGACAACAGATGCAAATGGTGTAGTGAATATCAACACAGCAGATGCATCTGCTCTTAAGAGCCTGTCAGGAATCGGTGATGCCAAGGCACAGGCAATTCTTACGTACAGAGAGGAACATGGTTTCTTTTCCAGTATTGAGGAGATCATGCAGGTGCCGGGAATCAAAGAAAGTACGTTTTCGGCGATAAAGGATAAAATAGCTGTGAAATAAGGAGAAAAGAATGAGCAGGAAAGTTTTAGTAGTTGATGACGAGAAACTGATCGTAAAAGGAATCCGTTTTAATCTGGAACAGGACGGTATGGAAGTTGACTGTGCTTATGACGGAGAAGAAGCGGTTGAGAAGGCAAAGGAGAATAAATACGATATTATCCTTCTGGACCTGATGCTTCCGAAGATGGATGGACTGGAAGTCTGCCAGCAGATCAGAGAATTCTCCAATGTTCCGATCGTCATGCTTACTGCAAAAGGTGAGGACATGGACAAGATCCTTGGACTGGACTACGGGGCAGATGACTATATTACAAAACCATTTAATATTCTTGAAGTAAAGGCCAGAATCAAAGCAATCATGCGTCGTGCGCGTTCTGAACATGAAGAAAAGGAAAAGGCGAAGACAATTGAAGCAGGCGATCTGAAACTGGACTGCGAGAGCCGCCGTGTATTTATTGCAGGCAAGGAAATTAATCTTACAGCAAAGGAATTTGATGTGCTGGAGCTTCTCGTATTCAATCCGAACAAGGTATACAGTCGTGAAAATCTTCTGAATATTGTCTGGGGATATGAATATCCGGGAGATGTCAGAACCGTTGATGTACATATTCGGCGTCTTCGTGAAAAAATCGAGGCTAATCCCAGTGAGCCTAAATATGTACACACCAAATGGGGCGTAGGATATTACTTCCAGGCATAACCCATGGTAACGAAAAAAAAGACAAAGTTTTTTAAGAGTCTGCGTTTTCGGATACTGGTCATACTGCTCATACTGGGAATTGTGCCAAGTGCTATCGTGACACAACTCATGATCAGTAATTATGAAAAACAGGCAATTGAAGTAAAGGTAAGTGAGGTCAGTACACAGTGTGCGATTCTGTGTAATCAGATCATCAAAGAAAATTATCTCAATGACTCCAGCTCACAGTCTGTGAACAGCAAGCTGGAGTTGTTGTCTAATGTATATGGCGGAAGAATGGTGATTGTAGACAGAGATCTGAAAGTAGTTGCAGATACCTATCATGTAGATGAAGGACGGACGCTGATCTCACCAAAGGTCGTGAAGTGTTTTAAGAACGGAGAAGTCACAAATTACCGCAGATACGGGCAGATGCTGGAAATGGCTATTCCCGTAAAGAGCGCGGATGTCCCGCAGATTCAGGGAGCCATGCTTGTAAATATTTCAATCAGTGACATTATGGCAACGGTGGGAGAGCAGGAACAGATGGCGATGCTGCTCACAGGAATTATCGTTGCATTGTCTGTATTGCTTGCCTATGGCCTTTCTACGATTCTGGTCAAACCGCTGGCCAGTGTTACTAAATCCATCGAAGATCTTACTGACGGATATCAGAAAGATGAGATTTCAGTTCCGGATTATACAGAAACAGAGCTTATTACGGATGCATTCAATAAGATGCTTGCACGTATGAAAGTACTGGATGAATCAAGATCAGAGTTTGTTTCCAATGTGTCGCATGAACTGAAGACACCAATGACTTCCATGAAGGTTCTGGCAGATTCCCTTGTCGGACAGGAAGGAGTTCCGGAAGAACTTTATCAGGAATTTATGCGTGACATTACAGCGGAGATTGACAGGGAAAACCGTATTATTACCGATCTTCTGACTCTGGTAAAAATGGACAAGAAATCTGCAGATCTTCAGATCAGTCATATGGATATCAATCAGCTTCTGGAGGATATTCTCAAACGTCTGCGTCCGATCGCGGACAAACGCAATATTGACCTGATCCTTGACAGTTTCCGTCCTGTGGAAGCGGATGTGGATGAACTGAAATTTACATCTGCGATCAGTAACCTTGTTGAAAATGCGATAAAATACAATGTAGATGATGGCTGGGTACGTGTGTCACTTGACGCAGATCATAAGTTTTTCTATGTTACGGTAGCAGATTCCGGTATGGGTATCCCAGAGGATTCCATCGACCGTATTTTCGAGAGATTTTATCGTGTGGACAAATCACATTCCAGAGAGATCGGAGGAACCGGTCTTGGACTTGCGATAACAAGAAGTACGATTGCCATGCATCATGGTGTGATCAAAGTATTCAGCAGAGAAGGGGAAGGAACTACATTCTCAGTTCGTGTCCCGTTATCTTATATTCCGTAGGAGGTGCCGGATGAAGAAATATATAAGAGTACTTCTTCTGGCAGCACTGGTTTGCAGTTTACTTGCCGGATGCAGTATTGAGACAAAAAGCAGTAAGGATTCGCAGGATGAGAGTAAGTACCATCTGTATTATCTGAACGAGAGTGAGACGGTTCTCAGAGAAGAACCATATTCACCCGGAGAAGAGACGGCAGATTTTATGGTAAAAGATCTTATGCAGAAGCTTGGGAGCAAAGATGCACCGGATGGGGAAATCAGCCTTCTTCCAGAAGATGTTTCCATCAATTCTTATGAAGTGCAGAAAGATCTGCTTGTCATAGACTTCAGTAAAGAATACTCAAAAATGAGCAAGATCCGGGAGGTTATGACACGCGACGGAGTTGTGCAGACATTTTTGCAGATTCCGGATATTCATAAAGTCCAGTTTACAGTTGGAGGTCAGCCGCTGACCAACTCGCGAAATCAGGAAGTTGGAGAGATGACTTCAGATACATTTGCACAATATACCGGAAAAGACAAAGAAAGCTATCGTTATGATACTTTTACACTGTATTTTATGGATAAAAATGGAAAAAATCTGGTGAAAGAAACCAGAAATGTATATTATCGAAGATCTCTTCCAAAAGAACGTGTCGTGCTTGAACAGCTTGCGAAGGGACCGATGGAAGAAGGGCATTATGCAACAATACCAGACAGTTCTCTGGTTTTGAGTGTGATTACAGCGGACAGGATCTGCTATATTAACATGAACAGTACTTTTCGTGATGAAACACCTGAAGTAGGAGGAAATATCTCTATTTACTCGGTTGTGAATTCTATTATAGATTCCTGTGATGTTGACAGGGTTCAGATATCTATTGAAGGAAGTACGGAGGGGAACTTCCAGGATAGCCTGCCGTTATACAAATTTTATGAAAAAAACGAAGATTTAATTGCACAGGACGAGGAACCAAAGTAGTCCTGATGCAGTAATGCCGCAGGTGGAATAGCCTGCGGTGTTCTATATACAGAAAGGAAGGCTTATGAAAAGACGCCCGGTGTGTCTTGTATGCCTAATCCTGATGTTTTGTATATGGTTGATGGATCTGGCGGGATTTGCACGGATCAGTGGAAATCCTTTGCCGGAATCTGTACAATTATATATTGAAAAACATCCGGAAGCTGTCATCTGCGGGGAGGTGCAGCAATATCAGGCTACGGAATATTCTCTTTCTGCCTATCTTAAACATGTCTGTCTGATCGTCGGATCAGAACAAATTCCCATAAAAAATTTAAGAGTATTTTTAAAATCGAATAAAGAGTTCCCGATTGGAACCACTGTTAAGATTTCGGGAAAACTGGAAGAAATTCCTGAGCCACGAAATCCTGGAGAATTTGATTCCAGGCAATTCTACGCCTGTCAGAAAATCTACTATTTTATGAAAAACGGTGCGGTTCTGGCATGGAGCAGCAAATATTCCAGATATGGTCAGTTTATGCAGAATCTGAAAAGTAAGATAATGCAGACGCTGGATATTGCGGCAAAGGAAGATGCCGGTATTTTTGAAGCAATGCTGCTTGGTGAGAAAGATAACCTAGAAGATGAAGTTAAGATTCGTTACCAGATGGCGGGGATCATTCATATACTGGCAATTTCCGGACTTCACATCAGTGTACTGGGGATTGGATTTTTTGATCTGCTGAAAAGAGCCGGATTTGGAAATGTGTCTGCCGGGATGGTGGTGCTCAGTGTTCTTCTGCAATATGGAATCCTTACCGGGGAAAGTGTTTCTGCCATGCGGGCGGTAGGCATGTTTCTGGTGGCGGTTGGTGCAAGAATCGCAGGAAGAACCTATGATCTGCTGACGGCGCTGGCAGTGTCGGCGGTCCTTTTACTTCTGGATGCACCTGCAAATCTGTACAACAGTGGATTTTGGCTGTCGTTTGGGGCTGTTGCCGGACTTGGTGTAGTGGCACCGGTATTGGCAGGATGCATTAGAGTGGAGAATCGTCTGGCGGCATCCGTTATGAAAACACTGGTATCTTCGATAGCTGTGCAGATGACGACTTTTCCGATCATGCTGCGAATCTATGGAGAGATTTCGCTGGCTGGATTTTTTCTGAACCTGCTGGTGCTGCCGACAGTCAGTGTAGTACTGGTCAGTGGAATTGCAGCAGTTGCGGTTGGGATGGCATCGGTCAGTGCTGCAGTTTATGTGGTGCTGCCTGGAAGAGTGCTGCTTTTTCTGTATGAGAAACTCTGCGAACTGGCAGCAGGAATTCCGTTCTGTACATGGATCGCAGGAAGTCCGAAGCTGTGGCAATGTGCCGGATATTATGTATTGCTGTTTTTGGGAGTTGAAATTTTGGGAATGAGTCGGGGAACTGTCACATGGAATGGCGCAACTGGAAAAAGGGCGGGAAATCATGCATTCATGCAGGAAGAAAAGAATCATGGGGAAGGAAAAGGATGGCTGAGAAAATATCAGTTACTGTCAGGTATATCAGGAATCATGCTGATACTTGGACTGGGAATCCTCATTTATCATCCGTCTGGAAATCTGCAGATCACCTGTCTTGATATCGGACAGGGAGACTGTATTTCTATTCAGCTTCCACAGGGGCAGAATTTCCTGATCGATGGCGGCAGCAGTAACAAGAAGAATATTGCACACTATCAGATTCTGCCATTCCTTAAAAATCGGGGGATTGGAGTGATTGATGCTATTTTGATCTCACATACGGATAATGACCATATCAGTGGTGTGCTGGAACTGTTTGATTATATGAGGACACATCTTACTTCTGTCAGGGTGAAGAACCTGATCTTACCGGAATGGACACAACCGGACGATGCGTATCAGCAATTGGTGGATAAAGCGCAGGCAGCAGGCGTGAATGTACAAAAGGGAAGAAAAGGGGAACAAATTGCGCTTGGAAAAGCTTCTCTTCGATTCCTTTCACCGGATAGAGGGACTGCAGGAACAGATGCGAATGAAGACGGTATGGTCGTGGAACTGACATATGGCGGTTTTGAAGGGCTGTTTACCGGTGATATCGGGACAGAGACGGAGAAAAAACTTCTGCCGGAGCTGGAAGATGTAGATTTTCTGAAAGTGGGACATCATGGCTCCAGATATTCCACCTGTCAGGAATTTCTGGATGTGGTGAGACCGGAACTTGCGGTGGTCTCCTGCTCGGCAACAAATACATATGGACATCCGTCTGGCGAGACAATAGAACGGTTGGAAGATTCCGGGGCAAAGATTTGGTACACAATGAAAGAAGGGGCTGTGACAGCAGAGACCGATGGTAAGGAGGTATGGGTGGATACGTTTGTGCATCCGTGAGCAGAGATACGGTATTGAGAAAAAAATCAAAATCGTCTATACTAAACAGATAATGAATAATTAATGCTGTCTGTGGATGGCATTCCGTCAGAAAACGGTATTTTTCAGGAGGTTTCGCAGGAAGTGAAAAATTTACAGGAAGACATTAAAACAGGAAAATTCAAAAATGCATATCTTCTGTTTGGTGAGGAAGCGTATCTGAAGATTCAGTACAAAGAAAAGCTGATTCATGCATTAAATCCGGATGATGATACGATGAATTTTACCAAATATGAAGGAAAAGGAATTGAGGTGCGTGAAATGATCGACCTCTGTGAGACAATGCCTTTCTTTGCAGATCATCGTGTGGTCCTTGTGGAAAATTCCGGATTTTTTAAGAATAAATGTGATGAACTTGCAGATTATATGAAGACGCTGCCGGATTACCTGAGGCTGGTTTTTGTTGAAGAAGAGGTAGATAAACGAAGCCGTATGTATAAGGCGGTGAAAAACTGCGGCCGCATTGTAGAGTTTGCAAAGCAGGATGAAAAGACACTGATGCGCTGGGCAGCAGGTATTCTGGCGAGAGAAGGACGCAAGATCACGACCAGAGATATGGAACTTTTTCTGACAAAAACCGGTACGGATATGGGAAATATCCGTATGGAACTGGAGAAGCTGATCACATATACCATGGGACAGGATATTGTAACGAGAGAAGATATTGAGGAAATCTGTACAACACGGACAGAGAATAAGATCTTCGATATGGTTCGTGCAGTTACGGAGCGAAATCAGAGGAGAGCACTGGATCTGTATAATGATCTTCTGACGCTGCGTGAGCCGCCGATGAGGATACTGTTCCTGCTGTCGAAGCAATTCCGGCAGATGTGCCTTGCAAAGAAAATGGCAGGGGAAGGGGCATCTCAGAACGAAATTGCAACCAGACTTGGCGTACCGTCTTTTGTGGCAAGAAATATACTGGCCTGTGCGAGAGCTTACAGTGTTGAGGAGCTTGAACAGGCAGAAGAGGATTTTGTTGATGCGGAGGAGGCAGTGAAGACCGGAAGACTGCAGGATGTGCTGAGTGTGGAACTGTTGATAGTGAAATATAGTACTGAGAGAAAAAGATAAAAGTGTAACAGATGTGAGTAAATATAGTACCCGGAAACGGCTTCATCGTCCGGTTGTACTAGAATATAACCTGGCTGTTAAGAACGTCAAAATCGTCAGCAAACTCGCTACGCTCAGACAGAGTTTCCGATTTTGCCAACACAGCCCGAACATATTCAAGTACAACGACGAACGATTGCAGATGTTTCCGGGTACTATATTTATCCATCTGTTTTCGCTTTTATTTAATTTTTCTCCCGGGAAGGGGCGAAGGCACGGATAGTGCAAGAATTTCTTTACACCAATATACATAGGTGTCTTGACACCTAACATGTCGGGTAGTATAATCACAAATCAGAAAACATAAAAATACAAAACCCAACAGAAAATCCGGCATCAACCGGTACGAGGAAACAAAAATGAAAGAAAATTACGATGTCATTATCGTAGGAACAGGAGCCGCAGGTCTCTACTGTGCACTGAATCTGCCTTCCAGAATGAAAGTACTGATGCTGACCAAACAGCAGGCGGATCAGTCCGACTCCTTTCTGGCACAGGGCGGTATCTGCATGCTCAGAGGAGAAGAAGATTATAATGATTACTTTGAAGATACCATGCGCGCGGGCCATTACGAAAATGACGCAAAAGCAGTCGAGCTGATGATCCGTAGCTCTAACAGTATTATCCGAGATCTTTTACAGAGAAATGTTACATTTGAACGAACAGAGACGGGAGAATTGGATTTCACCAGAGAAGGAGCACATTCTCAGCCGAGAATCCTTTTCTATGAAGATATTACCGGTAAACAGATCACACAGACTCTTCTGAATCAGGCACTGACAAGAGACAATATTGAAATCTGCGAATATATGACCATGGTCGATATCATTTCCAAAGACAACGTCTGTGGCGGGGTAATCGTCATGGATGAGAAGAATGAAGTATATCCGGTCAGAGCACCATACGTTGTTCTGGCATGTGGTGGTCTCGGAGGTCTTTACAAAAACTCCACCAACTTCCCGCATATTGCAGGCGATGGACTTGGAATCGCCATGAAACATCAGGTGGTACTCGAACATCTGGATTATATACAGATTCATCCGACTACTCTTTATTCTCATAAACCAGGACGCCGTTTCCTGATTTCTGAATCTGTCAGAGGGGAAGGTGCACTTTTGTATGATAAAAACGGACAGCGTTTTACAAATGAATTGCAGCCGCGAGATCTGCTCAGCCAGGCAATCTTTGCACAGATGGAAAAAGACGGTACTGATTTCGTGTGGGAAGATATGCGTCCACTGGGAGAAGAAACCATCATGAAACATTTTCCAAATATTTTTCACAGATGTGTAGAAGAAGGTTTTGATCCGCGTAAAGAGCCGATTCCGGTCGTTCCGGCACAGCACTATTTCATGGGTGGAATCAAGGTTGACCTTGGAAGCCGTACTTCCATGAAGGGGCTGTATGCCTGCGGTGAGACAAGCTGTAATGGTGTGCACGGCAAAAACCGTCTTGCAAGCAACTCACTTCTTGAATCTCTGGTCTTTGCAAGACGCGCTGCAGATGATATCATATTTGGAAGAAAACCAGATCCGTGCAGACCGGGTAGCATAGATCTGAAACCATATGAGGACAGAGACGCAGTTCTGACTGTTTATCATGAAATGGTTTTAAATGAAATCGAAAGGATGAAGAAGAGTCATGAATGAAATTACAATGAAAATGCAGGCTGATCAGCTGATCCGTATGGCGTTGCAGGAAGATATTACAAGCGAGGATGTTTCTACAAATGCGGTTATGCCGACAGCAACAAAAGGAACCGTAGAGCTTATCGCAAAAGAAGATGGTGTAATTGCCGGACTTGACATTTATGCGAGAGTATTTACAATCCTGGATGAAAAAACAGAGATTGATTTTCACTGCAAAGATGGAGATGAAGTAAAAAAAGGTGAGTTGATGGCAACTGTAACAGGTGACATTCGAGTCCTTCTTTCCGGAGAACGTGTAGCACTGAATTATCTGCAGAGAATGAGTGGAATTGCCACATATACCAGACAGGTTGCGAAACTTCTGGAAGGCAGCAAAGTAACTTTACTGGATACCCGTAAGACAACCCCGAACTGCCGAGTATTTGAAAAATATGCAGTAAGAGTTGGAGGCGGATGTAATCACAGATATAATCTTTCAGATGGAGTTTTACTGAAAGATAACCACATCGGGGCAGCCGGAAGCGTAACCAAAGCGATACAGATGGCAAAAGCGTATGCACCATTTGTCCGTAAGATCGAGATCGAGGTAGAGACACTGGAACAGGTGAAAGAGGCTGTAGAAGCTGGTGCGGATATCATCATGCTGGATAATATGACACCGGAAGTAATGAAACAGGCGGTTGAGCTGATCAATGGCAGAGCACAGACCGAATGCTCTGGTAATATCACAAAAGAAAATATTCAGAAGATCCGTGAAATCGGTGTTGATTTTGTTTCCAGCGGAGCTTTGACTCACTCTGCACCAATCCTTGACATTTCCATGAAAAATCTTCATGCGGTGTGAGAGGAGGAGACCTTATGAACACTGCAGAAAGACGCGGAGAAATTTTAAAGATCCTTCATAATGCAGATGCTCCGGTGGCAGCAAGAGAGCTTGCGGGAAAATTTGGTGTCAGCCGTCAGGTGATCGTGCAGGATCTGGCGGTGATAAGGGCTTCTACGCCGGGAATATTGTCAACAACAAAGGGGTATGTGATTCAGCAGGACAGCAGTTGCAGTCGAGAATTTAAAGTTCGTCATAGCCAGGATAAAGCTGCTGAGGAACTGAATCTGATCGTAGACTGTGGGGGGCATGTCAAAAATATCAGTATCAGTCACAGAGTTTATGGTCGTGTCAGCGCGGAGATGGATATTCGCTCCAGACAGGATGTGAGTGAGTTTGTACAGGCATTGCAGAACAGTCATTCCACTGTTTTAAGTAATGCAACTTCAGGATATCATTATCATCTGGTGGAAGCCGCAAGTGAAGAACGGTTGGATCTGATTGAAGAACAGTTGAAGAAAGCCGGTTTTCTGGCTCCGCTTCAGCCATGGGAACAGAGCACAGGAAAGGGAAATATTAAATTATGACAATACAGGAAATTCAGCAGGAGATCCTGCGAATGAAAAAAGAACAGGATGTATGTATTCTGGCACATGCTTACCAGGGACAGGAAATACTGGAAGTTGCAGACTATATGGGCGATTCTTATGGACTGAGCGTGCAGGCATCCAAGAGTAACTGTAAAGGTGTTATCATGTGTGGCGTTCGTTTTATGGCAGAGACCTGTAAGGTTTTAAGCCCGGAGAAGAAAGTATGGCTTGCCAATCCGACAGCCGGATGTCCAATGGCAGAACAGCTGGATCTGGAGAGCTTGCGTAAGTTAAAAGCAGAGCATCCGGGATATGCGGTAGTTGCTTATATCAATACGACTTCTGAACTAAAGACAGAGTGCGATGTCTGCGTGACATCTTCTTCTGCAGTACAGATCTGCAGTAAACTGGATAATGACAAGATTCTGTTTATCCCGGATCCGAACCTGGGACGTTTTGTTGCAGAGAAACTTCCGGAAAAAGAGTTTGCCTTCTACAAAGGTGGATGTCCAAGACATATTATCGTCAGCACCAAAGATGTAGAAAAAGCAAAGAAAGCACATCCGGATGCATTGCTTCTGGTTCATCCGGAATGCCGTCAGGAAGTCGTAGAACTTGCTGATTATGTTGGTTCTACAACTGGAATCATGGAATATGCAAAGAAATCTCCGAATAAAGAATTCATCATCGGAACAGAGAACAGTATTGTGGAACATCTCCAGTTTGCATGTCCGGACAAACAGTTTTATCCGCTGTCTGTCATGCTGACCTGTATGAACATGAAGATCACAACACTGATGGATATTTACAATTGCCTGAAGGGAACCGGCGGAGAAGTGATCGAACTTCCGGAAAATGTTATGGAAGGCGCCGGACGCTACATTCACTGTATGGTAGAACTCGGAGGCTGATAAAAGAAGATAATGCAAATGAGCTGCTGCTAAGTGTGATAACTTTCAGCAGCTCATTTAAATATTGGAGATAATATACAAAAAAACACTCAAATATTAGTTGATATAGTCTATTGTGTTAGAAGGATGAATATGATAATATATAAATATAAAGAACGATGTTCAATAATAAAGAACGAAGAGCTCGAGCGATCGAGATTTTTTAAAGATCACCTATGAGAACAGAGTTCAATAATAAAGAACAAGGAGAGCAAGATGGAGAAAAAATTTCCAAATGGCATGTGGCCGGTTATGCTGACTCCCTTACAGCAAAACGGCGATGTAGATTATCCAGCTCTGGAAGAGCTTATAAACTGGTACATAAAGGAAGGATCCTCTGGATTATTTGCGGTGTGCCAGTCAAGTGAAATGTTTTATCTTTCTATGGAAGAAAGAGAAGAACTCACTCGTTTCATCAAAAAAGCAGCAAATGGAAGAGTTCCCGTTATTTCATCAGGTCATGTTTCCTATTCCCTGCATGACCAGATCCAGGAGTTAAACGGAATTGCCGAAGCAGGCGCAGATGCAGTAATCCTTTTATCCAACCGTCTGGCAGCGGCAAATGAATCTGACGAAGTTCTGATCGAAAGATTAAAGAATATCATGAGTGAACTTCCAGAAAATCTTCCGCTTGGATTTTATGAATGCCCATATCCGTACAAAAGAATTCTTTCTCCAAAAGTTGTAGAATTTTGTGCGGACAGTGGAAGGTTTTATTTCCTAAAAGACACATGTTGTGATATCGAGGGAATCAGGAAAAAACTTGAGATCATGAAAGGCAGCAATATGAAATTATACAATGCCAATACTTCCACACTTCTGGAAAGTATGAAGTATGGTGCGGCTGGCTACAGCGGAGTTATGGCGAACTTCCACCCGGCACTGTATGCATGGCTGCTGGAGAACTGGGAAAAGGAACCTGAGAAGGCAGAATATTTACAGGATATACTTACACCGTGTTCTTTCATAGAACTGAAAAACTATCCGTTAAGTGCAAAAACATATCTTGCGAAAGAAATCGGATTTTCCATCAAAGCACGGACCAGAAAAAATACAGCAGACTATATCAGTGAAACAGAGTTGTCAGAGTTACGACAGATAAAAGAACTTTCAGACAGAGCAATGGAATTTATTTCAAAATAAGAAGGAGAGATAAAGATGAAACAGATTTATGATGTTATTGTTGTAGGCGGCGGACCGGCGGGAATCATGGCAGCAATGGCTTCCGGAAAATTAGGCGCAGATACACTTCTTATTGAAAAGAACGGATTCTTAGGTGGAGCGGCAACAGCCAGTGTCCTTGGCCCGATTTCTCCGTTTCATTATAAAGATGAACAGGTGATCAATGGTATTCCACAGGATTTTATGGATCGTATGGTAAAAGAAGCCGGAAGTACCGGGCATATGAAAACGCTAGATCCTTATGGAAGTGGAGATTCTCTTGGATTCTATGACAGGGAAAAGTATAAATATGTAGCGGTTGAAATGCTGAAAGAATTTGGCGTAGATATTCTGTATCATTCCATGATCGATTCTGTAGACTGCGATAACTTTAAACTGACTGGACTCACAACCGTTTCAAAAGGCGGAGACAGACTTCACTTTTCTGCTCACGTTATCGTAGATGCGACCGGTGATGGGGACATTGCTGTAAGGTGTGGAGAAAATTACTGCATCGGTGATCCTGTGGAACACAAATTTAGTCCTTCTTCCGCAATGTTTGAGATGGCAAATGTAGATACAGAAAAAGTATTCCGCTACATTCAGGAGAATCAGGAAGATTTTGAATTTTTATCAGATATCGTTCCAATGAGAGAGTTTGATGATCGACTGAAACAGCATTATTTTGTTGGACAGGGATTTAAGAAGCTGGTAAAAAAAGCAGTCGAGGCAGGTGACCTGGAATTTGGACGAGACTCCGTGATCGTACTGAATGGTATTCATCCAAACACCATGCATTTTAATGCGACCAGAATCTGCGGACTGGATGCTACGGATGTCGTAAAGAGAACAGAAAGCGAGATTGACGGAAGAAGGCAGATCAATTCTGTATCAGAATTTATGATTAAGTATGTTCCGGGATTTGAAAATGCATTTGTAAGCGTTACCAATGCTGAGATCGGCGTTCGTGAAACAAGACATATCGAAGGCATGCATACACTTACCGGCATGGATGTCTACGAAGGAAGAAAATTCGAGGATGTAGTTTCAAGAGGATATTTTCCGATCGACCTTCACAATCCGGATGGAAAAGAAGGATATGGAAACGGTGGTGTGTGGAAAGTTCCGAAAGACACTTATGATATTCCGTACAGATGTCTGATCCCAAAACATATTGATGGACTGATCCTTTCCGGCCGGTGCATTTCCGGAACAAGTGAGGCTCATGGATCTTACAGAACACAGGGCGGTATCATGGGAATCGGACAGGCTTCCGGTGTTGCAGCAGCTGTGTGTGCAAAGAACCATGTCCAGCCAAGAGAGCAGGAAGTAAAAGAAATTCAGGAAGAACTGATTCGCCTTGGCGCTTCTGTTTACAGAGATGAAGAAAAGGCAAAAGCAGAAAAAGCGAGAGCAAGAAAGATCGCACAGGAATACATCAAAGAACATGAAGGCAATCTGATCACTCTTCCAGAAATTTTGAAGGAATATGAGGATTAAAAACTGAAACTTTCAGCGAAAAGGGAGTAACACAATGGAAAAAATGAGAAAAAAGAAAGGTGATACCGGAAGAGCAATTCTTTTTCTTGCACCGGCGTTACTGTTGATATGCTGCTTTACTGTTATTCCGATTTTTGAAGCTGTATATACCAGTTTTCACAAAACGCAGTATGCAATGGTTGGGGAATTTGTAGGATTGAAAAATTATATATCTGTTATGGTTGAGTCAGATGGACTGAAAAATATAATCAATTCAATTGTTTATGTAGTTTTATCCCTGCTGCTGGCGATGCCGATCGGTATCGGAGTCGGAACTCTTCTGAACCGAAAGATTAGAGGAATGACAATTTTCCGTACTATGATCATCATTCCTTGGACATTATCGCAGACAGTTACTGCGCTCCTGTGGAAATGGCTTCTTAATGGAAACTATGGACTGATCACCTCCTGGGCTTATCAGCTGACAGGTAAAAAAATGGATCTTTTCAGTTCAGCAATCATTGCAAAAATCCTGGTAGTTATTGTAAACGTATGGAATACGGTTCCGGTCGTAATTATTCTGACGATAGCAGCACTGCAGACGATTTCGCCGGAGTTGATCGAGGCGGCGCAGGTAGATGGTGCTTCAAGAAAAATGATCTACTGGAAACTGACTCTCCCGATGATCCGTCCGACCATGGTCACTGCACTTGTTATGCAGAGTATTGAATATTTCAATATGGTAACTTTAATCTACGTACTGACAGCAGGCGGACCGTTTAATGCGACACAGACACTGAGTCTGGCAGCTTATCAGAATGGATTTGACTATTGGCATATGGACATAGCAGCAGCGTACAGTATTATTATCTTCCTTCTGAATATTGTATTTAGTCTGTTTTATGTAAGAATCCTGAAAACCAACGACAATTAGGAGGCGAAACAATGGGAAAAAGAAAAAGTTCTCTTGGTAAAACGCCGGGGCTGGATTTTCTGACGGTTATTGCCCTTATCGCAGCAGCGATCGTTTCATTGTTTCCGGTTCTGTGGGGGCTGTCCACTGCACTGAAAACGGACAGTGCAGTGACAATGTTTCCACCGGAGATCATACCAAAAGAAATTACATGGAATAACTTTATTGATGTAGTTACGAAATCTGACTTTATGCTCTATATGAAAAACAGTCTGCTTATAACACTGATCAGTATCGTGATGGCAACATTTGTAGCAGCTCATGCGGCATACGCGCTTACATTCTTTAACATCCGATTCAGAAAAGGAATTTCCTTCTTTATATTGATGACCAGTATGGTACCGCCAGTTGCACTTCTTGTACCACTGTACATGCTCAGTGTAAAACTGAATCTGTATAATACAAGGATTCTTCTGGTACTGATCTATACTGCATGGAGGACGCCGATCCTTACATGGATCATGGAAGGTTTTTTCCGGAAACTTCCTATGGAAATTGTAGAAGCAGGAATCATTGATGGCTGTTCGAAATCAAAAGCTTTTTATAAACTGATCCTTCCGATTTCCCAGCCGGGTATTGTATCAGCAGCACTTCTTTCGGCAGTGTATGTATGGAATGATTATCTTGTATCAAGTTCCTTTATTACAGCAAGCGAGAAGAAAATGATTTCAGTAGGCCTTTATCAGTATATTACGCAGTATGGTATTAAATGGGGACTTCTGATGGCAGCAGTTATGATTTCAATTATTCCGATCATTATTCTGTTCATCTGTATGCAGAAAAGATTTGTGGAAGGAATGGCGGCAGGAGCAGTCAAGGGATAATGCGACAAGAAAAGGAGAAGAGATTTATGAAGGCAAAAACATTAAAAAAAGGTTTGGGTATTGCACTTTCTATGGCTATGACTATGTCACTGTTTGGCTGCGGTTCGGGGGATTCTGCAAAAGAACAGGCATCGGATACTTCGGAAACTACAGAGGTTGCAGAGAATACAGACTCAAAAGATTCTGACACGGATAAAGGCGGAAAGGATATGACTTTCTGGATCTTTCTGGATCCAAAATCTACCGAAGATCCGAGAAGTGTGGTGCTGTCTAATATTGTAAAAGAATATAATGAGACCAACCAATATGGAAATACAGTTACGGTAGAAAGTTTCAACTACAGTGTATTTGAATCCCAGGCAATCCAGGCAGCGGCAGCAGGAAAAGGCCCGGATATCATTAACTGTTTCTCTGATCAGCTGAAACAGCATATAGATGCCGGAACAGTTCAGCCAATGACGGATTATGCGAAAGATTTTATTACCGAGATGGGAGATTATATTTATACCTCAGATAAACTCACCCAGAGTGATGGGGAAATTTATTCCCTTCCATGGGAAAGCCGTGTAACTGCAATGTGGTACAGAAGCGATCTTTATGACAGTGCTCCACAGTCATGGGATGATCTGCTTGCACAGAGTTCGAAAGCATCTACGGATACTTCCCTTGGTTTTGCGCTCGGATTAAGCGAAGATGGAAATGGAACCGGACTTATTGAGACATTTATTCCGTGGATCCGTTCGGCTGGCGGTGATTTCTTGGATAAAGATGGAAAAGCAGTATTTAACAGTGATGCAGGCGTAAAAGTTGTTAATTTCATCAAAGAACTGGTTGATAATGGCTCTATGGATCAGACAACCATGAATATGGCTTATGATGATGTGGTAGATGCGTTTAAGAGTGGCACTGTGGATGCTGTAAATGCAGGAACACAGCGTGCAGCAACAATCATGACTTCGAATTTTGCAGATAACTTTACTTCTTGTCCAATCCCTGGAGAAAAGGAAGGGGAATCAGCACCGGCATATGTGGCAGGACAAACACTTGCAATTGGCAAATATGCACAGAATCCGGAAATGGCAATGGATTTCATCAAATTCTATTTGTCTGAAGAAAATCAAGTACAGTGGGTGTCTGCAAATTGTCTGCCGGTTCGTACAGGAGTATTTGATGATGAAAGCGTCAAAGAAAACGTAATGTATGACAGTATGCAGATGTGGAGCGAATATGCTAAAACAGGTGAAATTACATTTTATCCGGCGGACTACACAGAACTTTGTACAAAACTTGTAAAAGCAGTTCAGAATGTGGTATTTCAGGATGCAGATGCGAAGACAGAACTGGACGAAGTTGCAGAATGGTACAATAATAAGTGATTGTTTAAAAAACTAGTGAAAAATGCTTTATATGGTAAAGGACAGGGTATGTACTGTACATGCCCTGTTTTTGTACAAAATGAATATAATTATTCGAAATATTGCAGCTTTGAATATGAAATATTAAAAAATATTGAACGTAAAAAAAACAGATGTTATAATTATTGCACAGAAAACTTTGCCTACGAAGGAAATTGCAGCAATACATTAGAAATATTTTTGCAATAGTTGATGTATGAAAAAGAAGTGACATTATTGGGGCAGGAAGGAGAAAGCACATATATATGATAGATAATAGCGAGATTAAAGTGAAAAGTCTTCAAAAAGCATTGGAAATTTTAAACCTTTTTGCCGATAAACCGGTATTGGGTGTGACAGAGATTAGCGAATATTTTGGGATATATAAAAGTACAGTACATAATATTCTTTCTACTCTTAAAGCAATGGAATATTTGGAACAGGATGAGGAGACTGGAAAATATCGTCTGGGGATTCAGGTGTTTACTTTAAGCAAAGCTCTGGGAGATACCTATTCCATTACTAAAATTGCCGGACCTTATATGCAGGAATTATCTAATATTACCAGAGAACGAGTCTATCTGGCAGTTCCATATCGAGAAGAAGTACTGTACCTGGATGCAATGTATCCAGCGGAATCTGTAGAATTGATGAGATCGATTCTTGGAGAAAGAGCGCAGATGTACTGTACAGGAATTGGAAAAGCAATGTTGGCGAATATGAATGAACGTGCAATTGATGAATACTTGAATTCGCATGAGCTGAAAGCGTTTACAGAGAACAGTATCACAGATAAAGAAGTATTTAAACAGGAGCTTGTGCGTACCCGTCAGCGTGGATATGCAATTGATGATATGGAGCACGAATTTGGAATAAAATGTGTTGCAATGCCGATATTTGACCGTAACAGAAACTTGTATGCGGCAATCAGTATCAGTGGTCTTGCGAGTCATTTTACAGAAGAAAAAATGTCCGAATGGGCAATTCTTCTGAAAAAGTATATTACCAAAATTGAGAGCAGATTATAAAAGACGTATAAAAACTGTCATGGTATATGCTATGGCAGTTTTTGTGCGCAATGAGCACGTTCTAATTGGTAGAAGTCATTCTGTTCGATTGAGTCAGTACAGAAAATTAAAATTTCATAAAGTTACTTGAAGAAGTTTAGAACAAATGATACTATAAATACAAAGTATATTTCTCAAAAGTTCATGGCATGTTTGCCGTCTAAGTAGTTTCTAAAATCATTTCAGAAATCCATGCTTTTAAATCCAATCAAAATAAAAAAGCAGGAGTTCGGGGTGGTGACAATAACAATGCGGTACATTTCGAAACTCCTGCCAGACAGGAGGTAGGCCTATGGCAAAAAGAAAGAACCGTAAAGTTGTTGTAAGAAAAAACTATACTGCAGACAGCAAACGAAAGGTAAACAAAGCTGTGAAAGCAAACAGAAAGTACAAGGATACGGTTTTCCGAATGCTGTTTTCTGACAGAAACAATCTTCTATCTTTGTACAATGCGGTGAATGGAAGTAATTATGAAGATCCGGATGCACTGGAGATTGTGACATTGGAAAATGCAGTATATATGGGAATGAAGAATGACCTGGCGTTTATCGTGGATACGGGTTTGTTTTTGTACGAGCATCAGTCAACGTACAATCCCAATATGCCACTGCGAGATCTGTTCTATATATCTGGAGAATACCAGAAACTTGTAAACCATAAATCACTGTATTCTTCGGTATTGCAGAAGCTTCCCGCGCCGAATTTCATTGTATTTTATAATGGCAGTGAAAGAGAAGAAGACTGTTGGACTAATTACCTGTCGGAATCTTATGAAAATCTGGCAGGTGAACCGAACCTGGAACTGAAAGTACTTACCCTGAATATCAACGAAGGTCATAACCCTGAATTAATGGAACAGTGCCAGATCTTAAGAGAATATGCGCAATATGTAGCAAAAGTGCGGGAATACGCAAGAGAAGCTGATCTGGATACAGCGGTAGAGCAGGCAGTGAATGACTGTATCCAGAATGGAATCCTTGCCGAATTTCTTCGAAAAAACAAGTCGGAGGTCATCGCGATGAGTATATTCGAATACGATAAAGAAGAGGAAGAGCGAAAACTGCGGGAAGCAGAGTATGAGGCTGGATATAACAGTGGAAAAAGAGAAATAATCCGCTTAATGTATAATGCAGGAGAATCCGTGGAGAAGATATCGAAATATACAGGTTATGAAGTAGAAGAGTTGGAAAATCTGTTAAAAGAATTTCGAATTTAATGTTCAGGCCGGAGTTTATGAGCTCCGGTCTGTTTTACGCCAGTACAGAAAATTAAAATTTTGTAAAGGCCTTGAAGATGTTTAGAACAAATGATACTATAAATGCAAAGCATATTTCTCAAAAGTTCATGGCATGTTTGCCGTCTAAGTAGTTTCTAAAATCATTTCAGAAATCCATGCTTTTAAATCCAATCAAAATAAAAAAGCAGGAGTTCGGGGTGGTGACAATAACAATGCGGTACATTTCGAAACTCCTGCCAGACAGGAGGTAGGCCTATGGCAAAAAGAAAGAACCGTGAAGTTGTTGTAAGAAAAAACTATACTGCAGATAGCAAACGAAAGGTAAACAAGGTTGTGAAAGCAAACAGAAAGTACAAGGATACGGTTTTCCGAATACTGTTTTCTGACAGAAAAAATCTGCTATCTTTGTACAATGCGGTGAATGGGAGTAACTACGAAGACTCGGATGTATTGGAGATTGTGACACTGGAGAATACCAGAAACTTGTAAACCATAAATCTTTATATTCTTCAGCATTGCAGAAAATCCCTGCTCCGAAGTTCATTGTATTTTATAATGGAACAGAAAGAGATGAGGATTACTGGATTAACTATCTTTCGGAATCTTACGAAAATCAGACAGGTGGGCCAAACCTGGAACTGAAAGTACTCACCCTGAATATCAATGAAGGTCATAACTGTGAATTAATGGAGCAGTACCAGATTTTAAGAGAATATGCGCAATATGTAGCAAAAGTACGGGAAAACGCAAGAGAAGCTGATTTGGATACAGCAGTAGAACAGGCAGTAAATGACTGCATTCAGAATGGAATCCTTGCTGAATTTCTTCGAAAAAATAAGTCGGAGGTCATCACGATGAGTATATTCGAGTATGATAAAGAAGAGGAAGAGCGAAAACTGCGGGAAGCAGAGTATGAGGCTGGATATAACAGTGGAAGGCGGGACGGGTATAGCAGCGGAAGGCAAGATGGATTAAATCTGGGAATCGCAGAAGGAAAAAGAGAAATAATCCGCTTAATGCATAATGCAGGAGAACCAGTGGAGAAGATAGCACAATATACAGGTTGTGAAGTTGAGGAGCTGAAAAAACTGTTAAATTAAATTTTACTATACTCCTATTGTATACAAAAAAAGACAGTCACTGACGGTTGTGACTGTCTTTTTAATTATAAGCTTATAATTAAAAATGTATATTTCCTGAATTAGCCAATGCTGTTGACAGCTTTAGACAGACGGGAAATTTTTCTTGCACAGTTATTTTTGTGATAAACACCTTTAGATGTTGCTTTGCTGATTGTAGAGATAGCCTCTGTAAGAGCAGCCTGTGCAGCAGCTTTATCGTTTTTCTGAACTGCAGTTTCTACTTTTTTGATGGAAGTTTTAACAGCAGAACGGATAGATTTGTTTCTAGCAGCTTTAGTTCTGTTTACTAAAATTCTTTTCTTTGCAGATTTGATGTTAGCCAATTGGTACACCTCCATTTCAGATTTATAATAATGTGTCGTTGTTACAGAAACAGACACGGGCGCTTCTGTAAACATGCTTATATATGATAGTATATTTATTTTTACTTGTCAATAGTAAAATGCGGAAATGTTAAAAAAATATAAACATAATATTACTGTGAGAAAAATCTTCCATACATAATATAGGCTTAAAACAGAGACATTAATGATAAAGTGAAATATTGTAGACAGATAAGAAACAAAATTTTACAGATGATAATCGGATATCAATAATTCAGATGATCAGGAGGAAGAGAGATGGCAGTCAGCAAAAGAATCAGAACAGACCTTGCACTGGAAACAACAGAACGTTTTAAAGAAGAAAACACAGAGATTCGTGGTGTAGAGATTCAGGAGGACTATGATGAAGAAAAGGATGTACGAACGACTGTCGTCAGGATCGTGACAGAAAACGGTGCAAAGGCGATGGGAAGACCGCAGGGAACTTACATTACAATAGAAGCTCCGGATCTGTCTGTACCGGATGAAGATTATCATCGTGAGATATCAGAGGAGATTTCCAAACATCTGAAACAACTCATTGATCTGAAAAAGGAAAAATCCATTCTTGTGGTGGGGCTCGGAAATGCAGGAATCACTGCTGATGCACTGGGACCGCATGTGGTAGAAAATTTAAGGATGACCCGTCATATCATAAGGGAATACGGCCTTCGAGGAATTGATCATGAAAAAATGCACCGTGTCAGTGGAATTGTGCCGGGAGTGATGGCACAGACCGGTATGGAAACTGCAGAGATCATACAGGGAGTGGTTGCGGAAACGAAACCGGATGTAGTAGTTGCAATTGATGCACTTGCGGCCAGAAGTGTCCGCAGACTGAATCGAACGATCCAGATTACAGATACAGGAATTCATCCTGGGTCAGGCGTGGGAAATCACAGAAATGGACTAACGGAGGACAATCTGCAGGTAAAGGTGATTGGAATCGGTGTTCCGACGGTTGTGGATGCGGCAACGATCGTTCATGATTCGATGGCACATCTTCTGGATGCACTGGAAGAAGCGGAGCAGAAAGAATTTTTGGAAGAAATGATTGCTCCGAATCTCTACAGCATGTTTGTGACACCAAAGGATGTGGATGAGACGGTAAAATACCTGAGCTTTACAATATCTGAAGGATTGAATACAGCGTTCGGTGAGGCATGACTTTCATGAATAAAATTTCGCTAACTGATTTATGCAGAACAAATGACTGGTAGAATGATGCAAAGTCATAATTGAGGTTGGTTTGTCATAGGATACTTTGAAAGGAGTGGTTCTGTGGCGAGATTCCGGAAAACACTGTATCTGATTGTGGAAGGCTGTGTGCTTGTGACGCTATCCGTGACAGCGGGCGTTCTTGTGCTGCACGAAAATGTATTTCGCCAGCTTCCATTGTACTGTTTTCTGGAAGAGAAGGCACAGGAGCGTTCAGTTGGACAGGACCGTGAGACTTATGAAAAGCTGATGGAGAGCAATGCACGTTATCTTGGCAGGATGGTCGTAGATGAGAATAAAGAAGTCGGAAGCCAAGAAAATGATAAAGAGATTGTGGACAAGCAGACAAAGAGAGAGAACGAACAGAACTTAAAAGCTGAGAGACAGGAAGAGAATGTGATAACTCCAACTGAGAAAACAGAGATTACAGTGACTCCGATAACTCAAAATACAGAAGAGCAGAAAGTAAAAAATGCAGATAAACAGACAGAGCCAGAAGAAAATTTAACCGAAGAATCTACCGGGGAAGAGGAAGTTACTACGGCAGCCGCCCAGGTGCAGCCGATGCCGGAAATTGACCTTGCACCGGAAAGACTGGCAGATTACGATTATCTGATGAATCATTTTTTTATTCTTGATCCTAATACAGAAACCAGTGCGCAACAGTTGAATGCGGCTGCTCTTCTTGGGGAGGATCTGACGCTCCGTAAGGAAAAAGCGGAGCCACAGATTTTGATCTATCATAGTCATTCGCAGGAGACTTTTGCAGATTCCAGAGAAGGAAAGACAGAAGATACGATCGTGGGGGTGGGGGATTATCTGGCTCAGCTTCTGACAGAAAATTATGGCTATCAGGTTATGCATGTAACGGAATCATTTGATCTGGCTGGAGGGGAACTTGACCGGAGTAAAGCATATGACTATGCAAGAGCGTGGCTGGAACCTGTTCTGGAAGAGAATCCATCTATACAGATTCTGATAGACCTGCACCGGGATGGCGTACCGGAAGATCGCCATCTGGTCACCGAAATTAACGGAAAACCGACAGCGCAGATCATGTTTTATAATGGCTTGAGTCATACAATAAACAGCGGTGATCTTTCATACCTTCCAAATCCGTACATACAGGATAATCTGGCATTTTCTTTCCAGCTTGAGTATCAGGCGGCTCTGTACTATCCTGAATTGTACCGTGGCATTTATCTGGCAGGATTACGTTATAATCTGCATCTGCGTCCACGAGCCCTGCTTTTGGAGGCAGGGGCTCAGACAAATACTGTCCAGGAGGTAAAAAATGCAATGGATCCTTTTGCGGATATCCTGAACCGGGTGCTGCAGGGGGAAAATTAAAAAAATAACGCTTGTAATTCAGAACAAATGTTCGTATAATAAGAACACAGATCAGTAATACAGACGTGAACAGCGTCATAACGGTGTGTCAGCAGAAATATCCCTTTACAAGAACTGGACTAAAGGTAAAAAGCTATGCTATAATGCCTCGTAGTATGATTTTCTATACTTTATTATATAAGGAATAGTTTTTTGGAAAATAAAGAGAAGTACATAAGGAGGAATTTCGCAGAATGATAGACCAGAGCAAAATTCGTAATTTCTGCATTATTGCACATATAGACCATGGCAAGTCCACTTTGGCTGACCGTATTATTGAGAAGACGGGTACACTGACAGAACGTGAGATGCAGTCTCAGGTGCTGGATAATATGGAACTTGAGAGAGAGAGAGGTATCACGATCAAGTCTCAGGCTGTACGAATCGTTTATAAGGCTAATGATGGAGAAGAATATATTTTTAACCTGATCGATACACCGGGGCATGTCGATTTTAACTATGAGGTTTCCAGAAGTCTTGCTGCCTGTGATGGGGCGATTTTGGTCGTAGATGCAGCACAGGGTATCGAGGCGCAGACGCTGGCGAATGTTTATCTGGCATTGGATCATGACCTGGATGTGCTTCCGGTCATTAACAAGATCGATCTCCCAAGTGCAGATCCGGAGCGCGTTGTCAACGAGATTGAGGATGTGATCGGACTTGAGGCACACGATGCACCGAGAATTTCTGCCAAGACAGGACTGAATGTTGAAGAAGTTCTGGAACAGATCGTTACGAAGATTCCGGCACCGCATGGCGATGTAAATGCTCCGCTGAAGGCATTGATCTTTGACTCTGTTTATGATGCTTATAAAGGCGTCATTGTTTTCTGTCGTGTTATGGACGGCCGTGTTAAAAAGGGTACACAGATCCGTATGATGGCAACAGGATTTACGACAGAAGTTGTGGAGGTCGGGTATTTTGGAGCCGGACAGTTTATTCCATGTGATGAGCTGACAGCCGGTATGGTTGGATATATTACCGCAAGCATTAAGAATCTTGGTGATACCAGAGTTGGTGATACAGTTACCGATAATGAAAGACCGTGTGCAGAAGCGCTTCCAGGTTACAAGAAAGTACA
This sequence comes from Blautia obeum ATCC 29174, assembly GCF_025147765.1. Taxonomy (NCBI): domain Bacteria; kingdom Bacillati; phylum Bacillota; class Clostridia; order Lachnospirales; family Lachnospiraceae; genus Blautia; species Blautia obeum. The sequence continues at coordinate 707,119 of NZ_CP102265.1, forward strand.
GCCAATGGTTTACTGTGGACTGTATCCGGCTGATGGCGCCAGATATGGTGATCTTCGAGATGCTCTTGAGAAACTGCAGCTGAACGATGCTTCTCTGTTCTTTGAACCGGAGACATCTATTGCACTTGGCTTTGGCTTCCGTTGTGGATTTCTTGGACTTCTGCATTTGGAAATCATCCAGGAACGCCTGGAAAGAGAATACAATCTTGATCTGGTAACGACAGCACCAGGTGTTGTTTACAAAGTATATAAGACGAATGGTGAAGTGATCGAACTGACAAATCCATCCAATCTCCCGGATCCATCTGAGATTGAATATATGGAAGAGCCGATGGTAAATGCTGAGATCATGGTAACGACTGAATTTATCGGTGCAATCATGGATCTCTGCCAGGAACGCCGTGGTCAGTATAACGGAATGGAATACATGGAGGAAACCAGAGCACTTCTGAAATATAAACTTCCACTGAATGAGATCATTTACGATTTCTTTGATGCATTGAAATCCCGTTCCAGAGGATATGCATCTCTGGATTATGAGCTCTGCGGTTATGAACGCAGTGAACTGGTTAAACTTGATATCCTTGTTAATAAGGAAGAAGTTGATGCTCTTTCTTTCATCGTACATGCAGATACTGCTTATGAGCGTGGACGTAAGATGTGTGAGAAGCTGAAAGAAGAAATTCCGAGACAGCTCTTTGAAATTCCGATCCAGGCTGCAATCGGAAGCAAGATCATTGCCCGTGAGACTGTCCGCGCTATGCGAAAGGATGTTCTTGCCAAATGCTATGGTGGTGATATTTCCCGAAAGAAGAAACTTCTTGAGAAACAGAAGGAAGGTAAGAAACGTATGCGCCAGGTCGGAAACGTAGAGATTCCACAGAAGGCATTTATGAGTGTACTGAAACTGGACGATAAATAATTGACGGGAGAGACCGTGAATATGGAATGCATATTGTTGTGAACGGCGGACTTACAGAAGGGAGGCATGGCCATGAAAAAAGGAACTGCAAAAGCTATGAGATATATTGTTGCGGGGAGTGCATTGACACTCTGTGTGATTATGACGGGATGTGGCTGCGGACAGAAAAAGACAGATCCTGCTTCGGAACAGGTACTGAAGATCAGTATCACACCGGAACCATCACCAACACCGGCACCGGATACGGTAGATGCGGCAGCAGTTACTTCGAATGGAGATATCAGTATGGTGAATCTGTATCTGGCAGAAAATCCATCAGCGGTGACAAACAGTACAGATACGGGTGCGGGTGATGCGAATACTACAGATGCTTCGAATATGCAGAGCCAGGATCAGTCGGAAGATACATCGGGTTCTTCTGATGAGGGTGGAGACAATGAAGAATAAGAATCGTATCCCACTGGAATTATATATTCATATACCGTTCTGTGTGCAGAAATGTCAGTACTGCGATTTCCTCTCCGGTCCATCGGATCAGGAGACAAGAGACAGATATATAAAGGCTCTGCGTGCTGAGATTCAGGCGGTGCAGGGTGTTGAAGCGTATGAGATCGTTTCTGTTTTTATCGGAGGGGGGACTCCTTCCGTACTGAAAGCAGAAGCGATTGCTTCTATTATGGAGACAATTCAAAAGAAATTCTGTTTCTCGCCGGATGCAGAAATAACAATAGAATCAAATCCCGGCACAGTTGATCTTGCGAAACTTAATGCTTACCGAGAAACAGGAATCAACCGTCTGAGTCTGGGACTGCAGTCCACGGATTCGAAAGAGCTGAGGATGCTTGGAAGAATTCATACATATGAAGAATTTCTTCAGAGTTATCAGTGGGCAAGAGAAGCAGGGTTTCAAAATATTAATATAGATCTGATGTTTGCAATCCCCGGACAGACAGGAGAGGCATGGCGTGCTCACCTTCGTCAGGTCGCGGAGCTGAAACCGGAACATATTTCTGCCTATAGTCTGATCATCGAGGAGGGAACTCCGTTCGCGGAGTGTGAACTGGACCTTCCGGATGAAGATACGGAGTATCAGATGTATGAGGACACAGCGGGGATTCTTGCAGAGTATGGATATCAACAATACGAAATATCCAATTATGCAAAAGACGGATATGCATGTCGGCATAATATCGGTTACTGGAAACGTACAGAATATCTTGGCCTGGGGCTGGGAGCATCTTCTCTTTATGGGGAAAACCGTTTTTCCAATACGAGAGATATGCAGGAATATCTGGGATTTTCCGGAAACACAGAACGAATTCGTAAAGATGTTCTGAAACTTTCACTTAAAGACCAGATAGAAGAATTTATGTATCTGGGGCTTCGTATGACGGAAGGGATTTCAGAAATCGATTTTGAACAGAATTTCGGACAGAAGCTTGAGAATATTTATGGTTCTGTCCTGCAAAAATATAAAGAGACCGGATTCCTGGAGAAGACTGGTACAAACTGGAGATTTACAAGAAAAGGAATTCATGTGAGCAATCATATCCTGGCAGAGCTTCTGTTGGATGAAGAATAAGTGCGAACATGCAGCGGATAAGAGGAGAAAAGATGTCTGAACGAACAACTGGAAAAAAGTTTATTAAGATTCGAGGAGCAAATGTCAACAATCTCAAGAATCTGAGTGTGGATATTCCGAGAGATGAATTTGTGGTTCTGACGGGAGTCAGCGGATCAGGAAAGTCTTCTCTGGCATTTGATACGATCTATGCAGAGGGGCAGAGACGTTATATGGAATCTCTGTCATCTTATGCAAGGCAGTTTCTGGGTCAGATGGAGAAACCAGATGTAGAGTCGATCGAAGGACTGCCACCGGCAATTTCCATCGATCAGAAATCTACCAACCGCAATCCGCGTTCAACGGTTGGAACAGTTACAGAAATTTATGACTATTTCCGACTTCTTTATGCACGTATTGGTATTCCGCATTGTCCGAAGTGCGGAAAGGAAATCAAAAAGCAGACAGTCGATCAGATGGTTGATCATATTATGGCACTTCCTGAAAGAACAAAGCTGCAGCTTCTGGCACCGGTAGTTCGTGGTCGAAAGGGAACACATGCAAAGCTTTTGGATCAGGCGAAACGCAGCGGTTATGTACGTGTACAGATTGATGGAAATCTGTATGAGCTGTCTGAAGAAATTAAACTGGATAAAAACATCAAACATAATATAGAAATTATCGTAGACCGTCTGGTAGTAAAACCGGGAATCGAGAAACGATTGTCTGATTCCATTGAGACAGTTCTGAATCTTTCGGATGGGTTGCTTATGGTAGATACGATGGATGGTACTGTGAAGACATTCAGTCAGAGCTTTGCCTGCCCGGATTGTCAGATCAGTATTGATGAGATCGAGCCGAGAAGCTTTTCGTTTAATAATCCGTTTGGAGCCTGCCCGGATTGTTTTGGTCTGGGATATAAGATGGAATTTGATATTGATCTGATGATTCCGGATAAATCTCTGAGTATTTCCCAGGGAGCTATTGTGGTCATGGGCTGGCAGTCCTGCACAGATAAGGGCAGTTTTACAAGAGCAATCCTTGATGCACTGGCGAAAGAATACCATTTCAGCCTGGATACTCCGTTCCAGGATTATCCGGATGATGTTAAGAATGTTCTGATCCATGGTACAAATGGACATGCTGTCAAAGTATATTATAAAGGTCAGCGTGGAGAAGGCGTTTATGACGTTGCTTTCCCGGGTCTGATCAAAAATGTGGAACAGCGATACCGCGAAACAGGATCCGATGCGATGAAACAGGAGTATGAGTCGTTTATGCGGATCACACCGTGTAAGACCTGCAAAGGCCAGCGATTAAAAAAAGAATCTCTGGCGGTGACGGTAGGAGATCGCAATATTTATGAAGTGACTTCTCTTTCTATAGAAAATCTGAAGAAATTCATGAGTGAGCTGAAACTTACTGAACAGCAGGAACTGATCGGTAAGCAGATTCTGAAAGAAATCCGTGCAAGAGTTGGTTTTCTGTCTGAGGTAGGTTTGGATTATCTGTCTCTGAGCCGTGCAACAGCGACGCTGTCCGGTGGGGAAGCACAGAGAATCCGTCTGGCAACACAGATTGGTTCCGGACTGGTGGGAGTCGCTTATATTCTGGATGAACCGAGTATCGGACTTCATCAGAGAGATAATGATAAGCTTCTTCGTGCACTGATGCGTCTTCGTGATCTGGGTAACAGTCTGATTGTGGTTGAACATGATGAAGATACCATGCGCGCAGCGGACTGTGTTGTGGATATCGGTCCGGGAGCCGGAGAACATGGTGGAGAACTGGTGGAAATTGGTACGGCAGAGACGCTGATGAAGAATGAACGTTCAATTACAGGTGCTTACCTGAGCGGACGTTGCAAAATTCCGGTACCGACAGAACGTAAACAACCGACCGGCTGGCTGAAAATCCGTGGAGCAGCAGAAAACAATCTGAAACAGGTAAATGTAGATGTGCCGCTTGGCATTATGACTGCGGTGACGGGAGTCAGCGGCTCTGGCAAAAGTTCCCTGATCAATGAAGTTCTGTATAAGACGCTTGCGCGAGACCTCAACAGAGCTAGAGTGATTCCGGGGAAACATAAAGAAATTCAGGGACTGGATCAGCTGGATAAGGTAATCAGTATCGATCAGTCACCGATCGGACGTACACCGCGTTCCAATCCTGCAACCTATACAGGTGTGTTTGATCAGATCCGTGATCTGTTTGCATCTACAGCTGATGCCAAAGCACGTGGCTATAAGAAAGGACGTTTCAGTTTTAATGTCAAAGGCGGACGCTGCGAAGCCTGCAGTGGTGATGGTATCATCAAGATTGAGATGCATTTCCTTGCAGATGTTTATGTACCATGTGAAGTCTGCAAAGGCAAACGATATAACCGTGAGACACTGGAAGTAAAATACAAAGACAAGAGTATTTACGATGTTTTGAATATGACGGTGGAAGAGGCTCTTGCTTTCTTCGAGAACATTCCTTCCATTAAGAGAAAGATTCAGACACTCTATGATGTAGGACTTTCTTATATCCGTCTTGGACAGCCATCTACCGAACTTTCGGGTGGAGAAGCGCAGAGAATCAAGCTTGCCACTGAACTCAGCAAACGCAGTACCGGGCGTACCATTTATATTCTGGATGAGCCGACGACAGGACTTCACTTTGCGGATGTTCATAAGCTTGTTGAGATCCTGCAGCGTCTGACAGAGGGCGGCAATACAGTTGTAGTCATCGAGCATAATCTGGACGTGATCAAAACTGCAGATTATATCATAGATATGGGACCGGAAGGCGGTGAACGTGGAGGTACTGTTATTGCAACAGGTACACCGGAAGAAATTGCTGTCTGCCCGGATTCCTACACAGGCCAGTATGTGGCAAAATATTTAAAGTAAACGGCCGGTTATTGTGCGTGTTAATATCCGCAGGTGTTTTGTTATGAATAAGGGACTTTTCAATTGCTGAAAAGTTGTTTATAATAAGCGTGATTATATGTATATCGAAAGAATATCAGATTTTTACAGGAAGCATATGGAAGGGAGATCTTATGCCTGCAAATGATATAGGAATAGATCTGGGAACGACAAACAGTCTGGTATATTCTACGGGCAGAGGCCTTGTTTTGAGCGAACCATCTGTAGTAGTATATGATAAAGATACAGAGAAGATCAAAGCAATTGGTGAAGAAGCCCGGCAGATGGCTGGGCATGTTACTTCCAATATGGAAGTAATCTGTCCGATTCGTCAGGGAATGATCATAGATTTTGTCGTTATGGAAAAAATGTTAAAATATTTTATCGCCAAGGCGATGGGGCGGCGGGCGTTCCGCAAACCACGGATCAGCGTGTGTGTGCCGAGTGGTATCACGGAGATCGAACGTAAGGCAGTGGAAGAAGCAACTTATCAGGCAGGAGCGAGAGAAGTGTTTCTGGTTGAAGAACCAATCGCTGCTGCAATCGGTGCCGGTGTGGATATTACCAAGCCTTTTGGCAATCTGATCGTGGATATTGGTGGCGGCACAACGGATATTGCTGTTATTTCGATTGGCGGTGTTGTTGTGTCATCAACGATCAAGGTTGCGGGAGATGCGTTTGACCAGGCAATCATGAGTTATATACGAAAGACGCACAGCTTGTTTATCGGATCGGATACTGCAGAAGCAATCAAAATAAAAATCGGCACAGCTATCGAAGAGGCGAATCCACAGGTGATGGAAGTAAAAGGACGAAATGTACTTACAGGACTTCCGAAAAAAGTAAAACTGACTTCCGAAGAAATCCGTGAGGCACTGAAAGATGCGACAGGACAGATCGTAGAAGCAGTCCATGGAGTGCTGGAAAAGACACCGCCGGAACTGGCCGCTGATATTGTGGACAGAGGAATTGTCCTGGCGGGCGGAGGAGCACTGCTTCGGGGAATGGATGCACTGATCGAGCAGAGGACAGGGGTAAATACTCTGACTGTTCAGAATGCGATGCATGTGGTAGCTGTTGGAACCGGCAAATATGCAGAGATAATGAGCCGTATGGAATCTTAATAACTGCAGACAGGAGCCAGGAATATTTATGATAGATCATAGATATCCTGGTTTTGCTGTTATAAGGCTGAAAAACAGTAGCAATTTTGGGGCCGGAAGAAAGAGGAAGAAATGAGCGAGAGCATTACAGGATATATTGATCATATTATTTTTCGAAATGAAGATAATGGATATACGGTTATGGTATTAAAAGGGGTCAGCGAGGAAGATGAGCTGACCTGCGTTGGAAGTTTTCCGGTGGTCACACAGGGAGCATCTGTAGAACTGGAGGGGAATTTTACACAGCATCCGGTTTATGGAAAGCAGTTTCAGGCAGTGCGGCTGACTGAAAAAATGCCGGAAGATGCACTGGCTATGGAAAGATACCTCGGTTCGGGTGCGATTAAAGGAATTGGCGCGGCGTTGGCGGGAAGGATCGTACGTCATTTTGGAGATGATACGTTTCAGATAGTAGAAAATGAGCCTGAAAGACTGTCTGAAGTTAAGGGAATCAGTGAAAAAAAGGCAAGAGAGATTGCCATGCAGATCGCGGAAAAGTCCGATATGCGGAAGGCAATGATGTTTTTGCAGAAATATGGGATTTCACTGAACCTTGGTGCCAAAATCTACCAGAAGTATGGAGACTCTGTTTACAGTGTTTTGCAGGAAAACCCGTATAGACTTGCAGATGATATCAGTGGTGTGGGATTCAAAATTGCAGATGAGATCGCCTATCGCATTGGAATTCATACAGATTCAGATTACAGAATAAAAAGTGGAATGGTATATACTCTTCTGCAGGCAACCGGGGAGGGACATGTATATCTTCCGAAAGACGAGCTCTTTCAGCGTGCAGCAGAACTGCTCGGTGTAGATTCTTCTTATATGGAGAAGCATCTGGTCGATCTGGCGATGGACCGTAAGATCGTTCAGAAGGAACAAGGAGATCAGATACTGATCTATCCGGCTCAATATTATTATCTGGAGTTAAATACGGCAAGAATGCTTCGGGAACTTGATATTTTCTGCCCGGAAGATGAGAAAATAGTGGAACGAAGAATTGTCCAGATAGAGAAAGAAACGGGAACGGTTTTGGATGAAATGCAGAAAAAAGCAGTGCAGGAAGCTGCCGGGCATGGCCTGCTTATTCTCACCGGCGGTCCCGGTACCGGAAAAACAACGACAATCAATGCGATCATCCGATATTTTGAGGGCGAAGGTGCAGAGATCAGGCTGGCGGCTCCAACCGGAAGGGCAGCGAAGCGTATGACAGAGGCTACCGGCTATGAGGCACAGACGATCCATCGTCTTCTCGAACTTTCGGGAATGCCGGAAGATGACAGAGAAGGCCAGCCCATTCATTTTGAACGAAATGCAGAAAATCCTCTGGAAACGGATGTCATTATCATTGATGAGATGTCGATGGTGGATATACATCTCATCCATTCGCTTCTTATGGCAGTTACGGCAGGAACGAGACTGATCCTGGTAGGAGATGAAAATCAGCTTCCAAGTGTTGGACCGGGAAATGTACTTCGCGATATTATCCGAAGTGGACAGTTTCCGGTAGTTGAACTGAAGAAAATCTTCCGACAGGCATCAGAGAGTGACATTGTTGTGAATGCACATAAGATCAATAAAGGTGAGCAGGTGGAAATCAATAACAAGAGCCGGGATTTCTTTTTTCTCAAAAGATACGATGCGGATATCATCATTCGCGTAGTGATTGCACTGATTCAGGAAAAACTTCCCAAATATGTGGAAGCAAAACCGTTTGAAATCCAGGTTCTGACACCAATGCGAAAAGGACTTCTCGGTGTGGAACGTCTGAATCAGATCCTGCAGAGATACCTGAATCCGCCGGACGCTTCCAAGAAAGAGAAAGAAATAGGACAGGGACTTTTCCGTGAGGGTGATAAGGTCATGCAGGTTCGCAATAATTATCAGCTGGAATGGGAAATCCGCGGAAGATATGGAATACCGATCGAAAAAGGTGTTGGAGTTTTTAATGGGGACACCGGCATCATCAAAACAATCAATGAATTTGCAGAAACAGCAGAAGTTGAGTTTGAAGATGGCCGATGGGCGGAATATTCATTTAAACAGCTGGATGAACTGGAACTTGCTTATGCAGTAACCATACATAAATCACAGGGATCAGAATATCCGGCAGTGATCATTCCACTGCTTTCCGGTCCGAGAATGCTGATGAACAGAAATCTTCTTTATACAGCAGTAACACGTGCGAGAAAATGCGTTACTGTTGTGGGAAGTGAGGAGACTTTCCGTGATATGATCCGAAATGAGAAGCAGCAGAGAAGATACAGCTCGCTGGATCAGCGCATTCAGGAAACCGAATAAATCTCTGCAAAAGAACTCGATAACAGGAAAAGAGAGCATATCATCGGGGAGAAAGGCTTTCTTTGAAAAAAATGAAAGAAAAATGTCTGGATGTACTGTACCCTCCCAGATGTCCTGCATGCGGCGGTATTCTGGAGGATAAACAAAGAAGTATCTGTCCGCAGTGCGAATCGATTTTTCACCCTGTTTCAGAATATTATTGCATGAAATGTGGAAAACCGGTAAATGAGACGGAAGAATATTGTAGTGAATGTCGGCACAGAGAACGGAAATTTATTCGTGGAAGAAGTGTGTTTCTGTATAATGCGCAGATGAAGAATTCTCTTCTTCGGTATAAATATTACGGGAGCCGTGAATATGGAAAATATTATGCGGAATCGATGTGCAGATATGTGGGAAGAGATATAAAAAGCTGGAGACCGGACGTAATCATTCCGGTGCCGCTTCACAGGCGCAAAAAGAGAATGAGAGGGTTTAACCAGGCGGCCGATTTGGCAGAGCGCATTGGGAAAATCCTTGGAATTCCGGTTGCGGAAGATGTTATTTATAAGTCCAGGGAAACACGGTCACAGAAAAAACTGGACGCTGAAGAGCGAAAGAAAAATCTCAGAAATGCGTTTCAGGCAGCAGGGCCGGTAACAGGCCTGAGAATTCTTGTGGTCGATGATGTGTATACGACAGGGAGTACAGTGGAAGCCATGGCAGAATGTCTGCTGGAAAATGGAGCGAAAGCCGTATTTTTTGTAACTTTGTGTACGGGAAACATCTGAATGGGTACATCTTTGAACGAAGGTTGGACGGAAGCGGAAAAAATACTTTTCATGATTCGGGATATATGATACAATCAATCTATGTATGATTATTTCTGGTATTTTCAGGAAATATGGTTTGAACAAGTTACTGTGTACAGTAACAATGATTGTGAGGAGCAGGATATGATCAACGAAGAGAAGGTTAAGATTATGACAAAACTTGCCATGTATGAGCAGGGCAAGGGCAGAAAATATCTGCCGGTCAGCAAGTATTACCGAAGCGATTATATAGGGCTGGCACTGATCAAGAATTTTTTTCTGGTCACAATTGGATATTGTCTGAGCGTTGCAGCTGTAGCGGTTTATTTTGGAGAATATCTTCTGGAGAATATACACAAAATGAATCTGATAATGCTCGGTGTATATATTGTGATCGGCTATCTGATCGTACTTGTGGCATATTCAGTCCTGACGTATATACAGTACTCGGTTCAGTATTATCGGGCAAAAAAGAGTGTCAGAGAATACTACAGTCAGCTTACTGAACTGAATAAGATTTATGCCAGAGAAGAAAAAAAATCTTCTGGCAGAGGAAACGCAGGAGGGTATCGTAAATGACAGCATTACTGGAATTCAAACAGAAAATAAAAGGAATTTATGCACAGTACGAAATGTACCTGCTTCCTTTATTGAAATTTGTCCTTGCACTGGTTTATTTCATCTGGATCAATACCAACATGGGATATATGACTGCACTGGATAATATTTTTGTTGTATTGATCTTATCGCTGATCTGCTGTATTCTTCCATCCGGAATGATGATCTTCGCAGGATTTGCACTGATGGTGGGACATTGTTATGCACTTGGAATCGAAGTGGCAGCTTTTCTTCTGGTACTGATTCTGTTCATGATGATCCTTTTCCTGCGTTTCAGCAGCGGTAAAAATATCGTGCTTGTGTTTACACCACTCGCATTTGCATTTGATATTCCGGTGCTGCTTCCGATCGGATGCGGACTTCTCAGCAGTGCGGTATCAGCACTTCCGGCAGCTGGCGGCGTGATCATCTATTATTTTGTCCGTACAGTACGTATACAGTCGCAGGCTCTTCTTGGCATGGACTCAGACATTGTCGGTAAACTGACACTTCTGTCAGACAGCCTTATGAAGAATGGTGAAATGTGGCTTACACTGATTGCTTTTATTGTAGTGGTTCTTGCTGTGAATCTGATTCGTACCCGCATGTTTGATTATGCATGGAGAATTGCAATTGTTGCCGGTGGAGTGATCTATATTGTGATCATGCTGGCAGGAAGTATGAGTCTTGGAATTTCAATTTCCGTATTTTCACTGATCATTTATACTGTGGTTGCGGTACTGGTTGGAATCATACTGGAGTTCTTTGTGTTTGGTGGAGACTATACAAGAACGGAACGTCTGGAATATGAAGATGACGATTACTATTATTATGTGAAGGCTGTTCCGAAGGCACTGGTTGCTACTTCTGAAAGAAGTATCAAAAAGATCAACGGAGAATCTGCAAGAGAAGAACGAAAATCGGCAGAGCGCGTGGTAAATTATTCCACCCCTCTTTTTCAGGGGGAAGAGCCACCGAAAAAGAAAAAAAGAGTTCAGGAAACAGAAGCGGCGTCTGTAGTACAGAAGGCTGATATAGATGATATTGATTTTGAGAAAAAGCTGGAGGAATCCCTGAAGGATCTGTGATCCGGCAAAAGTAACCTGACAACAGCAACAGAAGGAGAGGAGAGTTTATGCGGAATATTACAGACATACTGGCAAGATATTTATCAGATATCAATCTGCCGTCTGTCAGTATTATCGATATCATTGAAATAATCCTGATTACATTTTTTGTATATCAGTTCATGGTGTGGATCAAATTTACACGCGCATATACTCTGCTTAAGGGACTTCTGGTCATTGGCGCATTTCTTATTATTGCTTATATATTTAAGATAAATACGATCCTGTGGATCGTATCAAAACTGGCCAGTGCACTGATCACGGCGATCGTTGTAATATTTCAACCTGAATTGCGAAAGGTCGTGGAACAGCTGGGACAGAAAAAAATCATGGCATCCATTTTTCCTTTTGATTCCGGCAAAGAAGTAAAAGAAAGATTTACAGATAAGACGGTCAATGAACTGATCAAAGCATGTTTTGATATGGCTGAGGTTAAGACAGGCGCACTGATCGTGATCGAACAGGAGATCAGACTTGATGAATATGTCAGAACGGGAATCAATGTGGATGCTCTTTTGACCAGTCAGCTGCTGATCAATATTTTTGAACACAATACACCACTCCATGACGGTGCAGTGATCGTAAGAGGAAATCGTATTGTTGCTGCAACCTGTTATCTTCCACTGTCTGACAATATGGAACTGAGTAAACAGCTTGGAACCAGACATCGTGCAGGTGTTGGAATCAGTGAAGTGACAGATTCTGTTACGATCATTGTTTCAGAGGAAACAGGACAGGTTTCTGTGGCACAGAACGGTCGGCTGTTGAGAAATATCAGCAGCAGTCAGCTTCGTGAAGTACTGGAAAAAGCACAGAATAAGAAAATTGTGGATAACAACAAACTGAGACAGTTGTTGAAGGGAAGAGTGAAACATGAAGAAAAAAATAGGAAATAATCTTTCTTTGAAAATTCTGTCTCTTGCAATTGCTATTCTGGTATGGCTTCTGGTTGTCAATATAAACAATCCGATCAGTACAAAGTCATTCATTGTGTCAGATGTGGAATTGCTGAATGAGGCATATATCGATGCAGACGGAAAAATGTGTATGCAGGATGAAGAACAGGTTCCCATCCGTGTGACGATCAAAGCTCAGAGAAAGATCCTGGACAGGATCTCACTCAATGATATTCGTGCGGTTGCGGATCTTCAGCAGGCGGTGAGCCTGAAAACAGATCCGGTCATGGTTCCGATCACTGTATCCTGTGGGCGGATTTCAGCAGACAATATTGAAGTGAGTCCGCAGAATATGAGCCTTCATCTGGAGGATAAAGATACACAGGAGTTTGTAGTAAATGTGAATACAAACAACACAAAACCTGACAGGGGCTATGAAATTGGAGCGCTGATTTCCAATCCGGAGAAAATCAAAATTACAGGTCCGGTGTCTCTGATCAATAAAATAGATAAGGTAAATGCTTCCATCGATGTAGATGGAGCAATGGAAGATGTGACTCAGGAGACCGATGTCAAGATCATTGATAAGAACGGTGAGGAATTTACCGATACAGACATGGGTTATCTGAATGTTTCGAAAGTATATGTAACTGCAAAATTATGGAAAGTTCAGTCGAATGTCAGAATCAGTGCAGAGTATTCCGGTACTCCGGCAGCAGGATATCAGGTGGAGAGTATTATGACAACACCGAATGTGATCAGTATTGCCGGAAGTGAAGATGCACTGGCATCACTGAAAGAGCAGAATAATACGATCTGGCTGCCGGGTTCTGTGGCGGATATTTCGGATCGAAACAGTGATTTTGAAGAGAAAATCAATATTTCAGATTATCTTCCGGATGGCCTGAAGCTTACCAGCGATTCCAGTGAAGATGTATTTGTCAGAGTAAATATTCTTCCGGAGGGAAGCAATGTATGTGAGGTTCCGACAAAGAATATAATTGTGAATGATTCACCTGAGGGAATGCAGGTTTCATTTGATACTGCAAAGATAGAAATTCGTGTTAAGAAAACTTCCGATGATCTTGCAGATCTCACAGAAGGCGATATTAAAGCGTCAATAGATCTTAAGGGAATGAGCGAAGGAAGTTATGAAGTGCCTGTCAGCATAGAAATACCGAAGGGATATGAGCTGGTAGACGAAGTAACGACAGGGGTGGAGATTTCCAAAATTTCTACAGCAGATGAAAGCAATTAACAGGAGATTTCAGAATGGTAAGTCAGAAGATAACAGTCAATAATCCATCGGGACTTCATTTGCGCCCGGCTGGTATATTGTGTAATGAAGCTATAAAATACAGTTCCGCGATCACATTCACTTTTGAAGGCGGTACAGCAAACGCGAAGAGTGTATTGAGTGTACTGGGAGCATGTGTAAAATGCGGAGATGAAATTGAACTGGTCTGCGAAGGGGCAGACGAACAGGAAGCATTGAAAGCTTTGACCGATGCGATCAGCAGTGGTCTTGGTGAATAGAAACATATGTAAAGAAGTTTAAGGAGGAGTAGTCGTGAAAAAACAAGTTGTGGCAGTAATGTTGAGCCTTGCAATGTGCGCATCTACCGGTGCAGAAGCAAGTATTGTCAGTGCAGCCGAATTTTCTTCTGAGGTGTCAGCAGCAGAGGAAACGGAATCTGATGAAGCGTCCGTTGCGGACGAGAACGATGGTTCTGCAGTAGTAGATGATTCCGCAGTAGTAGATGATTCTGCAGTCGATATCGATTCAGATGCGGCAGCAGATGATGCAGATCAGGCAGAAGATAGCGTTCCGGCAGATACGGAAAATCAGGCAGATGTTGATTTCAGTTCCGGTGAGGAAGAGGTTGTGACTGAAGAGGCAGAGGATGAGGCTCCGGCAGTGACAGAAGAAACTGCAGAAGAAGCTGGTAAAGCAAATGAATCATCTGATGCTAATGGTAAAGTAGCTTCCCTTGAGTATACAAGATGGAAATTTGTAAATGGCAAATGGAAACTGGAAAAGTACTCACCTTCCAGAATACAGGAAACTGCAGCAGCTGTCGGAACAGAAGAAACTGCAGAAGCAGCAGGAACTGATGAGAATGCAGCTGTTGATACAGCAGCAGAAACTACAGAAGCTGTAGCAGATGAATCACAGGCGGCTGTTGATACAACTGCAGAAACTACAGAAGCTGTAGTAGATGAATCACAGGCAGCTGTTGAGACAGCAGTAGAAACACAGCAGACAGATGAGACACAGCCGGCTGCAGATGAACAGCAGGCAGAGGAAGCAGGTGCAAGTGCTTATTATACATCAGCAGATGGCCTGGTAAAGATTACAACATTGAATGTTAATAACAGTGTTCTGGCTTCAGGATATTATGCATTTGATAAAGATGGATATCTTCTGACAGGAAGAAATGCTGTTGGAAATGATTTCTATTATTTCCGTACAGAAGGCGATGTTCAGATTGTGAATGCACTTTCTGCAGATAAGAAGACACCTTATAATTCTCAGCTCGGTCAGGCAATTTCCGATACATGGATCTGGGATGCAGGTCAGGGAGCATTTAACTATTATGGTCATGATAATGGTAAACAGGTAAATCTTGAAGCAAACAAGATTTACAGTATCAATGGAGCTTCTTACTATCTTCTGAATGGTGGTAAGCCATACGTAGGAGATCAGAAGATCAGCGGAGGCATCTGCTATTTCCAGCCCGCAGCATCTGCAGGAGATATTCCTGGTAAGATGGCAGTCAACGGATGGTTTGGAAAGAGTACCAATAAGGGTACACAGTGGCGTTATTTTAATGCAAACGGAGATTACCAGAAAAAAGGAATCGGAGCATACAAGCTTCTGAGTAACAGCGACAATCTTTATCTGCTGGATGCAAATGGTTACCTGATCAGAAACAGAAAACCAGTCAAGGGTGCTGACAGATATTATTATATGGCTGACGGTAATGGTGTTGCATACAGAAACAAACTGATCAAATACGGTAAATACAGATACTATTTCACCGGCAACGGACGTCGCGCTACCTGGAAAAATCGTTGGGTGAAACTTTCCGGAGCAGGAAACCGCTATTATTATTTCGGAAAAGTAGCAGGACGTGTTCAGGAACAGAAGGGAATCAAGAAAGTTACTGTCAATGGTAAATTTGTCGGATGGTTCTATTTCTCTTCCAAAGGTAACTCTTTTATAAACTGCTGGAAGAGCGGAAGATATTATCTCGCAGACGGACGTATGGCAAGTGGTGTTACCAAAATTAATGGTAAATATTACTTCTTCCAGAGATCCAGTTCCAAATCATATAGAGGTAAAGTATACAAAAGCAAATGGGTTAAGTATAATGGCAGATACTATTATGCTTCCAAAAGCGGTGTACTTGCAGAAAATGGCTGGAAACGTATCAAGACAGACGGAAGATTCTATTACTTCTATTTCAAGAATCTGACAGCTGTAACAAATAAAACCGGTGTAGAACACAATGGAACTTACGGAAGCCTGGATGGCAGAGGTCGTTTCATTGAGGCTGGCTGGGTTGTTGTAAATAACAACAGAAACTATGTACGTTATATCGATCCGAAGACTGGTAAATATGTCAAGAATACAACCAGATGGATCAATGGTATGCAGTACAGATTTAACAGCAGAGGATACAGAGTCAACGACAGAACAAATGAGTTCAGACGCAGCAGCTATTATCTGACCTGTGATCGTGTGAACGGAGTGCTGACTGTTTACACAGACAGCACCATGAGAATTCCGATCAAAACAATCCGCGTTTCTGTTGGTAAAGCCGGTACAGAGACACCTACCGGTACATGGACAATGCACAGAGCAGGACGCTGGCAGGAACTGATGGGACCATCCTGGGGACAGTATGGAACACATGTTGTGAATGGTATTTTTGTTCATTCCGTAGCATGTGGTCAGGCAAACAGTTATAATCTTCCGGTTGGAGAATACCTGAGACTTGGAAATCCGGCATCTCACGGATGCATCCGTGCCTGTGTAGCTGATGCAAAATGGGTTTGGGACAACTGCAATGGTTCCAAGATCCATATCTTTGATGGCACATATACATCCAATGAAGCACTCAAAGGACCTCTGGGCAGAAAAGCACTCACACCTTTAAGAGGCAGCAAGAACTTTGACCCGACGGACCCGGCTTGTAAGTAAATAATAAAATACAGCGCTCTCCCAAATGGAGGGCGCTTTTCAGGAGGAAAGTAAAATAATGAGAACATACCTTGTAACTGGTGGTGCAGGATTTATCGGATCCAACTATATTCATTATATGTTTAAAAAATATGACAACGAGATCCGTATTATCAATGTAGATAAACTGACTTATGCAGGAAATCTTGAAAATCTGAAAGATATTGAAGACCGTGAAAATTACACATTTGTGAAAGCTGATATTTGTGACAGCGAAGCAATCATGAAGATCTTTGATGAAAATGACATTGACAGAGTCGTTCATTTTGCAGCAGAGAGTCATGTAGACAGAAGTATACGTAATCCGGAAGTTTTTGTTAAGACAAACGTACTTGGAACTCTGGTTATGCTGAATGCAGCAAAATCTGCATGGGAACTTCCGGACGGAACATTCAAACCGGACAAAAAATTCCTGCATGTATCAACGGATGAGGTATATGGCTCTCTGGAAGAGGACGGCGGATTTTTCTATGAGACAACTCCATATGATCCGCACAGTCCATATTCTGCAAGTAAAGCATCCTCTGATATGCTGGTAAAATCCTACATGGATACTTACAAATTCCCGGCAAATATCACAAACTGCAGTAATAACTATGGTCCATACCAGTTCCCGGAAAAACTGATTCCGCTGATCATCAACAATGCACTTCAGGGAAAGAAACTTCCGGTATACGGAGATGGAAAAAATGTTCGTGACTGGCTTTATGTTATGGATCATGCAAAAGGAATCGATATGGTACAGGAAAAGGGAAGACTTTTCGAGACATATAATATCGGCGGTCACAACGAAAAACAGAATATTCAGATCATCCATATCATTCTGGATACTCTGCAGGAGATGCTCCCGGAAGGGGATCCTCGTAAAGAACTTGTCAGTGAGAACCTGATCACATATGTAGAAGATCGTAAGGGACATGACCGTCGTTATGCGATCGCACCGGACAAGATCAAAGAGGAAGTTGGCTGGTATCCGGAAACCTGTTTCGAAGATGGTATCCGTCTGACAATCCAGTGGTTCTTTGAGCATGAAGACTGGATGAAAAATGTTACCAGTGGTGACTATCAGAAATATTACGAAGCAATGTATAAAACAAAATAATATCTCATAAAAGATGAGATCAGAAACGCTGTATATTTCAGGAATTCTCCTGATCTGTACAGCGTTTTTTATGCACAGAGATATGGAAAAAGATTTTAGCGAAAATAGGCATTGAATTTACAGAGCGATTGTGAGAAAATAATATGAGATATGTCTAGCTCTAAAAAGCAGAATCTGACAGGCTACATAAGATAACAGTTTATGACAATGGAGGTAAATAGATGAACAAAGGAATATACCGGATTGCGGCTGGTGTTGGTGCGGCAGTGATCCTGGTGTCTTCTGCGACAGCACAGGCAGCAACCGTAACTGCCAATGGAACTCCTGCACCGGTAGCGAGTGACAGCATTGCAGGCTGGCCGGCAGCTCCTGCTGTCACGTCAGAAACCGCAGTTCTGATCGATGCAGATACGGGAGCGGTTTTGTATGACAAAGGAATGGACGAATATCGTTATCCTGCCAGCACGACAAAGATCATGACGATGTTGGTTGCGATCGAGAACAGTTCCCCAAAGGATATTGTTACTTTTACAGAAACAGGAATCAGGGATGTCACCTGGGACAGCAGTAACATCAACGCACAGCTTGGTGAAACGATGACGATGAAGGACTGCTGGATGGCTGCATATATTAAATCAGCCAATGAAGTCTGTGCACAGATTGCTGAGACGGTAGGTGGGACAGAAGCAAATTTTGTTGAAATGATGAACCAGAAGGCAAAAGAACTTGGATGTACACATACACATTTTGCCAATGCCAGTGGGCTGCCGGATGAAAATCATTATTCCAGTGCTCATGACCTGGCAAAGATCATGCGTGCATGCCTTCGAAATAAACGTTTCCGTCAGGTGATGAAATGTTCGAATTATAAGATCCCGGCAACGAATTTAAGCGAAGCAAGGGTTATGCATACGCATATGCCGCTCATGGCAAAAGAGTCCAATCTTTATTATGCAGACTGCATAGGCGGTAAGACCGGATTTTCAACGGATGCACAGCATACACTTGTGACAGCTGCCGAACGAAACGGACGTACGTATATAGCAGTTACCATGCGTGCGGCAGATCTTGGAATCAACTGTACGGACAGTACATCATTATTTAATTATGCATTTGATAATTTTGATACGATCGATGTGGACGGAACAGCAATGACAGTGCCAAAAGGTGTTACGGTTAATGATCTGACAACCGATACAGCAGAGCGAAATGGTAAGACGTT
This sequence comes from Blautia obeum ATCC 29174, assembly GCF_025147765.1. Classification (NCBI taxonomy): domain Bacteria; kingdom Bacillati; phylum Bacillota; class Clostridia; order Lachnospirales; family Lachnospiraceae; genus Blautia; species Blautia obeum. The sequence continues at coordinate 725,959 of NZ_CP102265.1, forward strand.
GACCAGATATTACTATAGTGGACAGTTTGTCGGCTATGTGGCAGAAGCACAGCCGACAGAAACTCCGGCCGTGGAAGAGACAGCTGAAACAGCAGCAGAACCTTCAGAAACAGAGGCGGCTGAAACTGTGACAGATTCGCTGGAGACGACGGAAAATGATTCTCAGGCAGAGGTTCAGACTGGACAGAAATCCATGTCCGAGCAGATTCAGGAGATCCGTACCGAGGGATTATCCGGTATGATGAAAGCTCTTCTGATCGCAATGGGAGTCATGGCAGTGATTCTGATCGCATTATTGATCGCACTTCATATAAAGAATGGATGAAAATAAATAAAGAACTTGAAATAAAGGAGGAAACATAATGAAAGGTATTATTTTAGCAGGTGGTTCAGGAACCAGATTATATCCATTAACAAAGGCAATTTCCAAACAGATCATGCCGGTTTATGACAAACCGATGATCTATTATCCATTGTCTACACTGATGCTTGCCGGAATCCGTGAGGTTCTGATCATTTCTACACCAAGAGATCTTCCGGTTTTCCGTGATCTTCTGGGAGATGGAAGCCAGCTTGGAATGAGATTTGAATATGCAGTACAGGAACAGCCGAGAGGACTGGCAGATGCATTTATCATCGGTGCAGATTTCATTGGCAATGATGCAGTTGCCCTGGTACTTGGAGATAATATTTTCTACGGACAGAGCTTTTCCAGAGTCCTTCAGAATGCTTACAGACGCACAGAAGAAGAAAAAGGTGCGACTATTTTCGGTTATTATGTAAGAGATCCTAGAGAATATGGTGTTGTAGAATTTGATGAGAACGGCAAAGCCCTTTCTATTGAAGAAAAACCGGAACATCCGAAGTCAAACTATGCAGTACCGGGTCTGTATTTCTATGATAATGATGTTGTAGAAATCGCCAAAAATGTAAAACCGTCTGCCCGTGGTGAGATTGAGATCACCAGCATCAACAACGAATATCTGAGAAGAGGAACTTTGAAGGTAGAGACTCTGGGACGTGGATTTGCATGGCTGGATACAGGAAATCATGATTCTCTGCTTGATGCAGCAGATTTTGTTGCAGCATTCCAGAAACGTCAGGGACTGTACATTTCCTGCATCGAAGAGATTGCATACAAACGCGGATTTATTACAAAGGAGCAGCTTGTTGAACTGGCACAGCCTCTTCTTAAGACTGCTTATGGAAAATATCTGATTGAAATAGCGGAGGGATTATAAAATGGGAAAAATTACAGTAGAGACATGTCATATTGAAGGCCTGAAAGTGATCACACCGGCAGTATTCGGTGATGAACGCGGATATTTTATGGAAACATATAACTACAACGATTACAAAGCAGCCGGAATCGATATGGAATTCGTACAGGATAACCAGTCCAGTTCCCGTAAAGGCGTACTTCGTGGACTTCATTTCCAGATCAACTATCCACAGGATAAACTTGTTCGTGTAGTGAGCGGAGAAGTTTTTGATGTTGCGGTCGATCTGCGAGAAGGTTCCCCGACATATGGACAGTGGTATGGAGTCCTTCTTTCTGCAGAGAATAAGAAACAGTTCTTTATTCCGAAGAATTTTGCTCACGGATTTGTTGTTCTTTCTGATTCTGCAGAATTTGCTTATAAATGTACCGATTTTTATCATCCGAATGATGAGGGCGGTCTTGCATACAATGACCCGGATATCGGAGTAGAATGGCCGATTCCGGAAGGTATGGAACTGATCCTCTCTGACAAAGATCAGAAATGGGGAAGTTTTAAGGAATATACTGCCAACAGGAGTAAAAAGGATTGAAAAAAGAAACATGGCTGCCTGGGGAAATCTACAAAAACCGCAAATTAGTGTTTTCTCTGGCAAAAAATGATTTCAAAACAAAATATGCGGGTTCCTATTTTGGAACAGTCTGGGCATTTGTTCAGCCGATCGTAACGATCTGCGTTTACTGGTTTGTATTCGGACTGGCGCTTCGCAATGGTTCGGATAAAGGTGTTCCATTTGTACTTTGGCTGATCGCAGGTCTTGTCCCCTGGTTCTTTATTCAGGAGGGCCTGACCGGAGGAACGAATGCACTTCTGGAATATAATTATCTGGTAAAAAAAGTAGTATTTAACATTCGGATCCTTCCGGTAGTGAAAGTATTTTCAGCGGTATTTGTACATTGTTTTTTTGTTGTGATCGTACTGGTGATCTATACCTGCATGGGATATCCGCCGAGTCTGTATGCACTGCAACTGGTATACTACAGCTTCTGCATTTTTATGCTGATTCTGGCAGTCACATATATGACAAGTGCGGCGGTTGTATTCTTCAGAGATCTGAGTCAGATCATCAACATTATGCTCCAGGTTGGTGTATGGGTTACCCCGATCATGTGGGATTTTAATGATCTTGGTCTTGGAGGACTTCTGGCAAATATACTGAAACTGAATCCGGTATTCTATATTGTGCAGGGATACAGGGATTCTCTGATCAACAAAGTAGCAATCTGGGAGCATCCGGTGCTGACACTTTACTTCTGGGGATTTACCCTGATCGTATTTGTGCTTGGAACCAGACTGTTTAAAAAACTTCAGGTACATTTTGCAGATGTACTGTAAGCGGAGAGTAGAATGAGTGAATTTGCAATTCAGGTAAAACATCTGGATAAGATGTATAAATTATATAATAAGCCGTCTGACCGGTTGAAAGAGGCTCTGGGAATGAAAGTTCCTGTAAGAGAGCATTATGCACTACGGGATGTCAGCTTTGATGTAAAAAGAGGAGAAACAGTGGGAATTATTGGGACAAATGGTTCCGGTAAATCCACGATCCTCAAGATCATTACCGGTGTATTGAATCCTACCGGCGGAGAAGTCACAGTAGATGGGAGAATTTCCGCTCTGCTGGAACTGGGAGCCGGGTTTAATATGGAGTATACCGGGATTGAGAACGTATATCTCAATGGAACTATGATGGGTTTTTCCAAAGAGGAGATTGATGTCAGACTGCAGGATATTCTGGATTTTGCAGACATCGGCGATTTTGTACATCAGCCGGTCAAAGCATATTCCAGTGGTATGTTCGTTCGTCTGGCTTTTGCCGTTGCAATCAATATCGATCCTGAAATTCTGATCGTTGATGAGGCACTTTCTGTAGGGGATGTGTTCTTTCAGGCAAAATGTTATCGTAAATTCGAAGAATTTAAGAAAATGGGCCGGACGATCCTTTTTGTAAGCCACGATCTGAGTAGTATTTCCAGATACTGTGACAGAGTTATTCTTCTGAATAAGGGTGTGAAGCTGGAAGAAGGTTCTCCAAAGCAGATGGTAGATATGTACAAGCAGCTTCTGGTAGGCCAGGATCCGACCAGGAAAGTGGAAAAAGAAGTAAAGAAAAAGGAAAACTGGAGTGAAAAATTCCAGGTAAATCCGAATATGCTGGAATATGGCAGCAAACTTGCTGAGATCACAGATTTTGTTGTGATGGATGAAAAGGGCCGTTATACCAATACCATCGACAAGGGAACAACCTTTACGATCAAGATGAGGGTTGCATTTCATGAGAATATTCAGGAACCGATCATGGCATATACATTTAAGGATATTCGTGGAACAGAAATTACAGGAACCAACACGATGTTTGAAAAAATGCATATTGAGCATTCTGAAGCCGGAGATGTATGTACCGTAACCTTTACACAGGATATGTTCCTGCAGGGTGGGGAGTATCTGCTTTCCTTTGGATGTACCGGCTATAAGGATGGAGACTTTACGGTATTCCACAGATTATATGATGCATGTAATATTACGGTGATCTCAACGCAGAATACCGTAGGATTTTATGATATGAATTCAAAAGTAGAAATTCAGTACGGAGAGGAATAATGGAAAAAATCGGACAGGTAATTCTGGATGATACACTATATCCGGGCAAAGATTTGTATACAGATGGTGCAATTGAGGATGAGATGCTGGAAATAGCACGCAATTACCGGGAAAAACAATGGAACGGAGTTATTGCAGAGCGGGCGAGCTGGCCGATTCTCTATCATTTTTCTCATATCAGGGAAAATATACTGAGCTGGATTCCGTTTACAGGTGAAGAGAATGTTCTTGAAATCGGTTCCGGATGTGGTGCTGTGACCGGCGCTCTCTGCAAAAAAGCCAAAAAGGTTACCTGTATTGAACTTTCAAGAAAGCGAAGCCAGATCAATGCATGGAGACACAGAGACTGTGACAATCTGAAGATCCTTATGGGGAATTTTCAGGAAGTCGAGAAGACGCTTACCGAAAAATATGATTATATTACACTGATCGGTGTGTTTGAATATGGAGAAGCTTATATACAGAGTGAGACTCCTTATGTGGATTTCCTTAAGATCATATCCAGACATCTAAAACCGGATGGTAAGATCGTTCTTGCAATCGAAAATCGTCTGGGGCTGAAGTACTGGGCAGGATGTACGGAAGATCATTTTGGAACTCTCTTTGAAGGTCTGGAAGGTTATCCGACAACAAGTGGCGTTAAGACATTTTCCAGAAAAGAAATGTCAGCAATCCTGAAAGAGGCAGGAGATCTTAAAGCATCCTGGTATTATCCATTTCCGGATTACAAATTACCAATGACGATTTATTCAGACCGTCGCCTTCCTTTGAAGGGAGAACTGAATCGTCTGGAAACAAATTATGACAGACTGCGTTTGCAGCTTTTCCAGGAATCTGCGGTATATGATTCACTTCTTGCGAATGATATGTATCCGGATTTTGCCAATTCTTTTCTTCTTCTGATCGGAAAAGAAAAGAAAGAAGCAGAAACCATTTATGTAAAGTTTTCCAATGAAAGAGATCCGGCATTTTCTGTGCGTACGGAAATCTGTGAAAACTCTTCAGGGAGAAGATATGTCCGTAAGTTACCGACAGAAAAAACTTCTGAAGAACATGTGAAGAATCTGGAAAAAATCTCCAGGGAACTGGGAACCTTTTACGGAAGAGAAGGTCTGGAACTGAATACCTGTACAGTTGAGAATGATGGAGTACGTCTGGAATATCTGCAGGGAGAGACACTGGAAGGAAGACTGGACGAACTTCTGGAGGCAGGAAAGACAGAAGAGCTTGAGAAGCTGTTTTTCAGCTATATCAAAAAGATCCGTCGTATCCATGAAGGAGAGATGTTCTTTAAAACACCGGAATTCGTGCAGGTCTTTGGTGATGCAGAAATCAGTGAAAGCTGTCGTTGCAGCGGCATGTCCAATATTGATCTTGTGCCAGCTAATATTCTGCTTCAGGATTCCGAAGTGTCCGTAATCGATTATGAATGGACCTTCCGCTTTCCGATTCCGTGCAATTTCATCCTTTACAGAATGATCCATTACTATCTGGAAAGTGATGGCAAGCGTGCTGTACTGCGTGATCTTGATTTCTATAAAAAGGCAGGAATCAGTGAGAAAGAACTGGAAATTTATGCAGAGATGGAGCGTAATTTCCAGAAATATATGGAAGGCGGTCATGTGCCTCTTCGGGAAATGTATGATGAGGTTTCACCTGGCAAGGTAGATATCATGGCATATTATGACCGGATCCGTGCCGCATGTGCAACGAGAAGACTGCAGGTATTTTATGACCGAGGAAATGACTTTTCGGAAGCGGATTCAGATATCTATCCAATGACAAAACATGGAATTGATTTCGGAATCACTGTTCCGCAGAATGTGCGCCGACTGCGTCTGGATCCCGGGGAAGCTGCCGGGGGACTGGTCCTTAAAAAACTTGTATTTGAAAACGGAAAAGAGGCGGATTTTTCTTCTAATGGTTTTCCGATAGGAAGCGGAAGATACTATTTTGGAGGCGGAGATCCGCAGTTTGTAATAGAGAGTCTGCCAAAGAATACAGGCAAACTTTATATAGAGATTGAAGTGATGAAGGAATCTGAAGCACAGGAGGCGTTCTGGATGAGTTTTTCACGGATCTCAGCAGAAAAAGACAAAGAGATTCAGAAACTAAAACATCAGATTTCTGAAATGAAAAATACAAAGGCATGGAAGCTGTACCGGAGTATTAAAAAGAAATAGGGGAATATTTATGGACAAACTTTGTTTCAGCATTGATGAAGAGAGATACGATGACAGACATGGACATGTGCTGAGCCTTGTAGGTTGGTATATGCATCCTGAAAAAAAGAAATGCATCTTTCAGTTGCTTGGGGATGGTTATGAAGTAATCGATATACCGGAAATCGAGAGATATGAACGCCCGGATGTGGCGCAGTCTCTGGATGTGGAGACAGAAGGATTTCTTCCGGGTTTTACTGTGACGATTCCAGAGGTACTGGAACTTCGCAGAAAATACGATCTGTTAGAACTTCTTTTGCTGGACGGAGAAGAAAAAACACTGCTTTGGGAGTGTGCGGGTGATGACCTGGATGAACTGGTCAATGATAAACTGGTAGAATTTCATATTGACCGTGTAGAGGTACTTTATGGACTGATGCTGGAAATCCAGGGATGGACAACGGACCAGAGAGGAAATGTGGAAGTGACGGTTCACAAAGAAAACACGGAACTTCTGGACTGCAAGATCACAAGAGGACGCAGACCGGATGTTGTGGAACGTCGTCATCTCGATGATGATTACAAAAATCAGGAGATCGGATTCAGTATTTCAGCAGCTTTTCTGGAAATTCCGGGGAATCGTATCGTACTTCATTTTTGTGGAGATTCCACAACAAAGACTTATGAAATCGATATTAAAGCACTTCGTAAAGAGCAGAAATCCAAAGGATTCTGGGGACGCCTTTTTCATAAAGACAAAGATGGAGAACACAAGGAAGACTATGAAGAGTGGTTCAAACGCCATAAAGCTGACCGGCGTACACTCAGAAAACAGAGACATACACATTTTGAGCAGAATCCGCTGATCAGTATTGTGATTCCGCTGTACTGTACTCCAACCCCATATCTAAAGGAATTGATCGATTCTGTTCGGGCACAGAGTTACACAAACTGGCAGCTTTGTCTGGCAGATGGAAGTCCGGATCAGAAAGTAGAAGAATATATTCAGAAGCGTTATGGAAAAGACAGCCGTATCCTGTACAAACATCTGGAGGAAAATGGCGGTATTTCCATTAATACAAATAAAGCGATTGAGATGGCGACGGGGGAATATCTGATGCTCAGTGATCACGACGATACGCTGGAACCGGATGCGTTATATGAAATCGTCAAAGCCATCAATGACCATCAGGGGCCGGAGATTGTTTATACAGATGAAGACAAGCTGAGTATGGATGGGGAATTTTATTTTGAACCCCATTTTAAATCAGATTATAACCTGTTTCGTTTAAGAGATAATAATTATATCTGCCACATTTTTGCAGTCAAAAAAGCCCTGGTAGATCAGGTAGGCGGTCTGAGACAGGAGTATGACGGTTCTCAGGATTATGATTTTATCCTGCGTTGCTGCGAACAGGCAAAACAGGTAATCCATATTCCGAGAGTACTGTATCACTGGAGATGTCATATGAATTCCGTTGCGGCAAATCCAGAGAGTAAGACGTATGCGTATGAAGCCGGATGCCGTGCAATTCAGGAACATTACAGAAGAGTTGGTATTGAGGCTGAAGTGGAGATGACGAAACATCCGGGCTGGTATCGCAGTCATGTGAAGATTCAGGGTGAGCCGCTTGTTTCCATCCTTATTCCAAATAAAGACCACATTGATGATCTTGAAAAATGTCTTTCTTCCATTTATGAGAAATCAACATGGAAAAATTACGAGATACTGGTAGTTGAAAATAACAGCGAAAAGCCAGAAACATTTGAGTATTATAAAAATCTTTCCTGGCGTTATCCAAAAGCAAGGGTGCTCACCTGGAAAGAGGGATTTAATTATGCCGCAATCAATAATTTTGCAGCAAAGGATGCAAAGGGCAGTTATCTGCTGTTCCTGAATAATGATGTAGAAGTCATTACTCCGGGATGGATCGAAGAAATGTTGATGATCTGCCAGCAGCCAGATGTCGCAATCGTTGGTGCTAAACTTTATTATCCGGATAATCTGATCCAGCATGCAGGTGTTGTCCTGGGAATGGGCGGAATTGCAGGACATATCATGTGCCAGGCATCATGCGAAGACAAAGGATATTTCGGAAGAGCCGTAAATGTTCAGGAAATCAGTGCGGTAACGGCGGCATGCATGCTTATGAAAGTCGAAGATTTTGAAGCTGTGGGTGGTTTTGACGAAGAGTTTGTGGTTGCATTTAATGATATTGATCTTTGCATGAAAGAGCGGGCAGCTGGAAAGAAAGTTGTATTTACACCATATGCGGAACTTTATCACTATGAATCCAAGTCAAGGGGAATGGAAGACACACCGGAAAAACAGTTCCGTTTCGAAAAGGAAACAAAACATTTCGAAGAGAAATGGGGCGAACAGATGAGCAAGGGAGATCCGTATTATAATCCGAATCTGTCACTGAAAGAAGCAGACTGTTCCCTGAGAGAAGACTGAGAAATGAGGTAGGATAATTCTATATGGCAAGAGAAATTTTTGAGGTAACAAAGGACCGATTCCATCTGCAGGATCCATGTTGTTATATTCTGCAGGGCACATGGCCCAAAGAGGCCAAAATGCGTGCGAAACTGGACGGATCTGAGGTAAAGGCAGAAATTCAGCGACTGGAAGTCGTCAGTGCACTGGAACGATTTAAAGATCCAGACCTGATGCGGGGCGAGCGGATCACAGCGGCTGTACAGCTTCCGGGATCTCTGGAGGGATACCAGAAACTTAGTATTTATGCGGAGATGCCGGAAAAAACATTTTGCTGGTTTTCGATTTCAGTAAAGAATCTTGAAAAAAGAAGGGGAAAACCACAGTTTTACATTGAAGAGGAAAAAGTGCAGCAGGGATTTCTGCGTGTCCGGGGATGGGCAGTGGCAGCAGAACCAGTACGTATCCAGATCTTTGATGAAAATAAAGAAAAAATCCAGGCGGAAGTACTTCGGACGGAGCGTGTGGATGTAGAACAGCTTTATGAAGAGATGGAACAGATGGAAAACAAAGACAAATCAGGATTCTTTGTGGAGCTGACAAATCTAAAAGGCAAAGTTGTTTACATTGTTTTCTATGCCGGAAATACAAAATCTGTACATGTGGTTCCGTTGCAGCAGACGGTGGTGATCCGGAAAAAAATCGAAAAATATGCAAAAAAAGGAATCCGTTACTGGAAAACACAGGGAAGTGCCGCTCTTGTCGGAAAAGTTGCAGCTAAGGTCAGAACGGCATCTACCAGGGAAATCCCATATCAGAAGTGGATCGTCAGACATCTTCCGGGACCGAAGGAACTGGAACGTCAGAGAAGAGAAAAATTTGATTTTCAGCCAAAGATTTCCATTGTGATCCCACTGTATAAAACACAGGAAAAATATCTTCGACAGTTGGTTGAGACGATCAAAGAGCAGACATATCCGAACTGGGAGCTTTGTCTGTCAGATGGAAGTGGGGCAAATTCACCAATCGCCGGTTTGCTTGAATCACTTGCAGCATCGGATGAGCGGATTAAAGTAGTGTCTCATGAGGAATCACTGCAGATTTCTGAAAATACAAATGCTGCGATTGAGATTGCAACGGGTGATTATATTGCGTTTGCAGATCATGATGATGAACTGACACCAAATGCGCTGTTTGAATGTGTGAAGGCACTGAATAAAAACAGAGATGTGAAGGTCCTTTATTCTGATGAGGATAAGATGTCGATGGATGGACATAAATTCTTCCAGCCGCATTTCAAACCAGACTACAATCCGGATCTTCTGTGCACAGTAAATTACATCTGTCATTTATTTGTTGTTGACAGAAAAGTTATTGAACAGGTCGGAACTCTCCGTAAGGAATTTGACGGAGCGCAGGATTATGACTTTATTTTCCGCTGTATAGAGACTGTCAGCCCGGAAGAGATCTGTCATGTACCGAAGATCCTGTATCACTGGAGATGTCATGAGGAATCCACCGCGGAAAATCCGGAGAGCAAAACTTATGCATTTGAATCCGGGAAGCGTGCGATTGAAGAGCACTACAGAAGAACGGGTATCGACGCAGAAGTATATCAGGGAGAGTTTCTGGGACTCTACAGGACAAGATTTCACAGAGACCATGATCCACTGATTTCCATCATTATTCCGAATAAAGATCATATTGATGATCTGAAACGGTGTATGGATTCCATTGATCAGAAATCTACTTACAAAAATTATGAATATATCATTGTTGAAAATAACAGTACAGATGATGCTACTTTCCAGTATTACAAAAAACTGGAAGCAGAGAATCCAAAAGCCCATGTGGTTTACTGGGATAAGGAGTTCAATTATTCTGCAATCAATAATTATGGAGCTGCTTTTGCAAAGGGTGAATATCTCCTTCTGCTGAATAACGATACGGAAATCATTAATGAGGATTGTCTGGAAGAACTGCTTGGCTACTGTATGCGCAGTGATGTTGGAGCTGTCGGTGCCAGAATGTATTATGAGGACGATACGATTCAGCACGCAGGTGTAGTCATTGGTTTCGGCGGAATTGCAGGGCATTGTTTTGTTCTGCAGCCGAGAGGAACGACAGGCTACTGCCACAGAATCATCTGTGCACAGGATTACAGTGCAGTTACTGCTGCATGTATGATGGTGAAGCGCGAAGCTTTTGACAAAGTCGGAGGGCTTACAGAAGAACTTGCAGTTGCATTTAATGACATTGATTTCTGTATGAAACTGCGAGAAGCCGGTTATCTGATCGTATATAATCCATACGCAGAACTGTATCATTATGAATCCAAGTCCAGAGGATTGGAGGATACACCGGAAAAAGTAGCACGATTTAATAAAGAAATTCAGATTTTTGAAAGACGTTGGCCGGATATCATGCGTGACGGGGACCCATATTACAACCCGAATCTGACATTAAAGAGCCAGGATTTTTCACTGAAACGGATATAGGAGGATTTTGCATGAAAGTATTAGTAACAGGTGTAAAAGGACAGCTGGGTTATGATGTTATGAATGAGCTGGCCAAAAGAGGCTATGAAGGCGTTGGTGTGGATGTGGATGAAATGGATATCACAGACAGAGCTGCTGTTGAGCGTGTGATCGGAGAAGTACATCCGGACAAAGTTGTTCATTGTGCTGCATGGACAGCAGTAGATGCGGCTGAGGATAACCAGGAAGTCTGCCACAAAGTCAATGCAGAAGGTACGGAAAATATTGCCAGAATTTGTGGAAAACTTGATATTCCAATGGTGTATATCAGTACAGATTACGTATTTGACGGACAGGGAACTCGTCCGTGGGAGCCGGATGATCCGGTTGTAAAACCATTGAATGTTTATGGACAGGCAAAATATGATGGAGAGGTTGCTGTAGAAAAATATGCTCCAAAACATTATATTGTACGTATTGCATGGGTATTTGGACTTAATGGCAAGAACTTTATCAAAACTATGCTGAATCTTGGCAAGACGCATGATACTCTGACAGTTGTTGATGACCAGATCGGAACACCTACTTATACTTATGATCTTGCGAGACTTCTGGTGGATATGCTCGAAAAAGAAGAGTATGGTAAATATCATGCAACAAATGAAGGTGGATACATTTCCTGGTGTGATTTTGCAAAAGAAATTTTCCGTCAGGCAGGTATGGATGTAAAAGTACTTCCGGTAAGTTCAGCAGAATATCCGGCAAAGGCAAAACGTCCGACAAACAGCCGTCTTGAAAAGAAAAAACTGGAAGAACATGGTTTCACAAGACTGCCAGACTGGAAAGATGCACTTGGTCGTTATCTGAAAGAAATTCAGCAAAATAATTGAGAAGCAGAGAATAAAAGATAAAAAGAACCGGCTGCTGTCTGAAAAGACAGTGGCCGGTTCTTGCATGTTCGTAAGTTTGACAGGAATCAGGATTTTGCAACCTTCACGATGCGGAAAAGGATCAGGAGAAGCAGAAAAAGTCCGATACCGCCGATCACAAAGTATGGAACAGAAGTATGACTGACTGTATAATCCTGGGCATTTGTCAGATTCTGTGTGCTGGCTTCAATAACAGCAGTATCTTCTTCCGGTGAAGTTACAGACATAACCGCAGTGCCGACCGGAGTTCCATTAAAAAGAAACTGACGGTTGTACTGTCCATCCTGAACTTCGCCATCCTGTGTTGTAAGTGCATCAGCAGTAGTACCGTTTGGTACAAATACGTTTCCACCGGATGCCATATCAAAATCATTATCTCCAAGAGAAAGGAGCTGGAAGTTGTCAAATCCATAGTTGAGAAGACTGACTGCTTCGGCAGCAGTTGTACCGGATGCACCCTGGAGAACAACGGCGATCAGAGAAACTCCGTTTTTTTCTGCTCCGCAGACCAAAGTACTTCCGGAAGCTTCTGTGTATCCCTCGCGTCCACCGAGACAATACTGATAATAAGAAGCATTTGTATTGTTCAGCATAGAGAAGTTGTTGGTCAGTACACGTTCACCGCCAGATACATTGGTGGCCGGAATCGTATAGGAAGTGGTTTCTGCAATGGCTCGAAAAGATTCGTTGTCGATAGCCGCTTTTGTGATCAATGCCATATCATGAGCGGTTGTATGCTGATTTTCGTCAGGAAGTCCGGTAGGATTAGTGAATACGGTATTGGTACATCCAAGTTCGACAGCACGGTTGTTCATCATCTGAACAAATCCGTCAACGGAACCACCGATCTGTTCTGCAATCTGAAGAGCAACATCATTGGCAGATGCAAGCATGATCGCATACAGACATTGTTCTACAGTAAAGACTTCATCCAGCTGAGCGGAAATACTTGCACCACCGTCCGTGACACCGGAAACACCGGTCGCGGTCATAGTAACCTGATCGCTCAGCTGTGCATTTTCCAGAGTCAGAAGCGTGGTCATAACTTTTACTGTAGCACCGGGGTAAAGAACCTGGTCCATGTTTTTGGCATAAACGGTAGTCTGTGTACTGTCTTCCATGATCATTGCAGCTGTGGAGGTGATATCCGGACCCTGTGGCCAGCCGGAGATGCTGTTGGTCGAAATGGAAGAGGTCTGCGTTTCGGCCGTTTCTTCGGCTGCCAGGACAGGTGTCTGGAATATCAGTGTACATGCAAGCCCAAGAGCCATCAGACCACTATATAATCTTTTTGATTTCATAAATCTGTACTCCCATTATATTTCTTATCTTAAGGTTTCAATAGAATCTATCATATCCTATTTTAGCGCTTAATTCAAGCAGAATGACATACGCCCTTGCAAAAACAGGGGCAGGATGATAAAATGATATCCGATTATATATAAAAACAAAGAAAAATAACCTGAGGGTATCAATAAAATATGAGTAAAAATAAAGATGTGGCAGGGCATATCGAATGGGGAAGGATGCTGAAAAAATTAAACCCTTATACGATCAAAAAAGGACTGCGTTATTTTAAGCATTACGGACCAAAAGAATTCTGGATACGCCTTCATGAACGTTTTGAACCGGAAGAAGTACCATATGGCCCCTGGTATGAGGCCTATATACCGGATGAGGCAGAGCTTGAGAAACAGCGTCATCACAGATTTTCAAGTGCTCCCCTGATCAGTGTGGCGGTTCCGGCATACCGGACGCCGGAAACATTCCTGCGTCAGATGATCGATTCACTTCTGGCACAGACTTACGGCAACTGGGAGCTGTGTATTGCAAACGGCAGTCCGGATGATGAACAGATGAAACAGGTACTTGCTGAGTATACACAGAGGGACAGCCGCATACGTGTACAGGAATTAAAAGAGAATCTTGGAATTGCAGGGAACACAAATGCAGCACTTGCAATGACGGAAGGTGAGTTTGCCGGAATACTGGATCATGATGATCTGCTTGCACCAAATGCGCTTTATGAGATTGCGCTTGCTCTGGAAAAAGATCCGGAACTGGACGCTGTTTATACGGATGAAGATAAGGTGACTACAGACCTGAGCGAGCATTTTCAGCCGCATCTGAAGCCCGATTTTAATCTGGATCTTCTGCGCTCCAATAACTATATCTGTCATTTTTTTGTTGCCAGACAGTCTGTTATACGTAAAGCTGGCGGCTTCAGGCAGGAATTTGACGGAGCGCAGGATCATGATTTTATCTTTCGCTGTGTAGAGGAGGCCGGCAAGATCGGACATGTTCCGGAAATCCTTTATCACTGGCGGACGCATAAAGCATCTACGGCAGATAATCCTGCAAGCAAGATGTATGCATTTGAAGCAGGCAGGCGTGCAATTGAAGCACATCTGAAACGCACCGGTACAGAGGGAACAGTAACACATACACCGGATCTCGGATTTTTCCGGGTACAGTATCCGGTCCATGGAGAACCGCTTGTTTCGATCATCATTCCAAATAAAGATGAGAAAGAAGCGCTTCATGCGTGTATTGCATCTATAAAAGAAAAAACAAAATATCAGAATTATGAGATCATCATTGTAGAGAATAACAGTACTTCTGAGGAGATTTTTGCATATTACGAAGAACTGAAGAAAGATCCGAAGATTCGAGTCATTCGCTGGGAAAAAGAATTTAATTATTCTGCAATCAACAATTATGGAGCACGTTATGCAAATGGGGAGTATCTTCTGTTCCTGAATAATGATGTGACAGTTATTACAGAAGGTTGGTTGACAGAAATGCTTGGAATGTGTCAGCGCAGGGAGGTCGGAGCAGTAGGTGTAAAGCTGCTTTATCCGGATGATACGATCCAGCATGCAGGCTGTGTAATTGGAATTGGCGGAATTGCCGGACATATGTTCGTGAATATGCCGGCAAATCGTACCGGATATCTGCATAAGGCTTCAATCCTTCAGGACATGAGTGCAGTGACTGCAGCATGCATGATGATGAAAAAAGCAGCTTTTGAGGAAGTTGGTGGATTTACCGAGGAACTGTCCGTTGCATTCAATGATGTAGATCTTTGTCTGAAGGTCAGAGAGACTGGCAGACTGATCGTTTATGATCCATATGTACAGCTGTATCATATGGAATCAAAAACACGAGGTGCAGAAGACAGCCAGGAGAAGGTACGGCGTTTTCAGGAAGAAATCGAGTATATCCGGTGTCACTGGATCGATATTCTGAAAAAAGGAGATCCGTACTATAATAAGAACCTTTCTCTTTCAAAATGGAATTATTCTCTTCGTCCATTGAAAGGAATGGAGTTAAAAGAGAAAGAAAACAGATAGGAGATAATATGGAAGTATCGGTGATCATACCGAATTTTAATGGAATCGCATTTCTGGACAGCGTTTTGGGAAGTCTGGAAGGGCAGACACTGAAAAATTTTGAAGTGATCCTGGTGGATAACGGATCCGCAGACGGAAGCTGTTCGTTTGTAAGTGCAAATTATCCATGGGTGCATATTATTGAGCTGCCGGATAACTTTGGATTCTGCCGGGCTGTCAATGAGGGAATAAAAGCAGCAAAAGCACCATATGTACTGCTTCTGAATAATGATACGGAAGTAAAGGAAGATTTTGTGGAGCAGATGCTGCTGGCGATAAGAAGACATAAAAATGCTTTTTCGTGTGCGGCACGAATGGTACAGTATCATGACAGAGATAAGCTGGATGATGCAGGAAATTATTACTGTGCGCTGGGCTGGTCTTTTGCGCGGGGAAAAGGAAAAAATATTGATCTGTATCAGAAAGAAGAAAAAATTTTTTCAGCCTGCGGAGGTGCAGCTATTTATCGTAAAAAGATCATGGAAAAGATCGGATATTTTGATGAGGAGCATTTCGCATATCTGGAGGATACGGATATCGGATACCGTGCCAGAATTTATGGATATGAAAACTGGTATGCACCGGATGCAGTCGTATATCATGTGGGAAGTGGTACGAGTGGATCCAGATATAATCATTTCAAGACCAGATATTCTTCCAGAAATAATATTTATCTGATCTATAAAAATATGCCACTCATTCAGATCATCCTGAATCTGCCGTTTCTGGTAGCGGGTTTTCTGATCAAGTTTCTGTTCTTTGCACTAAAAGGAATGGGAAAAGAATACCTGGCCGGTATCAAAAACGGATTTTCTATCAGCATGAATCACAGGAAAGTTCCGTTTTCGGTTAAACATCTTCCCAATTACTGTAAGATACAGCTTGAATTGTGGGAAAATATGTTCCGCAGAATTCGGGCATAAAGTCATTTTTACAGTGGTTTATGGAAATTTAATATAATAAAAGATAAGATTTTATTGATTTTGAAGGACAACTATTATAATATAAACGTGTCTGTCCAGACATGGGATTCAGAATGTACGGACAGAGATGCTTAAAACACAATGAAATGGATAGAGGTGGCAGAGATTGATTCAGGACAATCAGAAGAATTTCAGTCGTCTCCAGATGTTAATTGATGCCATTGTCATTGCTGTGACCTATGTACTTGCCTGGATGATCCGTTTTATCGGTCCGTTTGCATATTCAGCAGTCCGGGCACTTGCGTTTGAAGAGTACATGTTTGCATTGATATTTATCATACCGGGGTATCTGCTTCTGTATCAGGCATTTACTTTATATGAGCCTTTGCATATGCAGGGGCGCAGACTGGTTCTGGCAAATATCATCAAGGCAAATGTACTCGGACTTCTGCTGATCGTATTCAGTCTGTATATGATGGGAGAGTCTGATTTCTCCCGACTGACGGTTTACATTTTCTGTGTGATCAACATCTTTGCAGAATGGGGAGTAAGGCTCTTTATTTTCTCCATGCTGAGAAAAATGAGAAAGCGCGGACTGAATCAGAAGCAGATGATACTGGTAGGTTACAGCCGGGCAGCGGAAGAATATATTGACAGAATTCAGCAGAATCCACAGTGGGGTTATGTTGTCAGAGGAATCCTTGATGATAATGTTCCGGCAGGAACTGTTTATAATGGAATCAAGGTTATCGGACGAATTGCAAATCTTTCTGTGATACTTCCTGCAAACAGGCTGGATGAGATTGCAATTACACTGGGACTGAGTGAATATTACCGACTGGAGGAAATTGTCGGAATGTGTGAGAAATCCGGTGTTCATACCAAATTTATACCGGATTATAATAAGATCATTCCTACGAAACCATATACGGAAGATATACTGGGACTTCCGGTGATCAACATCCGTTATGTTCCATTGAGTAATACATTTAATGCAATGGTCAAACGCTTGATGGATGTTGTTGGGGCGATCATGGCGATCATTGTTTCTTCACCGGTCATGCTGCTGATGTGCATACTCATCAAATTGACATCACCGGGACCACTTATATACCGACAGGAGCGTGTCGGACTTCATAATAAGAATTTCTGGATGTACAAATTCCGTTCTATGGAAATTCAGCCGGAGGCCGAAGAAAAGAAGGCCTGGACAGTTAAGAATGATCCGAGGGTAACCGGAATCGGTAAATTTATGAGAAGGACCAGCATTGATGAACTGCCTCAGCTGTTTAATATTCTGAAGGGTGATATGAGTCTGGTGGGACCGAGACCGGAGAGACCGTTTTTTGTTGAGAAATTCCGTGAGGAAATTCCAAGATATATGGTGAAACATCAGGTGCGTCCGGGACTTACTGGCTGGGCACAGGTAAATGGTTACCGGGGAGATACCTCTATTCGTAAACGTATTGACTGTGATCTCTACTATATAGAGAACTGGTCGATCGGATTTGATATAAAGATATTGTTCCTGACGATTTTCAAAGGGTTCATTAATAAAAATGCATATTAAAGATAAGGGGAGAGAAGATGGCAAGACCTAAGTCAAAAACAAAAAAGATACTATTTGCTGTTGAAATTATTGTTCTTCTGCTGTTTATCGGTGGTCTGTATGTATATGGACAGCTGAATTCAAAACTGGACAAGATCAATCAGCCAGTTCTGGATGACAGTAAGATCAAAGTAAACCAGGAAGTACAGGATTCTATTGATTCACAGGAATCAACTCTGACAGGTTATACAACATATGCTCTGTTTGGTATTGACCACCGTGATAAAAATACTGCACTCGGCGGTGAGAACAGTGATACAATTATTATTGCAAGCGTAAATAATGACACAAAAGATGTGAAGCTGGTTTCTGTATATCGAGATACCCTTCTCAATCTTGGTAACGATACTTATTCCAAGGCGAACGCAGCGTATGCTTACGGTGAAGCCGAACAGGCGATCACAATGCTGAATACAAACCTCGACCTGAACATCAGCGAATATGCAACCGTAAACTTCAATGCGCTGACAACGATCATCGATGACCTTGGTGGACTGGATATGGATATGTCTTATGCCGAGATTGTTCATATGAATAACTACTGTGTAGAGACATCCGAAGAAACAGGTAAGGATTATACACCGATCGAACTTCCGGACAGACCGGATGATATCGAGGCAGTTCAGTATCATTATCATCTGAATGGTGTACAGGCAACTTCTTACTGTCGTATCCGTTATACAGCAAGCCTTGATATGGGACGTACAGAGAGACAGAGACGTGTGATCCAGATGATCGTCAGCAAGGCAAAATCTGCTGGTCTTGGCAAGATCTTCAAGATCATGGACGATGTATTCCCGATGGTTACAACTTCTATGACAAAAGACGAAATCCTGCAGCTTCTGCCTACTCTGATCGGTTACAGTGTAGACGATACGACAGGATTCCCGACATCTTATAAGTTCTCTAATGTTAAGGGAAGTATTATTGTACCGACAACTCTGGAGACAAATGTTATCGAACTGCACAAGTTTCTTTATGGAGATGAAGCATACACACCATCTGCGACTGTAAAAGCAAACAGTGAAAAGATTCTTGAAATCGTCGGTGGTGAGAGCAGTCTGGACGATAAACAGGCAACTGTTGAAGAAAATACAACAAATGACACTGTTATTTTTGAAAAGAATGGAAGTGGCTGGTCTGATACAAGCTCTGATTACGGTTCTGACAGCGATAGCTCCGGTGGTGGAGACTATAGTGGTGATGAGACTGATAACAGCGGTGGTTCTTCTTCTGGTGGCGGAGATTACAGTAATGATGGTTCCGACAACAGTGGTGGTGACAGTTCCGGTGGCGAAGACTATGAAGGACCAACGACTCCGGAACCGGATTACGGCGGAGACGAAAGCGGTGGCGGAGACATCGTTGACGAAGGCAGTGGAGATGACAGTGGAGCGGCTGCAGAGGCGACAGGCACTCCTGATGCTGCTTAAATTCATAAAGATAAGACGATAGTTAAGAAGGGAATTTCTCATTGAAGAAATTCCCTTCTTCTGTTACCATACATTTATAAAGAAATATAGGGAGAAATTATGGAAAATATAAAAGTGGATGTGATCATTCCGGCGTATCATCCGGGAAAAGAATTTTCCACGTTGATCGAACGTCTTACAAAACAGACATTTCCGATACACCGGATCATTGTAATGAATACAGAAGAAACATACTGGAATAAAGAACTGGAAGAAAAGCTTTCAATCCTGGAAGTGCATCATCTGAAAAAACAGGAATTTGATCATGGTGCAACACGTGCATGGGCAGCTGAACTTTCAGATGCGGATGTTATGGTATTTATGACGCAGGATGCATTACCCGCAGATAAAAGTCTGATTGAAAATCTGGTAAAAGCACTGACAGAAGATGAAAAGACTGGTGCAGCGTATGCCAGACAGCTTCCGAATGAAAACTGCAGTTTTGTCGAGAAATACACAAGATCTTTTAATTATCCGGACAGATCAGCTGTAAAAACAAAAGACGATCTGCCGGTTTACGGAATCAAAACATTTTTCTGCTCTAACGTATGTGCTGCTTACAAAAGGGATATCTATCAGAAACTTGGTGGCTTTGTAAGAAAGGCAATTTTTAATGAGGATATGATCTATGCCGGCAGGCTGATCCAGGAGGGCTATGCAGTTGCATATGCCGCAGATGCAAAAGTGATTCATTCACATAACTATTCCTGCATGCAGCAGTTCCACAGAAATTTTGATTTGGGTGTATCACAGGCAGAACATCCGGAAATTTTTGCAGGAGTGCCGTCAGAGGGAGAAGGAATAAAACTTGTAAAGAAAACAATAAACTACCTGATCCAAAAAAGAAAAATATGGCTGATTCCGGGAGTAATACTTCAGTCGGGCTGTAAATATGCCGGCTATCTGAGTGGTAAAAACTATCGTAAACTTCCTCGAAAAATGATTTTATGGTGTACAATGAACCGCGAATACTGGAAGGTGTAAAAAATACAGACGGCTGTCAATGAAACAGCTATAAGCACACGGTTTTTTAAAGGAGTTGTCACATTTTGAACACAATTGATTGTTACACTGTTTTCATAGGATAAAAAAGATAAAAAGAAAGGAGCACAGGCATGGATGATGAAAAAAAATGGAATCTGAATGCTCCGCAGAATGATACAGAAAACAATCGACAGAATGAGCCACCAAGATATGAACATTATTGTATGCATCAGAATACAGAATCAGATACAGTGAAGGAATTACCTGAAAAGAAAAAAAACAAAAAACGTGGCGGAAAAAAACTTGCAGAAACGATTTCGCTGGCAGTTGTATTCGGGCTGGTAGCAGGTGTTGTATTTCAGGGAGTGAATTTTGCGTCCGAGAAATATCTGGGATCAGACGGGAAGGACAGTCAGATAGAGACAGCACAGCTTGCAGGAGATTCTTCGGCAGATGGAAGTGATTCGAATGAAAGTGAAGGAGCTGCTTCAAGTGAAACTGCCGCTTCGGAAACAGCAGCTGCTGTGTCACAGACGGGTTCTGTTGCAGAAGTTGCAGATACAGCAATGCCAACGGTAGTCGCAATTACATCTGTAAGTGTACAGGAAATCCCAAATTATTTCCGGGCATTTGGATTTGGTTATGGCACACAGCAATATTCCAGTGAGGGAAGCGGTTCTGGAATCATTGTCGGAGAAAATGACGATGAGCTTTTGATCGCAACAAATAATCATGTGGTATCCGGTGCGACAACACTCAGTGTATGCTTTGTCGGAAATGATGTAGTCAACGCAGAAGAGGAAACGGTGGATATGTCCGGCAGCGATGGTGATGTCAATGTGGAAGATGCAGTCAGTGCCAAGATAAAAGGTACGGATGAATCAAATGACCTGGCTGTGGTTGCAGTTCAGAAATCAGATATACCGGAAGACACACTCTCGCAGATCAAAATAGCGCAGCTTGGCAATTCCGATGACCTTCAGGTGGGGGAACAGGTTGTGGCAATTGGAAATGCACTTGGATATGGACAATCAGTTACCTCCGGATGGATCAGTGCATTGAACAGAAACATTTCGACAGATGATGGTACCAGTTCAAGCCTGATTCAGACAGATGCGGCGATTAATCCAGGTAACAGTGGTGGAGCACTGCTGAATATGCAGGGAGAAGTGATCGGCATCAACTCTGCAAAGTATGCGGACAGTGCGGTAGAGGGAATGGGATACGCAATTCCAATATCCAAGGCACAGCCGATTCTTGAGGAACTGATGAACCGTCAGACAAGAGATAAAGTTGAATCAGAGAATGCAGCTTATCTTGGGGTCGTTACGGCTGATCTTTCCACAGAGGCAATACAGATGTATGATATGCCGGAGGGAGCTTTTGTTATCCGTGTGGAGAAAAATTCCGCTGCAGGGAAAGCAGGTATCCAGAAAGGTGATATTATCGTAAGTTTTGATGGACAGACAGTCAGCGGCAAAGATGATCTGGAGAGTAAGCTTGCGTATTATGCATCCGGTGAGACGGTGGATGTTGTTGTATCAAGAGCAGATAACGGAGAGTATGTTCAGAAGACAATTTCAGTCACGCTCGGAAGCAAAAATTAATTTATAAAAACTTTAGTTTACAGTTTTACTGGTTATGTTATAATGAACGCATAGATTCGAAGATGCAGAATGCACTTTTGATCTGTGCGTTCTTTATATGAGACAGATAACAACTATGCAGAAGGAGTTTACAGATATATGGCAGATAAATACGAGGATGAGATTTTAGAGGGAGAGGTCAGCGATGACGATGA
The DNA here is from genome assembly GCF_025147765.1 of Blautia obeum ATCC 29174. NCBI lineage: Bacteria > Bacillati > Bacillota > Clostridia > Lachnospirales > Lachnospiraceae > Blautia > Blautia obeum. The sequence goes on from NZ_CP102265.1 coordinate 748,026, forward strand.
TCAGGAAGAAAACAAGAAAGAACCTGAGAAGTACTGTACGCTCTGTCATCGGGCAGAGAGTCAGGTTGGTAAGATGATCGATCTTCCTAATAATATACATATATGTCCGGACTGTATGCAGAGAAGCTTTGACAGTATGAATCAGCAGATGCAGACAGGAAATTTTAATTATGGTGATCTGCTCAATATGCCAAATGTCAGCATGATCGATCTAAGCAGTTTCCAGAATCAGATGGGACAGCAGAAGAAACCCAAAAAGAAAAAAGCAGAAAAGAAAGAACCAGTCCTGGATCTCAAGAAGATTCCGGCACCGCATAAGATTAAGGCTACCCTGGATGAATATGTGATCGGTCAGGAATATGCCAAGAAGGTAATGTCCGTTGCCGTTTACAATCATTATAAACGTGTAGCAACAGATACCATGGATGAGATCGCAATTGAAAAATCCAATATGCTGATGATCGGACCTACTGGATGCGGAAAGACCTATCTGGTCAAAACACTGGCCAAACTGCTTGATGTTCCGCTGGCGATTGCCGATGCGACTTCTCTTACAGAAGCAGGATATATTGGTGATGATATTGAAAGTGTTGTTTCCAAATTGCTTGCAGCGGCTGATAATGATGTGGAGAAGGCTGAGCATGGAATCATCTTTATTGATGAGATTGACAAGATCGCAAAGAAGAAAAATACCAATCAGCGAGATGTCAGCGGAGAAGCTGTACAGCAGGGTATGCTGAAACTTCTGGAAGGAGCAGATGTGGAAGTGCCGATCGGAGCCAACAGCAAGAATGCAATGGTTCCATTGACAACGGTAAATACAAGAAATATTCTGTTTATCTGTGGAGGCGCTTTCCCGGATCTGGAAAATATCATTAAAGAACGTCTGAATAAGCAGGCGTCTATTGGATTTTATGCAGATCTGAAAGACAAGTATGATGACGATCCACATATTCTGGAGAAGGTGACGGTGGAAGATCTTCGAAGTTTTGGTATGATTCCGGAGTTTATCGGACGTCTGCCGATCATATTTACCATGAATGGGCTTACAGAGGATATGATGGTACAGATCTTAAGCGAGCCACGCAATGCGATCCTGAAACAATATCAGAAGCTTCTGGCACTGGACGAGGTAAAACTGGAATTTGAAGAGGGAGCACTGCATGCTATTGCAGCCAAAGCAATGGAAAAACACACAGGAGCCAGAGCTCTTCGGGCAATTCTGGAAGAATATATGCTGGATATTATGTATGAGATTCCGAAAGATGATAATATCGGTCAGGTTACGATCACAAGAGAATATATAGAAGGCAATGGTGGCCCGAAGATTCTTCTCAGAGGACAGGAAGTTCCGCTGCTGGAAGGAAATCACTAAATACAGAGTATATATAACATGGCTTTTTATAAAGAAAGAGAGGTAACTTATCATGGCAAAAGATTTTTTTGGAAGTCTTGGAGAAACACTTACAAAAACTGCGAAGGAACTGAGCGGACGTGCAGAGGAGGTTTATGAGACCCAGAGACTTAAAAACAAAATCTCCGGTGAAGAACGACAGATAGAAAAAGCAATGGCCGACCTCGGAAGAATCATTTACAAACGTTATAAAAAGGAAATTCCGGTAGATGATGCACAGAAAGCACTTTGCGAACAGATTGACCAGCGCATGGAACAGATCGAGAAATATAAAACAGATATATCTGAACTGAAGGTAAAAAATAAACGTTTTTGTCCATCCTGCGGAAGTCCGCTTGCAAAAGATGATGCGTTCTGTTCACAGTGTGGCGCAGCATGCCCGACTGTTGAACCGGAAGAAGATGCCGGAGATGATGTGATCGAGGGAACAGCAGAAGAAGTTGCTGAAGAGACTGCAACAGAGGAAACAGACGAAACTGTTGAGGAAGCAAATGCAGATACTGCTGAAGATGCGGTAACAACAGAAGAAACAGTAGAGGAAGCTGCTGAGGCAGAGGAAGCAGCACAGACAGATGCAGAAGAGCAAACGGAAGCAGAGGGCGGAAAAGAAGAATAATGTCAGTGAAATAAATGATCTGAACAAATAAAAAAGAACAGGCTGAAATGCAACATCATACAGATGCAGCGTTTCAGTCTGTTCCTTTTATTTGTGAAAAACTCTGTCTGGATTGTGGATAACTGATGGCGTCTGGCTTTTACAATGTGTATACAAGGATGCCGGCAATGATGATCAGATTACCGATCAGTTTCCCCTTTGTGATCTTTTCGTTCAGGATGAAACGAGAAAGCAATAATACGAATACATAAGCGGCAGTATCGATCACAGGCCCATAGCGCATGTCTACTTTGGTATAACACCAGGTGTTCAGAAGAAGAATACCGAAGAACATCACATAGGCGAGGATGACACGCCAGTTGAGATATTCTCTTAAAGGATTGTCATATTTTATATTTGCACTTTGCTTCAGAAGAATCTGGGAGATTGCGGAAAAGAAAGTTCCTCCCAGCATGATCAGGATAAAAGTTCTATTCATATCTCTGCACCGTCCATACTCCGAATAATACGATCAGGATTCCGATGATGTTCTGTACGGAAAGCTGTTCATGAAAAATTGCGACTGCCCAGATCTGTGACCACAGAAGATAGACACTTTTGTTGGCATAGGCGGTGGACAGTGAGAATTTTTTGATGACCTGTTGCCAGGCGATCGCGTAGATTCCGCAATTGGCGATCATCAGGAACAGGAATACATATAGAAGCGGGGCATGCAGTCCGTTTTTATTGTACTGGATCGAGGCAAGTTTTGAAAAAACACTTGTCAGAGAAAACAGCAGAATATTCAGATGGAGCTGCAGATAGTTTCTGAAATTTTTCATAATTCCTCCACAATATTATTTTTTGACCAATATTTATTAATTTTACACCATATACTAATTGTTTACAATGGATTATGAAAATGATATGATAAAAAAGAATGCATAAATTTATTGCGTATTTAGAAAGAAAGGGAAACCTATGAGTTTGTATTCCGTTGTTGTTCCTGTATACAATTCCGAACACACCTTACAGGAACTTTATACACGCCTGGAAAAAGTATTCCGGGAAGTAATAAAAGAAGAGTTTGAACTGATTCTTGTGGATGACGGTTCCAAAGACCGTTCCTTTGAAGTCATGCAGGAACTTCGTGCAAAGGACAATAGAGTTCGCATCATACAGATGGCAAGAAATTTTGGACAGCATCCGGCGCTTCTGTGTGGATTTGCACATGTGAAAGGTGATTTTGTTGTAACCATGGATGATGACCTGCAGCATCAGCCGGAAGAACTTCCGAAGATGATAAATGTTATGAGAGAACGCGATGATGTTGATGCGATCATTGCGAGCTATGAAGGCAGACAGCATGGATTTATCCGCAAACTCGGAACGAAATTTTCTGTGTGGGCAACTTCTAAGATGCTCGGCAAAGACCCGGATCTTCAGATCACCAGTTACCGTCTGATCCGTCGCTTCCTTGTAGATGCAATGGTGAAGACAAATACATACCTGCCTCAGATCGGAAACCTTCTGGTGCTGACATCCAACAGAATCATCAACGTACCAGTACAGCATGCGGCAAGGGTTTATGGAAAGAGCGGCTATTCTTTCAAACGTCTTGTGAAGGATCTGATCTATGATATCACCGCACATACAGCATTTCCGCTTCTTATGGTGAGAAATATCGGAATTGCCAGTTTTCTGGTGAGCATGGTCATGGCAGTGTATTTTCTTGTGCGTTACTTTGCGTTTGGTGTGTCGGTTGAAGGCTGGACATCCCTGATGATGGTGATGCTGGCATTTTTTGGACTGATTCTTTTGTCGATTGGGATCATGGGAATCTATCTGATGAATATTCTGAACGAAGCAAAGAAAATGCCACATTATGTTGTGCGCCGGGAGGACACGGACTGATGAAAAAAGAAATCGGAGGCTATTTTGAGCTGGAAGATTTTGGAGGTAAAGAGTATTATCCGAATCTTTATAAAGTAAATCTGGGAAGAACAGCACTTCGGTGGCTTCTGGAAGGCCGCGGTTATACAAAAATATATCTGCCGGTATTCTTATGCGAGTCGGTAACGGAAGCCTGCGAGCAACGTGGAATCCGGATCAGCCGTTATCAGTTGGATGCGGAGTTAAATGTTTTGCTTCCCCGGAAAAAACTGGGAGAAAGTGAATGTCTGTATCTGGTCAATTATTACGGTCAACTGACAGATGAGAAGATCCTGGCATATCAGAAGATTTTTGGAAATATCATTGTGGATCATACGCATGCTTTCTTTCAGAAACCGCTGAAAGGTGTGGATACCCTGTATTCCTGCAGAAAATTCTGGGGAGTCAGTGATGGAGCATATCTTTCCACAGATGCAGTGCTTCCGATGGATAAGCCAGTGGATCATTCCAATAAAAGAATGGGACATATCCTTGGGCGGTACGAAGAAAATGCAGGCGTCTACTATCAGGAGATGCTTCAGAATGCAGCTCGGTATGAAGGCATGGAGATTCGACGTATGTCCAGGCTGACAGAGAATCTGCTGGGAGCAATCGATTATGAGACGGGAAGACGTAAGAGAGAGGAAAATTATCGTATACTTTCCGAGGCACTTCCGTCAGAATTTATTTTTACCCGGGTGACACCGGAGGGGCCATTTGTTTATCCGTATTATCATAAAGAAGGCCTTAAGTTAAGACGCTGGCTTGCAGAACATAAGATTTTTGTACCGACCTACTGGAAAAACATTCTCGAAGAATGTACAGAGAGCAGTCTGGAATATCAGTGGGCGGCAGATGTACTGCCTCTGCCATGTGACCAGCGTTATGGAAAAGAAGAAATGCAATATATGGCAGAACGGATCAAAGAATGGGAGGCAGCCGGAGAATGAAGCACAGATTACTGATACTTGGTACACTGGGCGAATTTGTACAGCTTGTAAAAAAATCAAAAGAACGGGGACATTATACGATCGTCTGTGATGGTTACCCAGATGGACCGGCAAGACAGTATGCAGATGCATCTTACGTGATTCCTGTTACGGATATTGATGCAGTGGCAGAGCTTTGCCAGAAAGAAAAGGTTGATGGAATCATAACCTCTTTTTCGGATCTGCTCATGGAATGCATGGTCAAAATTGCAGAGAAAGCGGGATTGCCCTGCTATCTGAAACCGGAACAGCTTTGCTGGTACAGAGACAAATCAGCCTGTCGGGAACTGCTTTCGAAGCTGGGGCTTCCGACGCCTGGATTTGTGAAAGTACCGGCAGCAGAACAGAATGAATATAAACTTGCCGAAATAACAGCAGGGCTTAAATATCCATTGATCAGTAAACCGCTGGATAAATATGGTTCAAGAGGAATTTTCATCATTAAAGATCAGGAGCAGCTTGCAGGAAGTGTTCGTAAAACCGCAGAGTTTACAGATCTGGATGAAATTCTGATTGAAGAATATAATGATGGATTTGAATTTAATATGATGACCTGGGTTTCTGATGGAGCGGTGAGAGTCATCAGTATTGCAGACAGAGAGAAAACACAGTTTGCGGAAGGAGAGCTTCCGGAGAGCACACGAAATGTGTATCCGAGCTGCCTGATCGATAAGGTGGAAGAACCGGCGGTTTCCCTGCTGCAGTCGTATATTGAGTATACCGGACAGAAGGAAGGACCGCTTTCCATGCAGTTTTTCTGGAAAGCAGGAGAGGGAATCCAGGTCTGTGAGATTGCTGCACGTTTCTTTGGCTATGAGCATGAGCTGACTGATATGGTATATTGCTTTAACATGGAAGAACTTTTGTTGAATTATGTTTACGATAACGAGTATGTTACAAAGATGTTGGAAGCGCAGGATATCCGTAAACCATTGATGCATGGAGCTGTTTTGTATTTTCATGGGAGACTGAAACAGATTCAGGAACAACAGGCTGCATATGAACTCGCGGAAGATAAAGCGGTTGTGAAACCGTGGATTTTCTATGAGGCAGGAGAAGAAGTTGTGGCGTACGGTCCGAACCCGTATCTTGCACTGTATTATATAGAGGCAGGCAGCCGAGAAGAACTTGATGAGATATCAAGAGATTTTTTTGAGAAAATGAGTATGACGGATCCGGATGGAGAAGAAATTGTTTTTCAGAATAAGATACCCAAGTATTCTTTATAAAGAAAAGTAGAGGAGTCAGATGATTTATTTTAACAGACCGGCACTTGTCGGTAATGAATTAAAGTATATTCAGGATGCAGTAGCTCAGGGCATGCTCTGTGGTGATGGAAAATATACGAAGCTTTGTTCAGCATGGATGAAAGAACGTTTCCAGGTAAATCAGGTTTTCCTGACAACATCCTGTACGCATGCATTGGAGATGGCGGCATTCCTGAGTGATATCCAGCCAGGGGATGAGGTCATCATGCCATCGTATACATTTGTTTCCACTGCGGATGCTTTTGTACTTCGAGGTGCAAAGATCGTATTCGTTGATATCCGTCCGGATACGATGAATATAGATGAAAATCTTATCGAAGATGCGATCACAGAGAAGACCAGAGCAATCGTTCCGGTCCATTATGCCGGTGTTGGCTGTGAGATGAATAAAATTATGGAGATTGCACGCAGACATAACCTGAAAGTTGTTGAGGATGCAGCACAGGGAGTGGATGCTTATTATCATGGAAAGGCACTTGGTACGATTGGTGACTTTGGCTGTTACAGTTTCCATGAGACAAAAAATTTCACTATGGGTGAAGGTGGTGCTCTGGTATTCCAGAAGAATGAATATCAGGAAAAAGCTGAGATCCTGCGTGAAAAGGGAACGGACAGAAGTAAATTTTTCCGAGGACAGATTGATAAATATCGATGGATTGATTATGGATCATCCTATCTTCCGAGCGAGATGAATGCGGCATATCTGTATGCACAGCTGGAAGAGTGTGATAAGATCAACAGGAAACGTCATCAGGTTTATGATGGATATCATGAGAGACTGGAAGATCTGGAAAAACAGGGAAAGATTCAGAGACCGGTCGTTCCGGAGGGATGTGTACACAATGCACATATGTATTACATTAAGGTGAAAGATATTGCTGTACGTACAAGACTGATTGCTTATCTCCGTGAAAATGGAATTGCACCGGCTTTTCATTATGTTCCATTGCATAGTTCTCCGGCAGGTGAGAAGTTTGGAAGGTTTCATGGAAAAGATGTTTATACAACGAAAGAAAGCGAACGCCTTTTGAGGCTTCCGATGTTCTATGATCTTTCAATGGATGATGTGGATTATATTGCGGAAAAGATCAGAGAGTTTGAGTTTTAATGGAGGAAGGTAAGTTGAAACGTAAGAAAATAAGTGCAGAGACAACTGTGGAAATCCTTTTTTTCCTGTTTCTGCTGGTGTTTTATCTGATGTGGGCACGTGTACAGCCTATGGGTGCCGGGCCGGATGAGCAGATGCGCTATCAGATTGCGGATTATATTTATAAGCATGGTTCACTTCCGGTAGGGGATGACCCGTCGGTACGAAATGTTGTATGGGGAATTTCTTATGCATTTTCTCCGATTCTGTCTTATATGATCGCAGCTGTTTTTATGAAAGCAGTAAGCTTTGTGACGACAGCACCGTTTGCGTTGCTTCTCGCAGCCAGATTTGTAAACATTCTGTTTGGACTTGGAACAGTTTGGCTGGTACTTGATATGGGAAAACGGTTGTTTGACCGTAGAAAAGCATGGATAGCTGCGGCTTTTGTAGGACTGCTGCCAGGTTCTTTGTTTGTATTCACTTATGTTAACTGTGATGCACTGGCGGTATTCTCAACGGCAGTGATCGTGTATGCATGGGTGCGGTATCTGGATGAGGGATGGATATACAAAAACTGTGTGATCCTGGCGTTGGGTGTGGCAGCATGTGCATTGTCCTATTACAATGCGTATGGATTTATTCTCTGCAGCATCTTTTTCTTTGGGATAACTCTGTTTATGGAGGCGAAAAAGAAAGGAAAGTATACGGATTTTGTGAAAAAGGGACTTCTTGTCTGTGTGATCGTTCTGCTGTTGGCTGCATGGTGGTTCATTCGAAATGCAATTCTCTATGACGGAGATTTTATTGGTATGAATGCATCAACGATCTGTGCGGAAAAATATGCGAAAAAGAATTACAAGCCATCCAATAGACGTACACCGCAGATGGCTGGATATTCTTTACTGGATATGTTGAATTACGGTTTCCCGCAGGAAGACGGATTTTCCTGGGTAGAGCTTGTCAGTGGAAGCTTTGTCGGTCGTTTTGGAAATATGGATGTGTTTATGCCGAAATGGCTGATCAACAATTATCTGGACTTTATTAAAGCGGGATTTCTTCTGATATTCCTGCATCCGGTGAAGACTTTTGCAATCCGTGTGAAAAAACAGTGGAGTGTAAAGGGGATTTTCAACTGGTGCATGCTGGTTGCGATGATCATTCCGAATATATTGAATGCATATTATTCTTATGCATCGGATTATCAGCCACAGGGACGTTACAGTCTGCCAATGATCGTGCCGCTTACGTATTTCATGGTAATGGGATATGGAAATCTTTTTGATGTACAGATCAAAAAAGAGGGAATTCGAAGGAAAGTTTATGCGGCGATTTGTGTGGCGCTGATCGTGCTGGCAATCTTTGTGTTCTTTGCAGTGATCTGGCCAGAGTATAAAGATGTGCCATTTAGTATAAGGGCATTTATATATGGAAAATAAAGGATTCCCGGTGAGAAGGGAATGAGAGAAACTCCAGGTAGGATTTTTGTGAATGTTCCTCTATACCTGGCTCAGTTTATAACTTCTGAGATATCAGGATATACAGAACTTTGCTAAATATGATGCAGAAAATGCTGAACTCGCTGTCGCTCAGACAGCAGCATTTTCTGCATCAACGCAAAAACCTGTATGATCCGATATCTGCACGAAGTTCTAAAGGCGAGCCTTGTATAGAGTAACATCACAGAATCCCGCTGGAGTTTTTTTCTTGTGCCTTCTCACCGGACTTTATCTTAGATAGTGTGGCTAACGAGACACATCCGTCAGCGCGAAGCGCGATCCGTGTCCACAAAATTAAAACGAAAATGTAATTCTGGATATAAAAACTCCTGATCAGAAAATCTCTGCAGGAATTTATAGAAGCACTCAGGTTATTTTCAGGCTGTGTTATGGATTCAAAAGTGCATTGTTTGAGCGTTAGCGAGTTTTGCACTTTTAATCCATGATTTTAGCAGACTGATAATAGCCATAGTGCTTCTGAATTCCGAAGCTGTTTTCAGATCAGGAGTTTTATATATAGAATACGAACTTCGTTTTAATAGAACACCTGTTTTGGGCAAAAAAAATAATGCAGGAGATGGGACTTGAACCCACACGATCTTGCGACCACAGGCACCTGAAGCCTGCGCGTCTGCCAATTCCGCCACTCCTGCATTTCATATATCAGATGTCTCTACCGACAACTGCCTAATTACTATACCTCATGTAGGACGGAATGTCAACAGATAAATCCCAAATATTTGAAAAATTCTGGTTCATCCAATTAATTTATCTCAGATTAACTCTGCTGAGAAAAGGAATTATTTATTTCAAACTGCTTATTATAAAACAGGGAGGGATGCAGAATGGAATATAGAGGAATTGATGTTTCTGCCTGGCAGGGAGAAATTGATTGGAAAAAAGTGGCAGATGTGGGAACAGAGTTTGCAATCATTCGTATAACAGAGGCAGGAAATAATGTAGATGCTTACTTTGAACGTAATTACAATGGCTGTGTGGATTATGGCATTCCCGCAGGTGTGTATAAGTTTTCGTATGCACTGTCTGTTGCTGCAGTAAGACAGGAAGCTGAAAGAGTTGTGGATATTTTACGGGAACGACAATTACGTTATCCAGTTTTTCTTGACCTGGAATACAGCAATCAACGCCGCTTAGGGCAAAAAATGATTGAGCGTCTGGCTGAGGAGTTTCGAAGGATTGTTGTAGATGCCGGATATCGCTTTGGGATTTATTGCAACCTGGACTGGTATAACAATGTGATCAGTGAAGAACTAAAAAAATATGATTTCTGGATTGCCCGTTATCCGTCGGATGATAATGGAACATTGATGGAGCGTTACCGTCCCGATGCAGGAATTGGCTGGCAGTATACCAGTAAAGGAAGAGTTCCGGGCATAACTGGTAATGTGGACAGAGATGTATTTTATAAAGACTATTCAGCAGAAGAACCATCGGATAAAGAAAAACTGAACAAAATTCCGAAGTTTGTGGGGAAAGTTACCGCTACAGTTTTAAATGTCCGGACTGGTGCCGGTACAGAGTATCCTAATTTAAGAGAATATCCGATTTTGGAACAGGGAAATCTTATTGATGTATGTGATACACGAAAAGCTGCAGACGGCACAACCTGGTATTATATTCGTATTGCTGGAAGATATTTTGGCTTCGTTGCCGCCAGATACATTGAGCGGCAATAATATAGATGAAGGATTTCCCGGTGATGGGAAATCCTTAAACTCCAGAGCTTGATTATAAAACTTCTTTGCTGAAATTTTTTCTTTCCCTTCTCACCGGACTTTATTTTAGATAGCGGGGCCAACGAGCCACACCCATCAGCGCGAAGCGCGATCCGTGCCCACAGATTAAAAAGAAGAAAGATTCTGAATATAAAGACATCGGATACAGAAACATCTGCAGGAGTCTGTAGAAATACTTAGATGTATCCTGGCTGTGTTATGGATTCAAAAGTGCATTGTCTGAGCGATAGCGAGTTATGCACTTTTAATCCATGATTTTAACAGACGGGGTATATCTTTAGTATTTCCAGACTCAGAAGCCGTTTCAGTATCCGATGCCTTTGATATCAGAATCAGTTACTCTTTTTAATGCAACCCATTTTAAGGCAAAAAAAATAATGCAGGAGATGGGACTTGAACCCACACGATCTTGCGACCACAGGCACCTGAAGCCTGCGCGTCTGCCAATTCCGCCACTCCTGCATTTCACTATAAATCAGTCAGTCTCGCTGACTGCCTAATTATCATACCTCATAGAAAAAGAAATGTCAACATAGAATTTGAAATTTTTTAAATTATATTTTCAACTTAGACAATTTGCCAAAACAAAGTTTTTTAGAACAACTTAATTATTTTTAGCACTTTAACCTGTTGAAAAAAGGAAACGCTTATGATACAATCTTGAAGATTTAGATAAAAACAGAAAGGGAGATTATATGAAAGCATTTCTGATATTAGAAGATGGCCATGTGTTCAAAGGAACCAGTATTGGTTCAACAAGAGAAGTCATTAGTGAGATCGTTTTTAACACATCCATGACCGGATATCTCGAAGTAATGACTGACCCATCGTATGCAGGACAGGCTGTCTGCATGACTTATCCTTTGATTGGAAATTACGGAATCTGTTATGAGGACCAGGAATCCAGGAAACCTTGGATCGATGGTTTTATTGTTCGTGAATTATCCCGTATCCCAAGTAACTTCAGAAGCGTGGATACGATTCAGCATTTTCTTGAAAAGCATGATATACCTGGTATTGCCGGTATTGATACTCGTGCTCTCACAAAAATTCTTCGTGAAAAAGGTACCATGAATGGTATGATCACAGTCAACGAAAATTATGATTTAGATGAAATAATCCCCCGTTTAAAAGCATATACAACTGGAAAAGTAGTTGAAAAAGTTACATGCAGTGAGAAGGAAGTACTGAAAGGAAACGGACCGAAGGTTGCTCTTATGGATTTTGGTGCAAAACGCAATATTGCACGTTCTCTGAATGAAAGAGGCTGTCAGGTAACGATTTATCCGGCACTTACATCTGCTGAAGAAATCCTTGCAGACCATCCGGATGGAATCATGCTCAGCAACGGACCTGGAGACCCGAAGGAATGCACTACTATTATAGAAGAAATCCGCAAACTTTATGCGTCAGATGTACCAATTTTTGCAATCTGCCTCGGACATCAGCTGATGGCACTTGCTACAGGCGGTGATACACATAAAATGAAATACGGACACAGAGGAGGCAATCATCCGGTTAAGGATCTTGCAACAGGACGTGTTTATATTTCATCTCAGAACCATGGATACGTGGTTGATGCGGAAGCCCTTGAGAAAAAAGGTATTGCAAAACCTGCATTTGTCAATGTAAACGATGGTACAAACGAAGGAATGGCTTATGAAGGCAAAAACATCTTCACGGTACAGTTCCATCCGGAAGCCTGCCCTGGACCGCAGGACTCCAGCTACCTGTTTGACAGATTTATGGAAATGATGGGAGGAACAGATCATGCCGAGAAATAAAGATATACATAAAGTTCTTGTAATTGGATCCGGTCCGATTATCATCGGCCAGGCAGCAGAGTTTGACTACGCTGGTACACAGGCATGCCGTTCTCTGAAAGAAGAAGGCATGGAAGTTGTTCTTCTGAACTCCAACCCTGCTACGATCATGACAGACAAAGATATTGCAGATAAAGTTTATATTGAGCCTCTTACTGTAGAGGTTGTAGAGCAGCTGATCCTTAAAGAAAAACCGGACAGCGTACTGCCGACACTGGGTGGCCAGGCAGGTCTGAACCTTGCAATGGAACTGGAAGAAAAAGGTTTTCTCAAAGAACATAATGTGCGCCTGATCGGTACCACAGCAGAGACGATCAAGAAGGCTGAAGACCGTCAGGAATTCAAAGACACCATGGAAAAAATCGGTGAGCCGGTTGCTGCTTCTAAAGTCGTAACAACAGTAGAAGATGGTGTGGCTTTTACCAAAAAGATAGGATATCCGGTCGTTCTCCGTCCGGCTTACACACTTGGTGGAAGTGGCGGTGGTATCGCTAATAACGAATACGAACTGAGAGAAATCCTCGAGAATGGTCTCAGACTTTCCCGTGTAGGAGAAGTTCTTGTAGAACGTTGTATCGCGGGATGGAAAGAAATCGAATACGAAGTAATGCGTGACAGTGTAGGAAACTGTATTACTGTCTGCAACATGGAAAACATTGACCCGGTTGGTGTACATACAGGTGACTCTATCGTAGTTGCTCCATCTCAGACACTGGGTGACAAAGAATATCAGATGCTTCGTACATCAGCACTGAATATCATCACAGAACTTGGTATCACAGGTGGATGTAACGTACAGTATGCACTGCATCCGGAAAGCTTCGAATACTGTGTTATCGAAGTAAATCCTCGTGTAAGCCGTTCTTCTGCACTGGCAAGTAAAGCTACCGGTTATCCGATTGCCAAAGTTGCAGCGAAGATTGCGCTTGGATATACACTGGATGAAATCCCGAATGCCATTACAGGAAAAACATATGCAAGTTTCGAGCCAATGCTTGACTATTGTGTAGTTAAAATTCCGAGACTTCCATTTGATAAATTCATCACTGCCAAGAGAACACTGACTACTCAGATGAAAGCTACCGGTGAGGTTATGAGTATCTGCCATAATTTCGAAGGTGCACTTATGAAAGCTATCCGTTCTCTGGAGCAGCATGTAGACAGCCTGATGTCCTATGACTTCACAGGCCTGGATGAGGATGAACTGATTGAAGAACTGGCAGTTGTAGATGACCGTCGTATCTGGAAGATTGCGGAGGCAATCCGAAGAGATATTTCCAAAGAATATATCCACAGAATCACTAAGATCGACAGATGGTTTATTGACAAAATTGCAATTCTGGTAGAGATGGAACAGGCTCTGAAGACACAGCCGCTTACAGAAGAACTTCTTCTTGAAGCAAAACGCATGGAATTCCCGGATTATGTGATCGCAAATCTTTGCGGAAGAACAGAAGCAGATATCAAAGCTCTCCGTCAGGGGTATAAGATCACAGCAGCTTACAAGATGGTAGACACCTGTGCAGCTGAGTTTGCTGCCGCAACACCATATTACTATTCTGTGTATGGCGGCCCGGATACAGAAAATGAAGCAGTTGCTGCCCATGATAAGAAAAAAGTTCTTGTTCTTGGTTCTGGACCGATCCGTATCGGACAGGGTATCGAATTTGACTTCTGTTCTGTACATTGTACATGGGCATTCAAAAAAGAAGGCTATGAGACAATTATTGTAAACAATAACCCGGAAACTGTCAGCACAGACTTTGATATTGCAGATAAGCTGTATTTCGAGCCATTGACACCGGAAGATGTGGAGAACATCGTAAATATTGAAAAACCGGACGGAGCAGTTGTGCAGTTCGGTGGACAGACTGCCATCAAGCTTACAGAAGCACTGATGAAGATGGGAGTCAAGATCCTTGGAACATCTGCAGAAGATGTGGATGCTGCAGAGGACCGTGAGCTCTTTGATGAGATCCTTGAAAAATGTGAGATCCCGAGACCGAAGGGACAGACTGTATTCACAGCAGAGGAAGCTAAAAAGGCTGCCAACGAGTTAGGATATCCGGTACTTGTTCGTCCTTCCTATGTTCTTGGTGGACAGGGCATGCGTATTGCAGTCAGTGACGAGGATGTAGAGGAATATATCGGAATCATCAATCAGATTGCACAGGAACATCCGATTCTGGTTGACAAATACCTGATGGGTAAAGAAATCGAAGTCGATGCAGTTTGTGATGGAGAGGATATCCTGATTCCTGGTATCATGGAGCATATTGAACGTGCTGGTATCCATTCCGGAGACAGTATTTCCGTATATCCGGCACAGACGATCAGCCAGAGAGCAAAAGATACAATTGCTGAGTATACACGTCGTCTTGCAAAAGCACTTCATGTAGTTGGTATGATCAATATTCAGTTTATTGTATGTGGCGAAGAAGTATATGTTATCGAAGTAAATCCGCGTTCCAGCCGTACAGTACCATACATCAGTAAGGTAACCGGAATCCCGATCGTACCGTTAGCAACGAAAGTGATCCTTGGATACAAGCTCAAAGATATGGGATATACGCCAGGGCTTCAGCCGGAAGCAAAACATATCGCGATCAAGATGCCGGTATTCTCCTTCGAGAAGATCCGTGGCGCTGATATCAGCCTTGGACCAGAGATGAAGTCCACAGGTGAATGTCTTGGTATTGCAGAGAACTTCAACGAAGCTCTGTACAAAGCATTTATCGGAGCCGGAATCAAACTTCCGAAGTATAAGAACATGATCATCACTGTCAAAGATGAAGATCAGCAGGAAGTTGTTCCGATCGCAAGGCGTTTTGAGGCACTTGGATACCGTATCTATGCAACAAGAGGCACAGCAAGAGTCCTCAAAGAAAATGGAATCAAGGCAATCCGTACTAACAAACTGGAACAGCCGGCGCCGAACCTTATGGACCTTATTCTGGGACATAAGATCGATGTTGTTATTGATACACCTCCACAGGGTGTGGAACATCAGAAAGACGGTTTCGTGATTCGTCGAAATGCGATTGAGACAGGCGTTAATGTCCTTACCAGTCTGGACACCGCAGAGGCACTTGTAACCAGTCTTGAGAATACAGACCTTCACAATCTGACACTGATCGATATTGCAACGATCGCAAGCAGATAATCGAATAAAAATGATTTACTGACCGGAGAAGCCGCAGAAGTTTCTCCGGTCTTGTATGTTGCAGAAAAGAAAAGTTAACCAAAACTTAAACTTTGAATTAAAATGTATGGAAAGGTTTACGAACCACCGAAACTGTAATATACTGATACATGAAAAATAAAACAGAGAGGAAAAGAAACATGAGTGTTTTGGAGTTTATAAAAGTTGTGATCCTCGGCATCGTAGAGGGTATTACTGAGTGGCTTCCAATCAGCAGTACTGGTCATATGATCCTTGTAGATGAGTTTATCAAGATGGATATGACCACAGAATTTAAGGATTTTTTTCTGGTAGTCATTCAGCTGGGGGCAATCCTTGCGGTTGTTGTCCTGTATTGGAGTAAGCTGTGGCCATTTTACATACGACAGATACCCAAGAAGAAAAAAGCACAGATTGCACGTAAGAATCCGTTTTCTCGCATTGTGCTGACTTTTGTGGAGAAGTTCTGTGATAAAGATAAATGGATTTTGTGGTTTAAGATTATAGTGGCATGCATCCCGACTATCGTGATCGCGCTTCCATTCAATGATTTTATCGAAGAGAAATTTAACAACTATGTGGTTGTTGCAATTGCACTTATCGTTTATGGTGTGATTTTTATCATTGTAGAAAATTACAATAAACGAAGAAAACCAATCTGTACATCTCTTGAAGATCTGAGTTTTGCCACGGCATTCAAGATTGGTATTTTTCAGGTATTATCTGTTATTCCGGGAACATCCCGTTCCGGTTCCACGATTATTGGAGGTATCCTTGTTGGTACTTCAAGAACGGTTGCAGCAGAATTTACCTTTTTTCTGGCAATTCCGGTTATGTTCGGAGCGAGTCTGCTGAAACTGGTAAAATTCGGCTTCACATTCACTCCAGCAGAGGTTCTTACACTGGTCACCGGTGTTGTGGTTGCATTTTTTGTTTCTATTATCGCCATCAAATTCCTGATGGGATATATTAAGAAACATGATTTCAAGGCTTTTGGCTGGTATCGTATCGTACTTGGTGTTCTTGTGATGGGCTATTTTGTAGGAAAAAATTTCCTTGGATAATTGAATATAGAAATGAATCAAATTCTGACCAGGCTGCTGTAAAATATTGTTATGGCAGCCTGATTTAGTTGCTGTTCACTCCCTTCACAGCACTTGGCCAAAATGCATTTTAAATCACCTACGGTGATGGCATTTTGACCTGTATGTCTCGGGATTTTGT
This sequence comes from Blautia obeum ATCC 29174, assembly GCF_025147765.1. Classification (NCBI taxonomy): domain Bacteria; kingdom Bacillati; phylum Bacillota; class Clostridia; order Lachnospirales; family Lachnospiraceae; genus Blautia; species Blautia obeum. The sequence continues at coordinate 764,795 of NZ_CP102265.1, forward strand.
CATATATATGACAAAACACCTCGCGGAATATTGACTTATGAACACTGATTTGACTTTTAAGAGCATACATGGGATAATAAGAAGACTATGGAAAATAAAAAACGAAATAGAACGGTCTTCAGACCGGAGAGGATGGTAAATAATGAAAGCAAAACATATAATGCTCGTACTTGGCATGACAATGATACTTACCTTTACAGGATGTGGTTCTTCAAAACCGGTTGTTGAAGTGACACCGACTCCGGCAGCAACACCGACACCGACAGAAGTTCCGGTAACAGTAACACCGGTACCGACATCCACACCGGCTCCGAAAGTGATTGGAGTTAAGACTTCTCAGGCGAAATATATTTATATGACCAACGGTCTGCAGGATGATCTGAGAGAAATCTATCTGATGACATCCGGCGGAGATGACTGGGGCAAGAACCTGATTCCGGCAGAAGCTTCTGTAAAAGCATCTGAACAGGTACAGATGTTCTATACTCCGGATGACACAGCTGTTTCTTCAGACAGTACAGATGAATCAACAGATACAACAACTACAACTGTATATGATATGAAGATCGTTACTGCAAAAGGAGATGTTTACCAGATTTACAGCATTGATCTCAGTGATATGGAAAAAGCATCTCTTGCTTATGATGAAGAAAGCTCCACAGCATATCTTACATACACAAGTCTTGCAGACAAGTCTGAAAAAGATACAAAGGGCAACTCACAGCAGACAGCATCCTCTGATGAATCCGATGACAGTGATACAGAAACTTACAGTAGTGATGACAGCAGTGATGACAGTAGCGATGACAGTAGTTATGACAGTGGCTCTTCGGACAGTAGTAGCTATGACAACAGCAGTGATGACAGCAGTGACGACAGCAGTGATGACAGTAGTTCTTCGGATAACGGTAGTTATGATGATGGCAGCAGCTATGATGACAGTGACGACTATGATGACGGAAGCGATGATTATGTTGATGAGGGAAATGATTCAGATTCCTATGACAGTGGCAGTGATGACTGGAACTACTAAAATATTTTGAGGTTCTATAAAAAATTTCTATTGCAAATTGCAGCTGTTAAATTGATTTGAATTTTTATTACAGTTAAAATATTAGCATGAATATTGAACAACATTTGAGAGAAAAGAAGGGAGATATATTCATGAAGAAAAAAATATTAACTGTAATGCTGGCTGGCGTTATGGCAGCAGGAATGAGTGCAGGAAGTGTACAGGCTGCAACAACAGAGGATGCAAGTGGTGATCTGTATGTATTTATTGCAGCAAGCCTTGCAAATGCAATGGATGAGATCCAGAAAGATTTTAATGAAGAGTATCCGGATGTTAATATTCTTTTCAATGCAGACAGTTCAGGTACATTACAGACACAGATCGAAGAAGGTTCCAGATGTGATATCTTCTTTTCAGCAGCAACCAAACAGATGGATGCGCTGGTAGATGAGGAACTGGCCAAGAAAGACTCCGTGGTAGATCTCTTGGAGAACAAAGTTGCTCTGATCAAACCAAAGGATGGCGAAACAAAAGTTACAGGTTTCGAAAATATCACAGATGCGAAGAACATTGCGCTTGCGGGCGAGGATGTACCGGTTGGACAGTATTCCCGTGAAATCTTCAAAAACCTTGGCATTGAAGACGATGTTAACAAGATGGAGATCAATGAAGGCAAGAATGTAACAGATGTGCTTGCATCTGTCAGCGAGGGAAGTAACGAAATCGGTATCGTTTATGCAACAGATGCTACATCCGTTGCAGACAAAGTAGATGTTATCGCAGAAGCTCCGGAAGGTTCTCTGGAAACACCGGTTCTTTATCCGGTGGGACTTACTGTAGACGCAGAGGCATCTGACGCAGAAGCAGTTGCTGCAGATGCATTTCTTGAGTACCTGCAGACGAATGATGCCATGAAAGTATTTGAAGAGTATGGGTTTGCCGCATATAAAGCAGATGATAAGAAAGAAGAAACTGCAGAAGATGCAAAGGAAGACAAAACCGAAGAAACAGATACTGCAGAAGAAGCTAAATAATTATCGATTACATATAAAAGGGGCGGCATATATGTCAGCCCCTTTTTGTACATACAAAAGGAAAGAAAAGAATGGAATTTTTACAGGAAATAAACTGGAGTCCATTGTGGATTTCTTTAAAGACCGGAGCAGTGGCTACGATAATTGCCTTTTTTCTGGGAATTTTCTGTGCACGTAAGATTATGAAGATGAAGCCGGTATCGAGAGCAATATGGGATGGGATCCTGACTATGCCACTGGTGCTTCCGCCGACAGTTGCTGGTTTCTTTTTGCTGGTGATTTTCAGTCTCAGGAGACCTTTCGGAAAATTTCTCATGGAGAATTTTGATTTTAAAGTGGTACAGACATGGAAAGGCTGCGTGATCGCTGCTGCAGTGATTGCATTTCCACTGATGTACCGAAATGCACGGGCTGCTTTTGAACAGGTGGATGTGAATCTGATCTATGCAGGACAGACACTGGGAATGAGTGATCGCAGAATTTTCTGGAAAGTGATCGTTCCGGCGGCTGCGCCGGGAATTGCATCCGGAACTGTTCTGGCATTTGCAAGAGCAATTGGTGAGTATGGAGCGACTTCCATGCTTGCAGGAAACATTCTTGGTAAGACTCGTACAGTGTCCGTTGCAATTGCAGCAGAAACTTCGGCTGGAAATTATGATATAGCTGGGTTCTGGGTTGTGGTAATCGTAGTGATCTCGTTTGTGATCGTGGCACTGATCAATATTGTCTCAGGGCGGGGCATGAAGAGTAGAAGGTGGATCTGATGGCAATACAGGTAAATATAGAAAAGAATTTTAAAGGCTTTTCTCTCAAGTCAGTGTTTGAGAGCAATACATCAGCAACTGGAATCCTCGGTGCATCTGGAAGTGGAAAGAGTATGACACTTCGTTGTATCGCAGGAATTGAGACGCCGGACAGAGGCAAAATCGTAATCAATGGAAGAACAGTTTTTGACTCAGAAAAGAAAATCAATCTGAAGCCGCAGGAGCGTCGGATTGGGTACCTGTTTCAGAATTATGCATTGTTTCCGACAATGACAGTAAAAGATAATATTCTGTGCGGTTATCGTGGTGAGGAGGGACAGAGAGAAGAAAAAGCCAGAGATTTTATGAAAAGATATCAGTTGGAGGGACTGGAAAACCGTTATCCATCACAACTTTCCGGTGGACAGCAGCAGAGAGTTGCTCTGGCAAGAATGATGATCGGTGAGCCGGAAGCGATCCTTCTGGATGAACCTTTTTCTGCACTGGATGGATATTTGAAGGATGTACTGCAAAAAGATATACAGGAATTTCTAAAACAGTATCAGGGAGATATGCTGATGGTCACACATAGTCGAGATGAGGCCTTCAGATTTTGCAATGAGCTGATGCTTCTAAAAGATGGCAAGACACTGATATTTGGTGATACAAGAAAATTATTTGAACAGCCACAGCTTCTGGAAGCAGCAAGACTGACCGGCTGCAAAAACAGTTCGAGAATTGAACGTATGGGAGAATATCAGGTATTTGCTCTGGACTGGGGAATATCTCTTCGTACAGAGCAGAAGGTGGAACTGGATATGACACATATCGCAATCCGCGGTCACTGGATTCGTCCGTCAGAGAAGGCGGGAGAAAACTGCCTGGTATTTGAAGCGGCAGAGTATGTGGAGACAACCTTTGAACATCAGTATCTGGTGAAAAGTCCGGGAATGGAAGACGGGGCAGTTCTCTGGTGGATGCGTCCGAAAAAAAGTTTTACGGACGAGCATGATAAGAACCTGCCGAAATATCTCTATCTTCCACCTGAACACCTGATGCTCCTGAAATAAAAACGACTCCCCCTCAGGTTCTGTTCTGATATCGCAGATACCGGGACACAAGCATGGCAAGCTTAAAGGTCATAGCATCTTCGAAGGTACGGAGATCAAGTCCAAACCGTTTCTGTATCTTTTCAAAACGATACACAAGCGTATTCCTATGCACATACAACTGTCTGGATGTCTCCGACAGATTCAGATTATTCTCAAAGAAAGTACGGATGATCGCCAGTGTCTCTCCGTCGATGGAATCCAGTGATTCATCTCCGAAAATTTCCTGGATGAACATTTCACAGATGGAAACCGGAAGCTGGTAGAGCAGTCGTCCAATACCGAGAGTGCGATATCCGAAGACATTGCGTTCGGCATAGAAAATTTTACCAATCTCAAGAGCGGTGCGGGCTTCTTTGTATGCATTGGAAAGATCTTTCAGGTCATTTGCCGTGTTGCTGTAAGCAACCCAGGCCTGTGTCATGGCTTCTGTGCCCAGCATATCTACAAGCATATGTGCAATATTTTCCAGATCGTCATATGTTTCTGTAGATGTCAGTTCACGGACGACGATAATGCCACGATTATCGATAGAAGTGATGAAATCATGCGTGCGTGCAGAAAATATATTTTTGATGGTAGCCAATGCGTGTTCATCCTTGGACTGACGGGTTTCAACGAGAAAGACAGCTCTCCTTGCACTGGAAGAAATATGAAGTTTGCGTGCCCGGTTAAAGGCTTCTACATCTGTATAATCTCCAAGGAGCAGTTTCTGCATAAAGGCATTTTTGTCATTTTTTTCGGCATAACTTTCCAGGATACTCTCAATCTGGCAGACAGCCAGTTCGCCAATCGTGGAAACAGAATCTTCGCTTCCCCACACAATGAGAAGAAGCTGTTCATTTTTTTCTGTTATTTTGTAGAGACAGCAGGTGGCATTTGACAGACAAAGAGCAGTGCTGTTTCGGAATTCTTCCAGTTTGGATTCTGCTGGAAGGCGGCGGTCACAGGTGGTGACCAAAATGGAATTATCTTCCTGAAGAAGACAGAAATCGAAATGACTGATGCGTTTCCAGTCATCCATATATTTTTGTAGTGTTCTCTGTACTGACATTGAACCATCCTTTCTGAAAATAGTTTTCTGAAAAAAAGACCCGGGGTAAATGCCCCGGGTCTGATATTTTGATTGAATCTTAGTTTGTGATAACCAGTTCGGTATCTTTGTCGAAGAAATGAGTTTTCTCCATGTTGAAATCAAATTTAACCGGATCACCTGTTTTTGCTTTTGTGCCAGGATCAACACGAGCTGTAATCTGAGTTCCGTTTACATCGAAGTACAGGAATACTTCTGCACCAAGAAGCTCGTATACTTTAACAGTAGAAGACATGGAACCGTCAGCTCTGTCTGCAACATCTTCCGGACGGATACCCATAACAACTGTTTTTCCAACATAGCCGCCATCTTTAAGAGCTTTTGCTTTGGCAGCCGGGATAACAAGTTCGTCTTTGCCGATTACTGCAACAAGATCGGAACCTTTTTCTTTGATTTCTGCATCCAGGAAGTTCATCTGCGGGGATCCCATGAATCCAGCTACGAACAGGTTGCCTGGTTTCTGGTACAGATTCTGAGGAGTATCTACCTGCTGAACAACGCCGTCTTTCATAACAACGATTCTGGTACCAAGTGTCATAGCCTCTGTCTGGTCATGTGTTACATAGATGATTGTTGCACCCAGTCTCTGATGAATCTTGGAAATCTCGATACGCATCTGTACACGAAGTTTTGCATCCAGGTTGGAAAGTGGCTCATCCATAAGGAATACCTTAGGATTACGAACGATAGCACGTCCCATAGCAACACGCTGTCTCTGTCCACCGGAAAGAGCTTTCGGTTTACGATCAAGAAGTTTCTCAAGGTCAAGGATTCTTGCAGCTTCACGAACTGCTTTATCAATCTGATCTTTCGGAACTTTACGAAGCTTCAGTCCGAATGCCATGTTATCATATACGGTCATATGAGGATACAGAGCGTAGTTCTGGAATACCATTGCGATATCACGGTCTTTTGGCTCTACATCGTTCATAACTTTGTCACCAATCTTTAAGGTACCGCTGGTGATTTCTTCCAGTCCGGCTACCATACGAAGTGTAGTAGATTTACCACATCCGGAAGGTCCTACGAAAATGATGAATTCTTTGTCTTCAATCTCAAGGTTAAAATCTTTAACGGCTTCAAAACCGTTTGGATATGTCTTATTAATGTGCTGTAAAGATAAACTTGCCATTATTTTTCCCTCCAAAATATTATGTAAGTTTTTTGCTCTTGTTTTGAACTGTTATCAGTATACTGAATTTGCAGTCAGGAATAAAGAGAAGAACCATACAAAGATTTCGGAGGTTTCTTGACAGATTGACGAAAAGCCGGGGAAGCTTTGTCAAATTGTCAAATACGGCGCTCGTTTATGAACATACCCTGCAGAGGTTTTGCGTTAAACTGATACTGGAACCATTTACATTTACACAGGAACAGGTAGTAAATATTGAGTCCACAATCATGAAGCGTTTCGTAGTTGCCCTGTCCTTTGGCAATGATCAGATCAGCAGATTCAAGTGCCTCACGGGCTTCGCTGCTGATATGGGGAAGCCAGGTGCCGCCGACTTCGTTTCCATTTCCGATTACGGTGGTCAGTTCGGTAAGCCCTATATCCTGTGCATCTTCCATTGTCGCATCATTGATTACAGGAAAACCTCTGACGATCACGGTGATATCTAGTTCCGGACAGAGTTCTTTAAGAAGTATGATAACCAGTTTGTCAAGAACGATTTCTCCGCAGTTATCAGTCAGATAGACAAGGCGGGAGGCAGCGCTTAAGTCCTTTCGAAAATGCAGGTATTCCTGCGCATTAAGAGGTTCTTTGTTGTCTTCTTTGAGAAGAGACAGAACTGTATCGGAATTTACATTTGACAGAGCTGCAAAATCAATATAGTTGCCAATACGGGCATAAAGAAGTGCAGTTTCCAGCGGATCTTCAGAATTCCGGATGGTCTCTTCAAGAGAAGCTTCCATATCCAGCATAAGCTGATTGTATTCTTTTTTGACAGAAGTGTAGTCTTCCACAGGCTGTTCCCAGAAATCACGGAACATTTTTTTTAATTCGACAGAAACGCTGGGGGCACAGTCTTCTTCTGCAATATTTGCCATACGGTCCATGACTTTCTTCATATATTCTACCTTTTTGTCCATGTCCTGAAAGGGACGGATATTCTGTTCCTGTTTGCCGACAGCACAGCACATACAGAATGGATTGAATTTCATGCTGTTACCTCCTAAAATTATGATTTGATACAGGTAGTTTCTATTATAAAGCTTTTGTCGAAACATGGCAAGATTGACGGAGAATGACAGATATGTTTAACCTGAATGAGGCGCGATGGTACAGGGCACTTATGCGAATGTGCGTCATCATATAGAGGTATTCACCTGCGAGATGGCACTGGATGATATAGATCAATAGAGGCAACGGTTTACCAGGGATATTACGAGAAGATTAGGCATTGATTTTCTGCAATATCGTTTCCAGTAAATCTCCCTGGAGATAAAAGGTTGTCTCAAAATGAAGATACGATAAGGATACCTTATCCCACAACAATAAGATTTTTGCAGGGAATTCCTCATCAGCGTCCCAGAACTGGAACAGGACAGAGAAATCTCCCATAACAGGCATTTCAAAAGTCAGATCAGCCCCGGCCAGTTGTTTCTGTAATTTCCCTCCCAGACAGAGGCAGGCCTGGCTGACGGCATTTACTTTGCCGGAGAATGCTGCTTCATATTTAGGGGTAAACACATCTCCGGACGGACTGCTGCCGGTGGGAATAAATCTGGTTACAGGCTGCCACTGTCCTGTAAGTGGAGGCAGCGTTTTATCTTCTGAGTAGCAGAGCAGGTCGTAGATCGTCATAACAATTGTATATTCTTTGCAGATTTTCCAGATGCCTTCGGCCATATATTCGATGGAACCATCTGAGCGGCTGATCCGATATTCTGTTCCGATATAATTCAGGTACAGGTATGCGTGGTCATTTTTTAATTTATATTTCTTTATCAGCATATCCTGATCATATTTCAAAAACAAATCTCTTCCGATATATATCTGTTTTTCGTAATTGTCTGTAAGATTTTTTTCCATATAAGTACCCCTTTGTCTGAGTAATATTATTTTTGAAATTTTTATGGTAAATGGCGGGCTGTAATTCCTTTCAGAAAATTATAACAAATTATGAATGCCTTCACAATCTTCTATTTTCTGCATACTCTAACAGAAGAAGTCTGTAAAGGAGAATCTGCATGAAAAATAAAAAATGGATCTCACTGGCGGCAGCAGTTGTTCTGGCGGTGACTGCACTGCCAATGGGAGTATTTGCTGCGAAGAAAGACAGCACGGAAGAGAAGCTTACAAAGGTTACACTGAATGAAGTGGCACATTCAATCTTTTATGCACCACAGTATGTGGCAATCGAAGAGGGATATTTTAAAGATGAGGGGCTGGATCTGACACTTGTGACCGGTTTTGGAGCGGATAAGACAATGACTGCCGTAATATCCGGTGAGGCAGATATCGGATTTATGGGAGCGGAAGCATCTGTCTATGCCTATCAGGAGGGGGCTACGGATGCTGTTGTAAACTTTGCCCAGCTGACTCAGCGAGCCGGGAATTTTCTTGTAGCAAGAGAAGAAATGCCGGATTTTAAATGGGAAGATCTGAAAGATAAGAAAGTTCTTGGCGGGCGTAAAGGTGGCGTACATACATCAATGTAAATTATGAGACGATTGTGATTTTGTGTAATTGGGTGGATGGGTTGAATAGTACATCTCTTAAATAAAATATCTCTTTTGATTATGAGGATATTGATTTATAATGAATATATCTTTACACTTAGGAGGAAACCATTTTATGGCAAAAATAATTGCATTATTTAATAACAAAGGTGGGGTCAGTAAAACCACTACTACGTTTCATTTGGGCTGGAAATTAGCCGAATTGGGATACAAAACATTGATGATAGATACTGATCCCCAATGTAACCTTACAGGATTATGCTTAAATGCCGATAAGGAAAATAAGTTAACACAGTTTTATGAAGCAAATAATTATAATATAAAATCAGCACTATCACCGGTTCTCAATAATGAAATGAGGCCGCTTGAAGCGACAACTTGTTATGAATTTGAGCACAACGAAAATCTATTTTTACTTCCTGGACATATAGAGTTTTCTGAATATGACGCAACATACAATATTGCTGAAAATATGACAGGATCTTTAGTTGTGTTACAAAATGTTCCTGGCGCATTAAGACAATTAATCACTATGACTAGTGAAAAATATCATTTGGATTTTGTTTTACTTGACATGAGTCCAAGCATATCTGCCACAAATGCCAACATTTTGATGGGAAGTGATTTTTTTATTATTCCATGTGCCCCAGATTATTTTTGCTATATGGCCATAGAATCACTTATTAAAGTGTTTCCTAAATGGTGTTCTACTTATGATAATTTGCGAAAAGCAGAAGTTTTTAAAAACGCAATTTACAAGATGAATGATACTGTACCTAAATTTCTAGGTACTATACAACAGCGATACCGCCCGCGAAATGGCTCGCCGGTAAAAGCATTTTCAGAATGGATTGACGATATTAATAAAATTGTTGCAGAAAAATTAGTTCCTGTATTGGATGAAAATGGAATGCTTATTCAAAAAAGAACTAATTACAATTTAATAAATATTGCAGATTTTAATAGTCTAATTGCTCAATCACAAATGAACAATACACCTGTTTTTGAGTTGACGCAAGAACAAGTTGAAAAGACGGGGAGTGTCTGGGAAAATATGAAACGTAATAGAGATGATTTTAGTGTTACCTTTGAAACATTAGCAAAAACAATTATCGCTTTAACAAATTAAACAAGTGTGGAGATACCATTGATGTATCTCCACTTATATTTTGCGGAATTTTGTTATCTCTTTCCAGTTAATCGGAAACCCCATATATTCAAAAAGATCATTTAATTTCAAATTTGAATTCTGCTTTTCATATCGGTCAAAAATATGCAATAATTGCTTTTTAAACAGTAAAAAATCGGTCTTTGGAAGTAGATAACGAAAAGTAATGACTACGCTAAACAAGTCATTTTTTCCATATATATATTTTGAACCATTTTTAGAAATGCCTAATTTTTTATGTAACAATGTATCTGGAATGTCAATATATGTGTGATAGGAAAACAACCTTTCGTTATGAGCACATACATTTCGGTACAGTGTTAATACCTTCAAATATTTTATCATTTCATTTTTCTTGACATTTCCAAAATCCTGGCAAATTGCTCCTTGCATATTTTGAGGTAAGAATTCAAACATTTTGGATATCTGACCAAAAGTAAGGGTATTCATAATCACCCATAACGGAATATTATGATATTTGTTACGCTGATAAACAAGATATTCATGATCCTTGTTTTTATTAGCCATCATATCTAGCATTTTGATTAATTTAGTAATTCCATATTTATTTTTTGGAATATTGCCGTAATTATTGGATTTAAGATATTCTTCTTGACGTTCACCATGTTTTCTACAGAAGTGATAAGAAATGGACGAACGCATTTTTCTTTCTACGCGACATAAATATTTAAAGAATATTCCACGTAACTCTTCATCAAATTCATAAAGAGCAACTATATTTTCAAAACATGCTTCATTAATGTATTTGCGAGTATGAATATCAATAAAAGGATGTTTGTATCCGCCAATTAATGCATAGTAACTGATATTCTGCAGGGATTCTACCGCAAAATCATCATCTGTAATAACTAGATTTTTTTCATTTTTCAGTTTTTCAACCTGTGCGGTATATGTAATAAACGGTTTGCTCATATGTACCTCGCTGCAAAATGTTCCAGATAAAGAAAAAGGAGAGGGGCCTCGGCACCCTCCCCCGATCGCAGGCTTCTCAAGTTTCTGCAATCTGATCACTAAAGATAATATAACTGATATAACTAAGAAAGTCAATCAGAAATTATCTTTATTTAGATTGTATTCAATCTGATTATTTTTATGTACTATTATTAAGCTTTTCCGGTTTCATATAGATAAGTATATAAATTGCTTTGGCTTGTCTTTATCATATCATAATAATGCAACACATTATCTTTTTCTTGTGCAATAACAAAGCATTCCTTTGATATAAACGAAAGATAAGTATCTTTACATACTTTTAAATGTCTATATTCGAGCAAACATTGTAAATCTTCTGAAATACAATCGATTATAAACTTAGCAACTTCTGCGTTTGTAGAAGTATTTTCAAAACAATAATCATATGGTAAAAACAATAACATATTCTTATTTACTGAGACTTTTTTTAATACCTGTATTATTGTTTTTCCTTCTGGAAGCTTAATGAGCCCTTTTTCTATTTTAATTAAATCGTCTATATTCATAGAACGAAAGCACTTGATTATATCATAAACTTTTCGTTCTCCTTTTAATCGTGAAGGACCTTTTCCTACTACCCCAGGACAAAATTCAGTTATAGTAGGGCTTAACATGCGTCTGGCTTCCATATATTTAGTATCGACCATAATTTTAAAATCTAAATCATAAAAAGAATTAAAAATGTCTGCTTCTCCATGATTTTGCTCTTCATGTTTTCTTAAAATAAATGCTTGATTGCCCTTACAAGTGACAAGTTTTGAAGAATTGATAAATGTCGTTAAAAAATCTTCATAATTAGCTGGATGCCCATCTATAAAATTTTTTATATAAATTGTTGGCGGTAATTGTTTTATTAGTAATTTATTTTTGTCAAGTTCCATATATTCTCCAAGCTTGTATTTTTTATTATAATGAGAAACTGTTGATATTCATATTAGTTACTCTGGGTCATCCAATAGGGGCGAGTAGCATCCCTGTTGGCACACGATTTTCCGTCAGGAAAGTCTAGTGTGTTATACCTTTATGAAATTGTGGCTGCCGGAAAGAAATTCTATATCCTTGCGATTATCTCCAATTTCCGGCATTCTGTGCTGAAAGGTACTCCGTAAAGGAGTTACCTGAAAGTACAGAACTGAGTCTGAATATTAGCATGACGATGCTGTTATTCAGACGATGCCACATTTGAAGAAAGGTATATCCATGCTTACGTCAGCTATTCTCTGAATTCTTTTCTTGCACGCTATTATCACAAATATATTTTGCCAAATTCTGTACCATTGCAAGTCCTTCGTCATTCAGATCGGTTGTCTGTCCCATATAAAAAGCTACTGCATTTGCTAAGTCAGTACTTGTGATATCAGAAACCGGCTTATCAGGCAATGCGTCCCGAATCATCTGTACGGCTTCGGCTGTAGCAACCGCTTTTGTTGGTTCTTTTTTCTGCATACTAGATTTAATATCACGTAATATTGCCATAAACTGAATCTTGATTTTTTCAATGTCTGCTTCATTTGCTCCTAATTTCTGTGAGCTTAAAAACTGCTTATCTTTTATAATCTCTTTTCTTTTTGAGGGTTCTACAGTCATCAAATCAGTCAGTTGATCAACAGCCAAATCAATGACCTTATTTCGTGCCATTATACCCTCAGCAATGGTATCATCAAAATAATTCCGAATCATAATACATAATTTTGGAAAATGTTCATGTTCCAATAATCGGTTTAAAATATCTACATCTATTCTTCTGGTAATCAGTCTCGTTACCGCTTCTTCCGACAGTCTAAGTTCCGATATATCATAACTTTTGGGTGAAGTAATCTGAGTGATTCCAAGCAGATAATCAGTAGAAACATGAAAAAACCTGGCGGCATCTATTACAATGCTTATATTAGGATTTTTTGTTTCACCGCTCTCTATACGACTGATTTGTGAATGAGTCACATGAAGCTGATCAGCCAACTGTTTTTGGCTTAAATCATGGTCTTTCCGCAAATTACTCAATCGGTATGCAAGACTTGTTTCATCTTCTATTAAATCAGATTTTCCCATTGTTTCGTCACCTCCTAAACTACTTCCATTATATCTGTGCCTGTGCAAATTTGCAATTTTTTATCAAATCGTATTCGTGATTTTCATTGTACGTGAATAAATCAGGGGTGCGATTTTTTCATGCTAAACTGTCAACATGATCGATCAGACAGAACCTTGAAAACTAAATGACCGTTCCGGAACTTTATAAACCGCCACGATTTTCTGATCAGAAAAGAGCGCTCACAAAGAGACGACACAGCGCCGAGAAGGGTTGCCTGTCAGGAAAGGAACTGGATAAAACGGCACAGCTTTAAATTCAAACTTAAATCAGGAGGAAAATAGAATGAGATTATTTGAAACAATAAAAGAAACTGTAACAGTCGGACAGGCTGCCGAATATTATGGCATGAAAATTGGAAGAAACAACATGATCTGTTGCCCATTTCATAATGACCATTACCCAAGTATGAAACTAAACACAACTTATTACTACTGCTTTGGCTGTGGTGCTACCGGAGATGTGATCCAGTTTGTTGCAAATCTATTTGGACTGAGTAACTATGAAGCCGCCAAGAAAATTGCTGTAGATTTTGGTATTACACCAGATAATCCGCCAGTAATAGCAGCTCTGAAAAAGCCCGAGTACATGGAAACAAAAAGCAGACAGAAAGAATTACATGAATGCCAGAAAATGGTATGCGAATATCTTCATCGTCTGGAAAAATGGAAAGCACTGTATGCACCAGAACGACCGGATTTACCTATGGACGAACGATTTGAAGAAGCATGTGAAAATCTGAGTTATATCGAATATCTGGCAGATTATCTGACCTTTGCAGATGAAGAAGAAGGCTTTGAAGTTGTAAAATCCATGAAAGAAACAGGCTATCTGGAAGATTTGAAATATCTTTCAGGGTCTCGTGATGAGGAGGATGTATATGCAGAAGAAGCAAAAGCAGCTTAGTAATTATCCAGTTTGGTTTGACGGAACCAATATCAATGAAGCAGCCTTTTGTGAAGAATTTCTCCATACGCATAAAATACTCTTTGCCAACAATGCATTTTTTACTCCAGAGGGGCGGGTCACTGATGATCTGCCCCTTCGTGGGGAAATATTTGAAAGTCTGAAACATTATGCCATTAACAATGTTCCACGCAAAGTGACAAATATTTTAGAAGTTATGAAACTGGCAGCTTATATAGAGGATTTTCCACCAGAAGCCAATAAAATCCATCTTGCAAATGGAACGATATATATAGATGGCACATTTATCCCTGAAAAACCAGATATTGTACGAATGCGTCTTCCAGTCAATTATAATCCAGATACACCAGAAGCTTCTACATGGCTGTCATTTTTAGATCAACTGCTCTACCCGGAAGATATTCCAACTTTACAGGAATTCATAGGGTATTGCCTGATTCCAAGCAACAAGGGACAACGGATGATGATTATAAAAGGAAATGGCGGAGAGGGTAAATCACAGATTGGTGCTGTTCTGAACAGCCTGTTAGGCTCAAATATGAAAGACGGAAGTATCGGTAAAATTTCTGAAAACCGCTTTGCTAGAGCTGACCTTGAGCATATTTTATTGTGTGTAGATGATGATATGCGAATGGAAGCCCTAAAACAGACCAGTTATGTGAAATCCATTGTTACTGCTCAGGGGAAAATGGACTTAGAGCGTAAAGGAAAGCAAAGTTATCAGGGGTGGCTTTTTTCCAGACTGCTTGCATTCAGCAATGGAGATTTACAGGCATTGTATGACCGTAGTGATGGATTTTACCGAAGGCAATTAGTACTGACAGCAAAGGAGAAACCTGCTGATCGTGTAGATGATCCTTATCTGGCAGAAAAAATGAAGAAGGAAGCCGAAAGTATTTTTCTCTGGGCGTTTAAAGGACTACAACGGTTAGTCCGTCAGAATTTTAAATTTACAGAAAGTCCCCGTATTAAGGCGAATCGTGAAAATGTGAAACGGGACAATAACAATGTACTGGAGTTTTTAGAATCAGAAGGATATATTCGCTTTCAGGCAGAGGCAAGTGCAAGTTCCAAAGAACTGTATGAGAGCTATCGGCTCTGGTGTGAAGAAAATTCCATGACTGCATTAAAAAATTGTAGTTTCTCAGATGCTATGATTGCTGTTCAAGCAAAATATAATCTGGAACATTGCAATACAATAAAAAATTCTGCTGGGAGACGAGTATGGGGATTTACGGGAGTAAAGGTTATTACAAAGCCGTCCTATACAGATGGTTTTATGGACGATTCCCAGTGTACGTACGTACCGAAAGAATGGACAAATTAATCTGGTACGTATGTACGTAGTAATTCAATGTAAGTTACACATTATATATTTTTCAGGTTGGCTGTCAAAATAATATGACAGTTAGCCTGTTTTGGGGAAAGGAGGAAGTACAAATGCAAAAAGCACAATACGGTATTTTAAGATTTGCAAAATACAAAGGACCTGAAATCAGCAATATTGAAGCTCACAATGAACGGAAAAAAGAAAAATATGCCAGTAATCCGGATATAGACAACAGTCGAGGAAATTTGAATTATCATTTGATTGAACCAGTCGGGAAGTACCGGGCAGAGTCGAATCGACTGATTGAAGAATACGGATGCCGGACACGCAAAGACAGTGTACGTGTTGTTGAAGTTCTAATTACCGCTACACCAGAATTTTTCAAAGGTAAGAAAAAGAGTGAAATCAGAGCGTATTTCCAAACAGCTTTGGAATTTATAAAGAAATATCAGGATTCAGAGACAATCTTTTCGGCTGTGGTGCATATGGACGAGAAAACTCCACATATGCACCTTTCTTTTGTCCCGATAACTCAGGATGGAAGACTTTGTGCAAAAGAGATTCTTGGAAATAAGAAAAAGCTGACCTGGTGGCAGGACGAGTTCTGGAAACACATGGTAGAAAAATATCCAGATCTGGAACGTGGAGAAGTCGCCAGCATGACCGGACGTGAACATATTCCACCACGACTTTTTAAAGAAGCAGTGCATCTTACCCGGCAGGCTAAGCAAATCACTGATCTGTTGGAAAGTACAAATATTTTTAATGCTGGTAAAAATACAGATAAAGCTGTGGAACTATTGCAGAAATTTTTTCCTGCAATAGAGAACTTTCAGACGCAGGTTCGGAAATATGATAAGACGATTAGTTCCTTAAAGTCAGATAATGTATCATTAAAAAGGCAGACACAGGATTTAAGCAGACAGGTAAAAGAAGCAACGTCCAGCAGTATACGAAAGAAAATGGATGATGCCAGACTCAGAGCCGATTATGAAAATCTCCAGAAGCTGATGGGACGTATTCCACCAGAAATACTGGAACTGGCAAAAAGAGGACAATTAACCCATTCAGATCGTGAACGGTAAATTGATTTTAAAGTGGACAGACACGAAAACTGTCCATTTTTTATATGATAATCATAGAAAAGTTAACAGAAAGGATGTGATAGCCTTGCGTAAGCCAACGTATTATCTCTGGCGTAACGATTTTCCGTCACAGGAAGAATTTGAAGCGGAACGCAAGAAATATGCTGACATCGGCTTTCGGGTTGTCACATTTCTGGATGGAGATTCAAACACTAATATTCATGATGGTATTAAAGCACTGGTCAAAAATCACTGGGATAATGTGTGATTTAACCAGTGCTTTAATTATACAAACTGAAGTTATCTATCAATTGTCCAATAATCCTTATAAGCGTAACCATCTATTGTTCCAAAGCCTACTTCAAATCAAAGAGGGAATTTTCATAGTCCTTTACATAATATCGTACATTTTTACGCCCTTTTTGAATAATGGTGTGTCCTTCTGCTTCTAATTTTTCTTTTTGTGCTTCAATACCATTTGGGTATTTAGCATTTAGTTCTCCGTTCGCTTTTAATGTTCTCCAATAAGGTGTTTCATCTTCTGAACGCTGATAACTCGCCCATGCCACAATAGAAACAAAAATTCCTGCCGTAATGGGTTCTGTAAAATCTGCACCACTTAACTCTGCAAAGTATTCTCGTATTTTTCCGACGGTAATCACTTTACCATACGGAATTTTTTTCATTACTTTGTCATAGTCGATTGGCGGTGCAAAATACATTTTACTGCCACCATATTTTTCAATGCTTTTCTGGTCTGTAATAATTTGAAATTTGGGCATATCCTTATTATCGTGCAACATAGCATTAAAATCTTTTTTATCTTCGTTTGCCATTTCTGCCACCTCCTACTTTAAGGATAATCTGTTTGGCATTCCTATGCAATGAGGCTGTTTGAAAAACTTGACAACTTCCGATTTATCAGTTACCAAAACAGGAAGTTGTCTATTTCTTCTTTTTCGGTTTTAGGGCTGGCAGTTCATCATACATTGCATGAAACAAGCCTGTCAAAAATTCCTTATTATCAACTTCATCTACCAACAACATCTCTTTTGCTCCCTCATAGGGTAATTCATACGGAGCTGTCGGCATATAATTAATTGCTGATTTTACTGGTTTAACAAGTAATCTATCATCATAGATACCGCCTACAATCTTGCCACGATAATAAATAATAAATTCTCCCATCATAGCTCGATAAGTAATTTCTTCTAACTCAGATAGCTGCCCTAAAATAAACTCTAAGTATTCCTTGCTTGATGCCATATTTCCTCCTCAAATTGTTATTTCTAAAATTGTATCAAATTCTGCCTGTTTCCGCAATCAACAAAAATGTCTAATACTATCTGTTTTTAATAATCTTAAGATTTTTCTATATACATCTTCCAGTTTTAAATATATAATATAATTACATAGAGCATAATAATTATATTTACATTTAAAGAAAGGAACATCTATGAATGCAGGATATGTCCGTCTTTCCAGAGACGATGATAAAAGGAATTATGTTTCCATAGAAAATCAGAAGCTGATTATCAACCAGTATGCAGCAGCTCATGGTGTGGTTATTGACCGCTGGTATGAAGATGATGGTATCTCCGGCTATATTTTTGACAGACCGGGATTTCAACAAATGATGATGGATATGGATAAAGATATTGATACTGTATATGTCAAAGACTTTTCACGCCTTGGTAGACATAATGCAAAGGTTCTTTTGCTTCTGGACGAATTTCAGGAACGCGGAAAACATCTGGTGGTGATTGACGATAATTATGATTCTATGGATTCCAGTGACGATACCATTGGTATCAAAACATGGTTTAATGAGCGATATGTAAAAGATACCAGTAAGAAAATCAAACGTGCCATAGGAGCCAGACAGAAAGAGGGAACACTGATTACCAGAGCACCGTTTGGCTATCGCCGCAATGAAAAAGATAAGACTGTTCTGGAAATCGTACCAAAAGAAGCAGAATATATTAAAAAGATTTATGACTTATATCTTTCCGGTTCCGGCTACCGCAAGATTGCCACATATCTAACCGAGCAGGGAGCACCGACTCCATCTATGATCCAGCGTGAACGTGAAATAGAAGAAGGCAGATTGTCCAAAAGACAGATAGCTTCTAAATGGTCAGATGCTATGGTAAAAGAGATTTTGGATAATGATTTTTACATTGGTACCTTTCGTCTGAAAAAACGTGCAAGAAACACGGTTCATGGAAAAGATAAACGTGTGCCAAAAGAAGAACAATGTATTTTTGAGAATCATCACCCGGCAATTATTGATAAGGCTACCTTTGCGTTGGTACAGGAATTAAAGGAAAAACGTAACCGTACCAACTATCGGGGAAGCCGGGGGCAGTGGCTTGGCTCAGAGATTCCGAATCCTTTTGGCAGTTGCCTGTTCTGTAAAGACTGTGGCAGCCGCCTTACACCAATTAAACGCCAAACTTCCAGCAAGGAACGGAAATATTACATCTGTACCACTTATAACACCAAAGGCAGACGTTATTGCTCCAAGGCACATTTAATTGAAGAAGATGATCTGATGGAAGATGTTCTGACTTATATCAAGATGTGTCGAAATGCTCTCTGTGAAGTTATTTCTACCTATGATTTAAAGGATTTTGAAGCAGAGAAAAAAACAATAGCGGAAAAACGGCAGGAACTGCACACAGCTATCAATGAGCGAAAAAGTCAACTGAAAGTTCTGCTTACCCAAAAAGTAAAAGATCTGGCTGTCGCTGCAGGAAATGAAGATTTAATCAATGAAACGTATGATTCTATGCAGAAAGACTTATTTGCTCAGATTCATGGTCTGGAAATGCAGATAAAAGAACTGAATGAAACTGCCATAGAAACGCCTGATGTAAAGGATAAACTAAAAAATGCTCTTGAGGTGGTAGATAAAATCATTGCAGGAGGCAGCCTTGACCGAAGAGATATTGAACTTCTGATTGAAAAAATCGTAGTGGACGAAGACGGGATGCCGGAAATTACACTGAAATACGGCTTGTCTAATCTGATTAGTTACAGTCCTGCTGATGAAATGAACCGAAGAGAAAATACCATGATTGCGATTGTGATGAAACTGATTGCTGAGGATGAACGTGGATTTTCTTCTGCAAAATATCTGTCAGAGCATATTACTGATCTGGGATTCAAGAAAACAAAACAGAGTATCCTTCCATATATTGAGCTGATGAAGGAACTTGGAATTCTTGAAGCCACAGATAATCCATTGAAGCCATACAATATTGTAAAGTCAAAAGAAGAAATCACGCAGCTTACCAAAGACTATCTGCCGAATGTATCAGCAGAAACCACTGCGAAACAGCTAGCAGATGATTATTTACATGGTATTAGTGACGACAGGTGGCATGCCTGAAATGGTGTTCGAATATATTCTCCGCAAAAACGGACTGGATCCACAGAAAGATCTGACGATTGACCAGAGCATTGATTTTGGTTCTACAGCGGCGGCTTTTACAGGCGATACTTCTGCAGATTTTACAGTAGAGTTTGAGCCATCCGCGACAGCTCTAGAAAAAGAAGGAGCCGGATATGTGGTGGCTTCTCTCGGTGTGGATTCCGGTTATGTTCCATATACTTCCTACAGTGCAAAGACCAGCTATATGGAAAAAAATCCAGAAATCATCCAGAAATTTACAAATGCCCTTCAGAAAGGCATGGAATATGTCCAGAGTCATACACCAGAAGAAATTGCAGAAGTTATCGCTCCGCAGTTTGCAGAAACTGACCTGGATACAGTCACGGCCATTGTAAAGCGTTACTATGACCAGGACACCTGGAAATCTAATCTTATCTTTGAAAAAGAAAGCTTCGAACTTTTGGAAGACATTCTGGAAGATTCTGATGAACTGAGTGAACGTGTATCTTATGAGGATCTTGTAACAACAAAATATGCCAGGGAGGCAGATGAAAAATAGCAGGTTAAATTCTACGCATCATTTTGTAGTAAACCGGGATCAGCAGGGAGCAGGCTCCGATCCAGGCAAGAGGGCTGGCAATGCAGACGGAAGTGTATCCAATCATACCGGAAAGTCCTACGGTAGCAGCAATACGCATAACAAGTTCTATCATGCAGGCTGCAAAAGGTGCACGTCCGTTCTGCATACTCTGGATGGAAGTACGATAAACGGCAAGAAGACCGAGGATAAAGTAAAACGGTGCAACGATGGTCAGATACATATCGGAATAATGGTAAATTTCCTTTGTCGGATCGGACAGGAACATCTGCACGATCGGGTGGCGAAGAAGCAGGATACCAATACACATGATCAGATTAAAAGTTTCGGTTTGAATCAGACATGCCCGTACACCCTGACGGATCCGTTCTCTTTTGCCTGCACCGAAATTCTGGGCAACATAGTTGGAAATTGCAGTCATCATAGCATTATTCACAAGGACAGAAAGCTGATCGGCTTTGGAAGCTGCTGTATATCCGGCAACTGCAGCAGTACCAAGAGAATTCACAACTGTCTGCATGGAAAGCTGCCCGATGCACATGACAGACATCTGAAATCCCATAGGAAAACCTGTTTTCAGATGTAGGCTGATGGTTCCTCTGATATCATGAAAATCTTCGCGGTGTAAATGCAGTACCGGGAAGTTTTTCAGGCCGACGAGCAGACTGAACAGGGCAGAAAGAAACTGAGAAAGAATCGTAGCCCAGGCAGCACCGGCAACACCCATATGGAATGGTACAATAAACAGGATATCCAGAAAGATATTCAAAACAGAAGAAAACACCAGAAAATAAAGCGGTGTTTTACTGTCGCCCAGCGCACGAAGCATATTGGAGATCATATTATAAAAAACAGTTGCGCCCGTTCCGAGAAGAACGACAAACATGTAATCGTAAGCTTCGCCGGAAATATCCTCCGGAATCTGCATCCACCTGAGAATCTGGTGAGCCAGCAGGCAGCAGATCAGAGCCAGGACTATGGTAAAAATAATACTGAGCAGTGTGGATACAGCAACACTTTTGCGCATGCCTTTTTCGTCCTTTGCACCACACCGTTGGCCAAGGCAGATACCGAATCCACCGGTAAAACCATTGATAAAGCAAAAGACAAAATAGATAATGATACTGGTGGCACCGACTGCTGCAAGGGAATCAGCACCAAGCGTTTTGCCGACGATCACAGAGTCAGCAAGTGTATAAAAAAGCTGAAAAAGATTTCCGAGAATAACCGGAATTGCAAATTTTAACAGTGACCAGAATGGATTTCCGACAGTGAGATCCATTTCTTTTGATTTCGGTCTGGACATAAGAACATTCTCCTTAGAATTATTGCGTGTTTTTTACTGCACGCCCAATTATAGAGAAACTGATAGTAAAATGCGATTCTGGTATTGCTGTTTATGATACAGATATTGACCAGATCAGCAAATTTATTTATGATGATAAAGAACATTTTTTGACATGAAAGCAGATAAAAACTGGAGAGGGTAAAATGGCAAAAAGAACAATCCTGGTAGACAGTGCAAGAAGAGAACTTGAAAAGCATGGAACAGAAAATTTTCCGATGACAGTGAACCACGATGATCTCTGGTCATTTGAGGGCAAAAATGTGCCGATTCACTGGCATAATGATCTCGAAATCAACCTTATAAGGGAAGGAGAGGCCGTCTTTCAGGTATACCAGAAAAGCTACAGGGTCAGAACGGGAGAGGGATTTCTGCTGAATCGAAATGTACCGCACAGCTGCAGTTCACCTGGAAATGAACATGTACGTTACAGTACGATACTTGTAAGACCAGACTTTCTGTATGGCGATTTTGGAAGTGATGTTGAGCGAAAATGTTTTCAACCATTTCTGCAAAATTCAGCGATACCCTGTATTTATTTGACTGGATTTGATGAAAATGGAAAAGAAATTCTGCAGAAATTAAACCAGGTAGAAGAAGCTTTTGACCGGAAACGATTCTGCTATGAATTAAAGATCAAGGGACTTCTGTGTGAAGCATTTGCTATGATCCTTTATGGGCACAGACAGGAATTGACGAAATTCGTCCCGGCAAATCTGCAGGAACTGGAACGTCTGGAAAAAATGCTGAATTATCTTAATATGCATTTTACAGAAGTAATTTCTCTTCAGGACCTGGCAGATCAGGTGCATTTGTCAAGAGAAGTCTGCTGCCGCCTTTTCAAAAAAATGACAGGCAAAACTATCACCGGATATCTGGAAGAATACCGTGTTAACAAAAGCTTTTCGCTGGTGCAGAGTGGACAGTATTCTATGACACAGATTACAGAAATGGTGGGATTCAGCAATCCAAGCCGTTTTGCCAGTGCATTTCGTAAGCGATTTGGATGCAATCCGGGAGAGTATCATTCTGTGAAACATTGATAGAGTGAAATGGGATTCCAATTCGTCCTCATTTATCAATCTGGGAGGTTTCCTGATTATACTGTACTATACGGTTTCTCTCTGTTTTCGTATCTTTGTTGGGGTATCACCGAATTGTTCCAGAAACATTCTTCGGAACAACTTATAATTGGTGAAGCCGTGTCGTTCCAGAATTACATGCACAGGATCTCTGGTTGTGATCAGATCTTTGTAGATAAAAGAAAGACGATATTCATTCTGATATTCCAGAAAAGTAACGCCCATTTTTTTCTTAAAGAAACGACAAAAATATCCTGTCTGGAGACAGGCGATGTCTGCAATCTCATCCAGGGAGATTGGTTCCTTATAATGTTCTGCAATATAGTTCAGGACGGGATCCAGCCGGTCCATTTCTTTTTTCTTATGGTTGATATCCTGTGGAAATACCTGAACGCTGAAATTATGATACAGCTGAAACATAAGTTCAAAAATCAGGCTGTTAAAACGTAGGAGATAGCCATCCGGTTGAATATCATTGATGACCTGAAGTTGTTCCAGCGTAGTTTTTAACATCATGAGTTTGGTCTTTTTGACAGGATCTTCTGTTCGATAGTCCCAGAGAAAAATAAGTTGTCCGAGATTGGGAATATATTTTTCCATAAAATTCAGAGGAATCTGCAGAAGAATTGCTGTATTTGGCGCAGTACACTTGGTAGAGTGCAGGACATTTCCATTGACCAGGATACAGTCTCCTTTATAAATTGTAAAACTTTCGGATTCTACAATGACATCCAGAGAACCTTCCTGCATATAAATGATTTCTATGGCGCGGTGCCAGTGTGTTGGAATATAACTTCCGGGATCCACGGAAGTACGGAACTGTACATTGGTTTCACCTGAAAAGTCTATGATCTCATATGAGATTTCTTTATTTTCCATAAATATCTGTTCTCCCTACATTTCAAATAGCGTTCACATTGTTACTAATCTATCAAAATAGAATAAAAAGAGAATATCGACCTATGTATTAGTCCTTTTTATACCTAATATACTCATATACGATATGCTATTATAATACCATAAGAAACAGCCATGGCAAGTTAAAAAGCAAAAGAAACAGGAAAAGAAAGATAAATAAGAGGGAGAAAACCAATGAATCAAAAGAGCAAATTGACCTTTGGAAAAATTTTTGAACGTTTTGCATACGGTTGCGGAGATTTTGGATGTAATATCATTTACACTGCAATGTCTGCATTCCTGCTTTTCTATTACACAGATTATGCTGGAGTCAGTGCAATGGCAGTTGGAACGATTATGATGATTTCAAGAGTTTTTGATGGAATCAGTGATATTATCATGGGTGTTATTGTCGACCGTACTCATTCAAGGTTTGGAAAAGCAAGACCGTGGATCCTACGTATGTGTATCCCATTTGCAATATCAGGCATCCTGATGTTTTCGGTTCCGGCTTCCTGGTCATCCACACCGAAGCTGGTCTACGTATTTATTACATATAACCTGGTATCCACTGTTATCTATACGGCAATCAATGTTCCGTATTCCGCATTGAACGCATTAATGACACAGGATCCATATGAAAGATCTGTATTAAGTATTTTCAGAAATCTTCTTGCAACAGCAGGAACACTTACAATCAATACATTTACACTGCCACTGGTAGAATACTTCGGAAATAACGCAAGTGCATGGACAAAAACCTTTGTCGTATTTGGTTTCGTTTCTATCGCGGCATTCCTTTGTACTTTCTTTGGAACGAAAGAACGAGTAAGAGCAAATGAGGCGGGAGAGCAGAAAGTAGAAGAAAACGTTCCGTTTGTAACAGGAATCAAGGCTCTTTTCCAGAACAAATACTGGATTATGATGACCGGTATGCTGGCACTTTTCTTCCTGATGTACTCCGTAAACGGCGGAGCAACCGTATATTATGCAAAAGATATCCTTGGAGACAAAAATCTGGTAAGCACGATTAATGGTATCTTCAATATCGTACAGATTCTTGGTATGTTCTTCATTGCCATGCTGGTCAAAAAATTTGGTAAAAGAAATGTATTTTCACTGGGACTTATCCTGGACATCATTGGAATGCTCGTACTGAATTTCTTAGGTGGATTCATGCCAGTCATTGTAGTTTCCAGTGTCATCCGTGGAATCGGAAATGCCTGCGGTGGTGCAACCATGTGGGCAATGGTATCGGACACCATTGACTATGGAGAATGGAAAACAGGATATCGTACAGAAGGTCTTGTAAACAGTGCATGTAGTTTTGGATATAAGATTGGTAACGGTATCGGTTCTGCACTGCTCGGTGTGATTCTGGAAGTTGGTGGATACGTTGGAAATGCAGCAGCACAGACAGCATCTGCACTGACATCCATTAGAATCTGTTTTGTATGGATTCCGATAGCTGTTTATGCATGCGGACTGATCATTATGAAATTCTATCATCTGGACAAAGAGTTTGACGGTATTCTTGCTGACCTGAAAGCTCGTAAATAATTCAACGATAACCAATAGGAAATCATGGAGGTTTGTATAACATGAAAATCAAGGGAGTCAATCTTGGAAATTGGCTGGTTCTGGAGAAATGGATGAATCCGGCATTGTTTGAGGGTACAACAGCGGAAGATGAATACTATCTTCCGCGCCAGCTCTCACCGGAAGTATATGAGGCAAGAATTAAAATCCACCGTTCTGAATATATCACAGAGCGTGATTTTGTAACGATTAAAAAAATGAGTCTTGAGTCTGTGAGAATTCCGGTACCGTATTTTATTTTTGGTGACAGAAAGCCATTTATTGGATGCATTGAAGAATTGGATAAAGCTTTTAACTGGGCGGAAAAATATGGATTGACAATCCTGATTGATCTTCATACGGTTCCGATGAGCCAGAATGGTTTTGATAATGGAGGTCTCAGCGGTGTCTGTAAATGGGCACAGAATCCAGATGAAGTCGAATTTGCACTCAGTGTACTGGAGCGACTGGCAGAGCGTTATGGAACAAGAAAAGGTCTTCTGGGAATCCAGCCGCTTAATGAGCCAATTACAGAAAATATGTGGAAAACTATGGATGTTGAACATCGTTATCCACCGGCAGATCCGGTTCTTGCACGGGGGTCTGCACCGATCACGATGGATTTTCTCAGAAAATACTATCTTGATGCCTATGACCGCATCAGCAAATATATGCCGAAGGAAAAGTATGTGGTCATTCACGATGGATTTGAACTGATGGCATGGAAAGACTTTATGCAGGAAGAAAAATATTCCAACGTTATTCTCGATACACATCAGTATCTGATGGTTGCTGAGGCAGATGGATGCGAACAGACAGTAGAAGCCTACGTAAAATATGTTAAGGAAGAAATAGAGCCAAAGATTACAGAAATGGAAAAATATTTCCCGGTGATCTGCGGAGAATGGTGCCTGTTTAATTCTCTTGCCTGCGGATGCGATACAAAAGGCGGACAGAGTGTGCTGAACGGTGTGGAAGGAAGCACTGAAGAAAAGGTCAGTGCCGAAGAAAAGAAGAAAATCTACAATGCGCTTGCAAAAGTTCAGCTTGAAGCATGGAACAAAGGCAGCGGTTATTATTACTGGAGTTACAAACTTCTGACAGATACTGTCAATACACCGGGCTGGATCGGCTGGGACAGCTGGGATCTGGGACGCAGTGTTGATTTTGGCTGGATCACAATGGAATAATATAAAATCCGATATATCCTAAGAGGAGGAGAATGCAATGATACAGAATCCAATACTTCCGGGATTCAACCCGGATCCGTGTATCTGCCGTAAAGGCGATGATTATTATATGGCAGTTTCTACTTTTGAATGGTTTCCGGGAATCCCGGTATATCATTCCAGAGATCTGAAAAACTGGGAATTATATACGCACGTATTAACCGATGATGAGAAAGTAGATCTCAAGAAGCTTCCAAGTGCAAAAGGAATCTGGGCTCCGTGTCTGACCTATTGCGAGGAAGAAGATCTGTTTTATGTAGTTTATGGGGTGATGAATTCCATGAATGCAAGATATTTTGATGTGGACAATTTCCTGATCTGCTCCAAAGATATCAAAGGACCATGGAGTAAGCCAGTATATCTTCATTCTTCCGGATTTGATGCCTCTTTATTCCATGATACAAATGGAAAAAAATATGTGGTTTCTCTGGAATGGGAGACGAGAGAAGGATACGAAAAACCAGGTGCAATCTGCATGGTGGAATACTCACCTGAAAAACAGGAGATCGTAGGATATCCGAAACGGATCTGGCGAGGTGGTACTGACAGAGGCTGCATCGAGGCCCCACATCTGACAAAACGTGGCGAATACTATTACATCATGTGCGCTGAGGGTGGTACAGGATACAACCACTGTGTGACCATGGGACGTTCCCAAAATGTCTGGGGACCATACGAAAAAGATCCAAAGAACCCGATCGTGACAAGTGTACCGGGAGAATCTTATGAAAGACAGGATCCGGATCACCTCAAACCAAAGTACTATAATCCGGACTCCATTCTTCAAAAATCTGGTCATGGAAGTTATGTGGAACTTCCGACAGGAGAAGTTTATCTGGTTCATCTCTGCTCCAGACCGTTCGTTCCGGAACTGCGCTGTACTCTTGGTAGAGAGACTGCAATCCAGAAGATGATGTGGACAGAGGATAACTGGCTCCGCATGGCAGACGGCAGCAATTTTGCAAAACTGGAAGTGCCAGAAAGTTCTCTCCCGGAATATCCGGTAGAAAAGACACCGGATTTTGATGATTTCGATGGTGATGAACTTGGAAAATTCTATTATTCACCACGTATTATGCCGCAGAGATTTGCTGATGTAAAAGCAAGAAAAGGATATGTCCGTATTCGTGGGCAGGAATCCCGCACTTCTTTGAACAAAGTTAGCATTCTTGCAAGAAAACTGACCAGCGTTTACGCAAGGATTACCACAAAGATGGAATTTGTGCCGGAAGTTCATCAGCACAGTGCGGGCTTGATCCTGTACTACGATAACATGAATTATATTAACCTTCGTAAATATTACAGCGAAACTCTGGGGCAGAGTGCATTGTCTATCATTCATCTGGAAAATGGCGTTAAGACAGAATTTCTGAACACCAGAATCCCGGTAGAGGATAAGCCAATCTACCTTCGCCTCTATATTGAAGGAAGAAAGTCCTGGTTCGAGTGGAGTTATGATGGAGAAAATTATGAGAAGATCGGGCGCATCTTCGACACTACAAGATTCTCCGATGAATACTGCAAATACGGCGAATTTACCGGAACCATGGTAGGCCTCACCTGTGCTGACCGAGTCCTCCACAAGAAATGTGCCGATTTTGATTTCTTTGAATATAAGGCAGACGAGAGTCGAATGGTGGAGTAAAAATATATTCAGATGTTACGTTACTTTTTCATTTATCATCAGATTTAGATTTATTTTTGATTTTCGGTGGTTGGTAATGATACACCGCTTCATAGGATTCCAGCTCATCCTCATTTACCGGGCCTGACGGAATCAGCCCAGTACAGTCCTGGGTAGATGCTGCATTTGAGAGAAAATCATAAGAATCAGTGACCTCCTGGTTCGTAGGAGTCTTTGGTTTTGTAGAAGAATTTTTTGACATAAATAACCTCCATGGTATACAAATTCAGACTTAAAAAAGTCTTGAAGATTAGTATATCCTGGAGGTCGTTTTTTTATGCTGGCATTTTGTGGTTGTAAAAAACTCTCGATATAGTACAATTAGTTCCAAAGAAAAAGGGGAATGACAAATAGAAAAAAGGAGGAAGACATGATGACAAGAATTGGACAGATGATATTCAATGATGGATATGCAAAAGGATTTAAAGAAGGACTTGCAGAAGTGAGGGGTAGAGAATATGGAGCGTGAGGTTGAACGTATATGTCTGCTTCTATCGAAGCTTTTAGATGAGAATCGTTTGGATGACCTGTTGAGAATAATAGAAGATGATGAATATATGGAACAATTGATGCGAGAGTTCAATATTTTATGAAAAAAGTATTTTCACAAGATTTTAGTTCATTCGCCAATAAATTTTTTGATACAAATCAAATAGAACCTATGTTATAGTGATAATAGAAAGAAAGGATGGCAAACGGTGGAACAAAATAAAATTAAACCGGATACCATACTAAAGAATTTTTGGAAAGACAATCATCATTTTGCAGATTTATTTAATGCCGCGTTGTTTGAAGGTGAACAGGTATTAAATCCTGCAGATCTTTTGGAAGTGGACACAGATGTTTCTTCAATTCTAAGATTTAATGGTCATGCTGAGACAGTACAGAAAGTATTGGATGTTGTAAAGAAAACAGCATATGGTATTGATTTCGTAATCTGAGGATTAGAAAATCAGGAAAAAATTCATTATGCAATGCCACTTCGACACATGATAGGAGATGCATTCTCTTATTTGAAAGAGTATCAGGAAATTGCGGCAAAAAATCGTAAAGATAAAAACTTTGCGTCTCCAGATGAATTTCTTTCCAATATGAAAAAAACAGATCGTCTGCATCCAGTAGTAAGCCTATGTGTTTATTATGGAGAACATCCATGGGATGGACCTTTGTGTCTGGTAGATATGTTGGAGCTTCCAGAAAAAATCAGACCTCTTGTATCGGATTACAAGATGAATTTAATTGAACTAAGGACAAGTGGAACACTCCAGTTTCATAATCAGGATGTTAATACAGTATTTGATATTAGTCGAGCTATATACGAATGCGATTATGATAAAATAAATACTGTGTATGGGAGAATGCAAATTACATCAGAACTGGGAGTTGTGATTGGTGCGATTACACAGTCACAGAAGCTGATAGACCATGCTTTGAAATTGGAACAAAATGGAGGTCAGGTTAATATGTGTAGTGCATTGGAAGAGTTAGAAAAAAAGGCAGAACAAAAAGGGATGATTAAGGGGACGATCAAAACTTGCAAAAAAATTAAATTAAGCAGAGAAGAGACAACTAAGAATATTATCGAAGAATTTTCTTTATCCAATGAAGAAGCAGAGAAATGTATGGAAATGTATTGGTAGCATGTGGCATATGGTAATAGAAGAGCCCGGAGGGATGACCTCCGGGTTCTTCTATTGTGCCTCCAGAGCATTAATGTAACCTTCCAAATAAGAAGTGATACGCTCTTTTCCAAGGGAATCCAGTTTTCTGTACAGGTTGATCAGACGTGTTTCATCCTGGGCCAGACTGTTGGTTTCAATACGCTCATATCTGGTATCAGAAAGACCAAGAATATAATCAATAGATACGCCAAAGATATTTTGCAGTTTGATAAGAGATTTTACACTGGGATAATATTTTTCCATTTCATATGCGCTTATTGTTTCCTGAGACACTTCCAACTCAATACTGAGTCGGATCTGTGTGATTTTTTTTTCCTCCCGTAATTCTCGTATACGATTCATTTTTTTCTCCCTTACAACTAGGCTCATATTTAATCATATTATACAAGCTGAACTTGTACACATTAGAAGGCGAAACTATACTTTGTATAAGCTGTACTGGTGAGAATATGAATACAAGTACAACTTGTATAAAATAGATGCTGATGCTATAATAAAAAATAATTAATTCAATGTGATAAAGTGATAAGAAAAATATTTAAACAGGGAGGAAAATGCGTATGAAATGCCCAAAATGTGGAACAACAGTCAAGGATGATGCCAAGTTCTGTTTTGCCTGTGGAGCCAAACTGGAACAGCCAAAGGCATTGGCTGAACCAGAGAAAATAGAAGTACAGCATGTAAAGATGAAGCCGGAGGCACCGAAAGCTAAGAAAAAAGGTAACAACAAGAAGGTCGGTAAGATTGTGGTCGCAGTCGGAGTATGTGCGGCAGTTGTAGTGGTGGGAGTTAATATTGTTCCGCGGCTGACACAGACAGATAATCCGTGTGTGTATTTGTCAGATGGTTCTTATAATCTTCTGACAAAAATGAAAAAAGACAGTGGAGTGGATTTCGCGGATGGTGTATCAACTGCCGTGTTTGAGAACTCACCATATACGATTAAAGGTCGGACTCAGTTTTCACCAAGTGGAAAGTATCTGTATTTTTATAATAATTATGATGGTAACGGTGGAACTTTATGCAGAATCAGATGGGATAAGATAAAGAAAAACTCTTCAGGCAGTCGTGATTATGAAAATATTGAAACAATAGGTTCAAATATATCGGATACTTATAATATATATAGACTGATCTCGGATGACGAAGTAATTTATAAGGATACATCTGACAGCCTTTATTATTATAACGGAGAAGAAACGACAAAGATTGCCAAACAGGCTGCAGATTTCTGGGTAGATGAAAACGGCAGAATTGTCTATACAAGAAAAGATGATGAGAGTGGTGAGGTTTGTACCTTATTTGGTGTTACTACGAAAGAGCCGGATAATAAAATTAAACTGGCTTCAAATATTGCGTGGGTGGTCTGTGCGGATGATTTAGATAATATTTTTGTGCGTACGAATTCCGGAGAGGATAATATGGGAGTCGGCGTTGCCGGATTTGACCGAGATTTCCAGGTGCTCAGTAAAAACTCAGAGGTTCTGTCATATAAAGATGACTGTATTTATTATACCGATGATAGTGGAGATTCTCTCAGTTTGTATGATTATGTAGAAGGAACAGATGTGATAGATACATTAAAAGAACCTGTGGAAGAAGACTATCAGATTACACAGGATAAGTACGAGATGCTGGATGAGTACAGTACATTAGAAGACTACGAGGCTATTTATACATCGTGTACAAAGGAATCCATGTTCACACCAGATGGAGAAAATCTGGAGGATCAGCCGGAAGCGGAATTTCAGGCATTTGTAAAAAAATATAAAAATCTTGAAAATGAAGATGGATATATTCAGGTTACAGACGAGATTAAAGATGAACTGAAAAATCTGGCGGCTCTTTATGGAGAAGGCTATGAAAATGAATGGCAGGAGTTATGTTTCGGGAAGAAAACAGAAACAGTGACAGACGAGGATGCATATAACGAAGCATGGGATAGATACTACAAATTGTATTCTGCGGAAGATTTATGTGCACAGCTTAAAGATGAAAATAATGCATTTCCATTGAAAATATTGTATTGCTACAAAAACGGAGAAACCAATGTAATTAGTAAGGATGTCCTGCAGGCGTATAGTTTAAGCAACTCTATTATATATAATACGAAAGATATGGTTCAGGAGAAAGTTAAATTAGAAGATATTAATGATATCAGTGATGTAAGAGAACTGTTCTGGATTGATTATGGCAAACAGAATTATTTTATCAGATTATCTGATGATAAACAGCTTCAGATGTCAACAGAAGGTGCGAAATACTGCAAAGATCAGATGGATACAGACTGGGGATCCATTTCATTTGCAGGAAACAGTGTTTATATAAATGTCGAAAATGAAAAAACAGGTATTGCGTCTATAAAGGGAGATACAATAGGAGCTTTTGATACGATAGCAGAGAAATCTACAACGCTTAGTGCTACAGAAACAGAATGTTATTATGTGACAACAGAAAATCCAGATGACTATTATGTTGATTTATATTCTGACAAAGATGGAAAGAGTACGCTGCTGGCGCAGGATATTACTTTGCAGTCAGTTTCTGTTTATGAAGATGGACAGATTTTGGCAAGTACAAGTCCATACAATAATAATGGATATGAACTCAGTACACTTGGAAAGAAGGGAAACATGAGTTATCTGGCTGATGACGTCAGTGCTTATTTACGTCTGGATGAAAAAAATCTTTTGTATATTTCAGATGGTGATCTTTACCTTTACGATGGTGAAGATACGGAACTGCTTGCCTATGATGTTGACTGTATGTGGAGCAGAAAATCAATGAATACGAAATTTACGTATTGATTAATTGAATTGGTATAATCTGGGAGAAAAAAACTATGAATAAAAAATTACGAAAAAACCTGGGTATCTTTCTTATTTCTCTTTCCTCGGCCACAGTACTGTTGGGGTCGGGAAGTGAAATCGAAGCCGCAAAGCGTAAAGATTATTCTTTGAATGGGGATAAGAATGAAACTGAAGATGAGAATAAAGATTTTGAAGAGCAGGTAAAAGAGTTTTATGAAAATAATATCCGGACTTATGTAGAGAAAATCGACGAGGCAAGCGCATTCCATAATGGAATGGCCGAGATCAAATTCTGGGTCGGAGATATGTCCTATCGAGGTTTTATTGATACAGAGGGAAAGATGAAATTTTATATTCCCCTGGAATCTGGAAATTACAGTGAAAACACAGGCCTGGACAATGGATATGTGACGCATTTTATCAATGACACCCTCTTCGTGATCGACTCGGAGGGAAATATTTTAAGTCATTATGATAAGAATCAGGTAGTCTGCTATGGCGGCGGATATACCTGGGTCAGAGAAGACAGCAGTAATGACTGGAATGATGCCGGAACCTGTAAATATACCTTTTATGATCCAAGTGGTGCAGAAGTACAGGATGTAAGCTTTTCGGTCAGCAATGATCAGAGTTATCAGGAGTCATTCCGCTATCATGGGGATGGTGCCTTCTCTTACCAGACAATGGAAAATGAAGTCAACGATACATTTTGCTTTTATTTTACGGGAAACGCACAGAAGCAACAGTACAATACATCATTTATGCGAGACAGAGATGACCAGTTTGAGAGCGGTTATGTGTTGGATCTTTACCAGGACGAAGACGGAATGTGTCATATAGAACGGATGAGTAATCAGGGCGAATATCAGGACATCGTGATTCCAAAGGAATGCAGTACAGAGGACGGTGCCAGCTGGTACATACGTGGAAAATCAGAAAATTACATTCTTCTGAGCGATTCTACAGGAACACTGGTTGCATATGACATACAAAACAGTGCATTTCAGAGATACACAGGACAGTATGCCGGTTCTCTGAACTGTGATTACAGCGGACTGCAGGGAAATGTGATCGCTGTAAAAATCTATGGAAAAAATGACAAAGATTATGTAGGTCTGATCAATATAGAGAATATGACAGAAATTGGAGAACCGATAGAGACCAATGATTTTCAGCTAGCAAAAGAAGTACTGATCACTTACTGGGATGATAAGAAAGTCATGTATGATCTGAATGGAAATGAAACGTTTACCTGTGGTTATTATGCAGACGTTTACAGTGCAGGTGAAGGTGCTACAGTCATGAGTGATGATTCAGGTTACCACTATGTAAAGAGTGATGGCTCTGATTTCTTCCCGGACGGAATTGATTATGACAATGCCCGAAATCTGGACGTGGATCTGCGCAAACAGACAATAGGATAAAACAATTACGTAATTTTGATGTATGGGAAAGAAGGAAACAGGTATGAAAAAAACAATATTGGTGTCTGCAGGATGGATACTTGCAGCCGGTATGATTGGGACAGCACTTCCCGGACAGGCAGTCCTGGCAGCGAAGAGAGTGACATCCGAAAGTGGGGAGACTTCATCGGAGGGGAAAAGCAGTGCCAATGCCGGGCAGAAGGCAGGCAAGATTGAAGGACTGAATTATATTGGTGGCAAGACTTATACCCTTAATCTACAGTACTCCAAGGAAAATAGCATGACAGGAGAAGCGGTCGGAGAAACTGGAGTTTTGGCTGCGGTTTCACGTGATTTTGATTACGACGGGGCAGACGAGATTTTCAGCGTTTCATACAAAGACAGTACGAATTCTCCAACCGGACGGGCAATTACATTTTCCATTTTGAAAGAAACAGATGGGGGATGGAAAACGGTATCCGAACAGGAAATGCTGTATCTGGACTATCAGGGAAACTATCGTGAAATGAGTGGAATGAGCGGAGGCACAGCGTTCAGTGAAGTTTCTGTTTTTCTGCGAAGACTGGATGAACAGTATCAGTTTTTCTATGAAGTTTACGAGGAAAGTTCTGTTGCAACGGGCCAGTCCTGGAATATCCAGGGATTTTATCTGGACGGTGACGAACTGAAAAAAATGGAGACATCGACAGACATATTTTACGAAGGTTCCCCGATCAGTGAGTTATGGGATTCAAAGGCTGCTGCAGAATCAGGAGAAGACTGGGCATTAGAGAATGCCAATATCATAGATGCATACGAAAACCTCATTTTTTCAGATCCTAATATCAGTTTTGATCATATGACGGTAGATCAGAATCAGGGAATGTATCAGGTCTTGCGAATGAAAAAGGGAAGTCTTGTTTCGGATGAAGAAAGAAGCCAGTGGATTTCTGGATGTTATAACGGAGATGAAGCAAGGTCAATGAAATGTTACTCATACAAGATTAATGATCTGAGCAATGAAATCCCAAATATTATCCAGGGTTATCGGACGGATGTAATCTTTGATGAAAATGGGACAGCGGAATCCTCTGCGGCAGATACAACAGATACAACATCAGAGTTCATTATTCCGGACTCCGACAGCCGTTACCTCAGCCGCGAGGAACTCAGTAATATGAGCCTGCAGCAACTGAATTACGCCAAGAATGAGATCTACGCGAGAAAAGGAAGAGTTTTTCAATCGCCGGAATTGCAGAATTATTTTGGAAGCAAATCCTGGTATCACGGCTCGATTGCAGCAGATGACTTTAAGGATTCTACCATGCTTAACGATTATGAGAGAGCAAATACAGAGCTTCTCAGTAAGGTGGAGCATGAGCTTGCACCGGATGGCTATCAGCTTGATAAATAAAAAGATAAAAGACAATATGTCTGTAATCTGTATTTGATAAGGAATGGAAGAGAAAGAGATGCTTACAGAGGAGATAACACTCAGACTTGTAAAAGAAATAAAACGTTTTCTTCTGGAAGATGCACTTGCCCTGAGCAGATCCAGTGATGAGCAGCTCATGGTCAGAATCAAGGAAATCATAGACCATAAGCTCGTTCATTACGAGATCACCCCGCAGGAACGGGAAAAGATTGCCAGAAGAGTGTTCAGTTCCCTGCGAGGACTTGGGATTCTGGATGAGCTTCTGGATGATGACAGCATTACAGAGATCATGATCAATGGACCCGAAAATATCTTTGTTGAGAAGGATGGACAGATTTATCGGTATCGTCGGCAATTTGAAAGTGAACAGCATCTGCTGGACATTATCCAGCGAATCGTAGGAGAAGCCGGCAAAGAAGTCAACCAGGCAAATCCTATTGTGGATACGAGAATTCAGAAGGACGGATCGCGTGTAAATGTGGTTCTTCCACCAATCTCGCTGGCTGGTCCGGTCGTGACAATCCGTAAATTTTCCAAAAAACCGATGACGGTGGAAAAACTTCTGGAATATGGTTCGATCACACCGGAGGTAGCAGATTTCCTGCAGAAACTGGTAAGAGCAAAATACAATATTTTTATCAGTGGGGGAACCGGATCCGGAAAGACAACATTTCTGAATGCACTTTCCAATTTTATACCAGAGGATGAACGAATCATAACGATTGAGGATTCTGCGGAACTGCAGATTCGTAATATATCCAACCTGGTCAGTCTGGAAACAAGAAATGCAAACACATCGGGCAGAGGAGAGATCACAATTCGTGATCTGATTCGCTCCGCTCTTCGAATGCGTCCTGAGAGGATCATTGTGGGAGAAGTGCGAGGAGCAGAAGCACTGGATATGCTTCAGGCAATGAACACAGGACATGACGGATCTCTGTCTACCGGTCATGCAAACTCTACAAGAGATATGCTAAGCAGACTGGAAACGATGGTACTGCAGGGAAATGCAGGCCTTCCGCTTCCGGCGATACGGCAACAGATTTCCTCCGCACTGGACATTGTAATCCACTTGTCGAGACTCAGGGACAAGTCCCGAAGAACGATGGAGATTACCGAAATTCTGGGATGCAGCGGAGGCGAATACCAGTTGAATCCGCTATTTGTTTTTCAGGAAACACAGGGCAGTACGCTTCATAAGGTTCAAGGGAGACTGATGCGGACCGGAAATTCATTAAAAAATGATTATAAGCTGAGACTGCAGGGAATGAGCAGTCAGATTTAGGAAAAGTATGAAGAAAGAGAAAAGTCGCAGAAACAAGCGAGAAAAAAAGAGTAAAAGAAAACAGAAATATATTCCACAGAAAGCATTATTTGGAAATGGTGAAGATTACTATATTTACCGGATGAGTTTTGTGGAAAAGCTGACAGGCGGGGCGCTTGGTTTTCTGGTCGGAGCATTTGTGTGCATGACATTTTTCCGAAACTTCCTTTTGTCCGGGATAGTGGGAATACTTCTGATATTACCGGGTATCGGCAAATATCGGGAATTTCTGAAAGCCAGAAGACAGAAAGGACTTCTGATCCAGTTCCGTGACATGCTGGAGTCTCTGACTGCATCATATTCTACCGGAAAAAATACGCAGGGAGCTTTTGAAGATGCATATGGAGACCTGGCAGATATTTATGGAAAAAAAGCAGACATTGTGCACGAGATTGAAATGATTGTGAATGGTATCTACAATGGTCAGAATATAGAAGCGTTGCTGAAAAATTTTGCAGAGAGAAGCCATCTGGATGATGTAGAAAGCTTTGCAACGATTTTTGAAGTGTCCAGCCGTTATGGTGGAAATCTCAAAAAAGCAGTGGGAGATACCTATCGGATCATCAATGAAAAGATCGAGATGGAAATGGAGATAAGGACACTTCTGACTGCAAACAAGAATGAGCTGAACATCATGATGCTGATGCCGTTGATCATCATGGTTACACTCAGCGGGATGGGAAGTATGTCCATTGTACAGAATACACCGCTCAATGTCCTGACCAAAGTTATTGCACTGGCACTGTTTGGAACAGCATATTACATTGGCAGAAAAATTATAGATATCAAGATATAGGGGACAAAGATGAATGATTATTTTCAGTTGATTCTTATGATAATATGTACGCCTTTTGCATTGGTATGGATTTGTCTGGCAATAACAAAGGGAAAGAAATATGCTACGTACACAAAGAGTACATTTGCCAGAGAATTTCAGATGAGCAAATTGTTCTGTGTCGGATTTGCACTGATGCCGATTCTGCATATGGGAACAAAGACCAGACGTGCAAAGCTGAAAATCAAAGAGATTGCAGAGATCAAGGGCAAGAAGTATGCGGAATATTACTATTATATTTTGCAGGGCGCCAAGATCACATATGCATATACTGTGTTCCTTGTATTTATGCTTCTTTCGGTCCTGGCGGGAAGTGTGGAGGCGGCACTTCTGGGAGTTATCTTCAGCGTGCTGGTAGTCATGTATATAGACCTATCTTTGCAGGACAAGCTGACAGCCAGAAGGCAGGAGATCCTGATGGATCTTCCACAGGTGTTGTCCAAGCTTACGCTTCTGGTCAATTCGGGAATGGTTCTCCGCGATGCATGGAAAAGAACAGCGATTACAGGAGAGCGTGCATTATATAAAGAAATGCAGAACACCAGTCTGGAGATTGACAATGGAATCATGGAAGCAGATGCATATCGCAATTTCGCAGATCGTTGCAGTGTAAAGGAAGTGCGCAAATTTACGTCGCTGATCTTACAGAACCTGCAGAAAGGTAATGAAGAGTTGGCACTGTTTCTGGGAGACATGTCGACAGAGATGTGGGAAATGAAGAAAAATGAGGTGAAGCAGAAAGGCGAAAAAGCCAATTCAAGACTTCTGCTTCCGGTATTTCTGATCTTTATCGGAATTCTGATACTGATCCTGGTTCCGGTAATGAGCGGATTAGGATAATAAAAGGCAGATGCCGTTTATTATAAATAACAGACATTTCATAAAGGAGGAAAAGAGAATGTTAGAAATGTTGAATAAAATGTGGATTGGAGCAACTTGTAGATTACATAATTTTGTGGAAGATTTCAAGCACGAAGAAAAAGGTGCGGCAGAGATCGTTGCGATCATTCTGGTGATCGTAGTGGTCATTGCGGTCGTAGTTGTTTTCAGAGAAAGAATCATGGATCTTGTAAGTAATACGTTTGATGATGCTGATAAAGTGAAAGATACATCATTCCTTGAAATCGGAAATCTCAAAACACTTCTGTGAATCAACAGAAACAACGTGGCGCCATCATGGTAGAAGCTGCACTGTACTTCCCGATCACCATAGCGGTGGTCATGGCGGTCATCTATCTGGGACTTTTTAAGATGCAGGAAAGCTATTTCTTTTTTCAGGTAGAGAGGGCGGCAGCGCAGCTGGCAAAAGAAATTGCATATCCGGGTTATGAAGGTTTCACTGATAAAGAACCTCTTTCCGATGGGAAAGTAGATTTTTCGTGGGAAGAGCCTTCGGACGAACAGGTACAGTCCTATTATGAAGCGTACAATGGTTCACTGACAAAGATCTATCGTCTCGGTGCGGGCAGTAATACAAAAGAACGACTGGCAAAATACCAGGAATCTTTATGCAAATACAGCACATTACTTTCCGTGGGAACAGCGAAAGCAAGTATCAGGGTGGAGAATAAGTTCATGTCACAATCAGTATTCGCTGAATTGCGATATGAACTTCCGACGCCTGGAATTCTGAGATATTTGGGGATGAAAGATACGATCAGCCTGTATGCGGCAGCATATCAGCCGGTCCTGAACACGACAGATTTTGTGCGGAATGTAGATTTGGCCTGGGATCTTGGAAAGTTTTTTCTGGATAAGCTGGGCATCGATACAGACAAATTTGTAGAGAATTTTAATAAAGTAAAAGAAATAATCTTTTAAACTGGAGGGAGATATATGCGATTTTTCTGTGGAAAAAACCGGGGAGCAATTTCTGTCTTTCTGACACTGATTCTGGTACCGGTTCTGATATTCAGCGGAATAATAGTAGATATCTCCCGCCTTTATGCAGCAAAGACTGTGATTTCAGGCGCGGGGGACCTCACAATGAATGCGGCGCTTGCACGCTATGATAAACAGTTGAAGGATTCATATGGCCTGATCACAATGGCAGATGATCCATCATCCCCGTCGATGAAGACGTACCTGGAACAGAGTTTTCTGGAATCATGTAATGCATCTGCACTGAAAGATACCAAATCCACGGATCTTCATTCCATGATCCAGCTGGAACTGGGCACAGAAGGCGTGGAAGTACAGGGAGTGAAGAATTCTTCTCTGGCTGATACGCAGGTTCTTCAGCAGCAGATTCTGGAATACATGAAATTTCGTGCACCGGTATATATGGTCAGCGATATTCTGGAAAAATTCAAAAAGATGCCGTTGAAAAATATGAATGAAAAGAAAGACTATATCGAAGCAAAGACAGACTATGCAAAAAAAACCAAAGAACTTGGAGAACCATCTGAGAACGCCAAAACGGCAGTAGATGCACACAGTGCTGCGATACAGGGTGTGCAGGGAATGGCTTCAGAGATTTCAGAAGCAATGAATATTCTGGTACAGCAGTCTGTATTTTATCTGGCAGCAGAGTCTTTACAGAAATATCTGGATAATGAAGCATTAGCACCTGTAGGATCCGGTCAGATCAGTTCAGCGGTGATTCGGCAGAATCTCGCCGGTGCAATAGTATGGGATCGGTCAGAAACTGTTTTTGATGAAATAAGGTATGCAGATCTTGTTGCAGCTGTTTCTCTGCTTCAGAATTCTGGAATTGTAGAGCAGGCGATGAATAACGATGAAAGTTTTACGCAGGATGAATGGAATGCTTATGTAAACATAGATACTGTAATACAGCAGAGCATTGCAAATCTTAAGAGTATTTATGAAGATGCAGAAAAAGATTATATAAATAAGATTGAAAATTACAAGTCTGAGCTTCAGACGATGATAAATACAGGAAACGAAGGAATCACCCAGCTGCAAAAGCTGGAAGATGTGTGGGTCAATAAAGTGCAACCGGCGGAAAAAGCGTGTCAGGAACGCAAAGATGATCTGCAGAGCAAAGGGGAAGATATATCCGAACTGAATGAGCTTGAAGAGGAAGAAAACATCAAAATCAATACAGACGATCTGGAAGATATGCTCAATTGTCTGGAGAGGAATACAGAGGAGGCGGAAGGCCTTTTGGAAGAAGCCGAAAAGATGATACAGGTAACGGATCATATAAAAGCAGCACAGATCAACAGCACAGAGGCATGCTCGATTTTTGAACGGGGTGCTGCGGCTGCGGTGAATACATTCTGGGATGATAATGCAAATTTTGGAATGCCGTTACAGGGTAATTACTATTATACAGATCCAAAGGAATGCAATTTTTATAAAGAGTATCTTTCCAAAGTCGGAACAAAATCAGAAGATGAGACGGAGCAGAATGCAAAAGATCAAAAGAAACAGGATGCAGAAGATGCACAGGGAGAATATGATCAGATCCTGGAGGGACTGAATGCACTGGGAAAAGAAAAAAATCTGAAAGATTTTTCCGGCCTTTCTTATCCGGATGAGTTCCCAAGTGGACAAAATAAAATTGGATCGGATATTCAGTCGGCACAGACGGTAAAGAAACTGAACCTGGACAGTGATGATACGACGGTGAATGATGGGGCAGGAAGCCTTTCTGCCATAACGGAATTACTGAAAGGATTGGACAACCTGTCTGGAGAACTTTTGGAGCGTGCCTATCTGATGGAATACATGAGCGAAATGTTTAATTGCATGACAACAAAAGAAAACGATGTTTCACTCAGCAACGACAAACTGAACAGCCATTATATTTATAATGGAGAGATAGAATATCTTCTTTATGGAAATGAGAGTACGATTGTCAATAAGACAGAAGCGACTGCAGTGCTATATTCACTGCGTCTGGCAATCAACAGTGCCTACGTGTTTTTTGACAAGACATTGAATGCCGAGGCGAACAGCATTGCCAGCGGAATATCTGATGCGACCGGACAGGCATGGCTGTATCCGATCATTAAATATTCCTACCTGTTCTGCTGTGCAGTCGTCTACTCCGGTCAGGACTTATCCAGTCTGATGAAAGGGGACGAAGTCGCTGTATGGAGAGCAAACGACAAAGTGAAACTCAATTATAAAGAATATCTGAAACTGTTTCTGCTTGTCTCCATGATCAGTGAGAACAATGAAAAGAAACTTCTGGTCAGGACAGCGGACTGCATTCAGCTGAATACCGGAAAGAGTCTGAGCAGCAAATATACGATGCTGACGCTCCGGGCTGATGTGAAGGCAGAGACGACATTTTTACCAAAAGTTTCGGCACTTCTCGGAAGAAGCAACTCCGATGAAGAGAGTCAGAAGACGATAAAATATCAGGGAATACTGGGGTATTAGGAGCAAAGATGAAGAAAAGACAAAAAGGTTCTATCACAGTAGAAGCAACGTTGTTTCTGCCATTATTCTTTCTGGCATTTGTCAGTATTTACAGTCTGATATCGTTTACCAGAGCACAGCTGATTGTACAGTATGCGGCAGATCAGGCGGCAAAAGAAGTGGCACAGTACAGCTATATTCTGGAAAAGATCGGAATTCTGGATTCTTTGGACGGACTGAATTCCAGGTCAGAGGATTTTGAAAAAAATATAAAGTCTATTGAAGAACAGCTGCAGACAGTTCAGCAGGCAGGAGAAAATGCCCTGAACGGAGAAGATCCTGTAGGTAATACGATAGAAGCCGGAAAAGCAGCGAAGGATGCTTATGGTACGGTCAGTGGTTATGTGGATGATCCAGAATCGTTTATTTCCGGGGTACTGGCAGTGTTCAAAAAAGATGCAATCAATGGCATTTCTACATACATGGTTAATACGGTGGCAAAATCCTGTGTCATGAAACAGTTATCTGTTGCCGGAGGCGGACAGGATCCGTTAACTTATGCGGAAAAACTTGGGATTTCGGATATGAATATGTCAAAGACTGTCTGGTGCCAGAATAAGACGAGAGATATCAAGATCATAGTCGATTTTAATATGAATAATCAGGTACCCTTTTTCAGAATGAAGCCGAGACATTACAGAGTCTGTGCTTCTACACGGGTCTGGTCAGGAGTGTGATGAAGGAGAATATGATGGAAACCGTTATAAATACTACAGCAAAAAAGAAAAAGATATTTTTTCTGGCGTTTCTTCTGACAGAAGTGGTGAGCTGCTTTTTGTTTTATAGGTACGACTACCACTGGACGAAGATTCTTCGATATTTGTGCCTGACAGGATTTATGCTGGTCCTGGCAGTGATCGATCATGAAAAATCAATCGTGCCAAATAAGCTGCTGGTAGCAATGCTGGTCATTCGTGCAGTGCTTCTTGTTATCGAGGTCGCTGTATATCCGGTTTACTGGAAAGAAAAAATGATTTCTGCAGTGGGTGGAATGCTGGTTGGTCTGATACTGTTCCTTCTGGCTTATGTTCTTTCGAGAAAAAGTATTGGACTGGGCGATGTAAAACTGGCGGCGGTACTGGGATGGTACCTCGGGTTATCTCTGATCTGGTGGGATCTGGTAGCCGGACTTTTGCTGGCAGGAATCTATTCCGTGGTACAGCTGGCACGCAAAAAACTGAGTATGAAAGATTCCATTCCGTTGGTACCGTTTCTTGCAGCGGGAACGATCTTGATTTTACTGCTTGGATTTTAGGAGGAAGCTATGAAAAAACTGGTTGTTGTGGCAATGATCTTTTTGCTTGGGACTGCTTGGTGGAGTACGATTGACAATTTCGGAGTAAAAAAGGCGGAATACAGACAGCACATTGCAGCAGCTGAAAAATATGAAAAACAGCAGATATATTATGATGCAGTTCTGGAATACAAAAATGCACTGGAAGAAAACCCGGATCAGGGTGATCTGTGGATAAAAATTGCACAGGATTACAGAAATCTGGGTTCAGATGATGAGTTCGAGGAAGCCTGCAATCAGGCGATCAGTCTCGAGGATGATAAACATGAGGCGTTATTTATGCTTACGGATTATTATCTGGAAGAGGGACGAAGAGAAGATGCGATTGCACTTCTGAAACGGCAGGCAGAAAAGACAAAATACAATGGTGATATCAAAGAAAAATTACAGTCACTGGCAGGAGAAGTGCAGACAGTCAGTGCAGATTATGATGAGATCTCGACAGAGTGCAGTGGATATATGTATGTAAAATCCGGAGATCTGTATGGATTCTTGAACAGCAGCGGACAGGAAATCCTGCGGCCGGAATATCAGTCAGTCGGATTATTTGGAGACTGGGGAGTTGCACCGGTTCAGAAAGATGGGGAAAGTTACTACATTGATACAAATAATTATAAACGCCGGCAGCCGGAGGAAGCTTATCAGTATCTGGGAACAGAGAAGCAGGGCATTATACCGGCAGAGAAAGATGGAAAATGGGGATATCTCAACAGACAGTTTCAGCCGCTGACAGAGTTTATCTATGATGCTGCAACGCCGATTCTGGATGGTTTTGGTGCAGTGAAGCAGGGAGAAAGTTGGGCGCTGATCGGGGATGACCTTCAGATGGCTACAGATTTTGTTTTTTCAGATGTGTTGCAGGATGAATGGGGC
Source organism: Blautia obeum ATCC 29174 (assembly GCF_025147765.1). NCBI lineage: Bacteria > Bacillati > Bacillota > Clostridia > Lachnospirales > Lachnospiraceae > Blautia > Blautia obeum. Next base: position 808,920 of record NZ_CP102265.1, read on the forward strand.
TTCTGTTCGAGAAACGGAGTGGCTTTTGTAAAAAGTGGTGAGCAGTACATTCTTGTGGATGCAGAAGGAAAGCAGCTTGGAAGTGAAAGTTATGAAGCAGCGTATCCATTTGTATCCGATCAGCCGGCAGCAGTCATGCAGAGCGGCAAATGGGGATTTGTTTTTATAGATGGCAGTAAGACACTGGAATGTATGTTTGCGGGGGCAAAGAGTTTCTCGGGAATTGGATATGCACCGGTCCAGACCGACGATGGCTGGGGATATATAAAACAGAATGGAGATATTGCAGTGCAGCCTCAGTTTGAAGATGCCAAAGCATTTAACAGCAGAGGAATCGCACCGGTAAAAACAGACGGAAGCTGGAAACTGATTCAGCTGGATATTTATTAGGAGGGACAGCAATGGGATTTTCATTTGATTTTACGGGAGAAAGAAATGTGATTGTATATCAGGCGGAGGCTGGTATGGTATTGGATGAAAATATATACAGATTGTTGAGAAGCGAGCTGATGGAAGAATACATCCTGTCGTTTGAAACAGAAAATACCAGTAGGGAATGTCGGTTTTATTATGACATTACCGGATGCACGAATATGAGAGCCTGGATGGGAGAACATGGATTTCTGGAAAAAAGAAAAATGAAAAAGAAGATTGAAGAGATGCAGAAGCTTCTGACCCGAAATGGAATTCCGAAAGAAATGATTGAACAGGAAATGCAGTATATGTTTGTGAATGATGAGGACGAAGAGGTTCGGCTTGTCTGCATTCCGTTAAGGGAAAATACATATATGGAAACAAAGCGCGGAAAAGCAGAAGACAGCGGATTACCACCACTTCCGAAAGAAATTCCGGTTCCGCCGGAAAATGGAGCAGGCTTTCAGAATTATACAGGTCCGGCAGTACAGAAGAAACCGGAAATGGACAGCCGGAATGAGGTCAGTCGGAATACAGAAAATTGGAATACAGAAGACTGGAATGCACAGGAAGAACTGTATGTTCCGCAGAAGAAGCATTTTTCACATCATACGGAAAATTCACAGCACATGGAGCATTTACAGGATATAGAACCTTTGCAAGACATAGAACCTGTGGACCAGAGATTTTTCAGAGAAGAATCTTTTGCAAAAGAAGACAGCGAGTTCCAGAGGGAGGAACCCGTACAGCATTTTGAGAAACCCGCCGACAGAGATGATGAAGAAGAGGATGGCACAGTACTTTTGTATGATCCGGATGATGAGGGAACAGTTCTTCTTAAAGTACCTCCAAAGATCAACGTCAGACTGATACGCCGTAATACGGGCGAAGAATTTGTGATCAACAAAGAAAGAACCAAGATAGGCAAAAAGGCAGCAGTCGTGGACATCTGCATTCAGGGAAACAAAACGATCAGCAGGGAACACTGCATCATTACATTTGAAGAAGGGGGATTTTTCCTGGAAGACTGTCATTCACTGAATCACACTTATCTGAATAAGACTGAGCTGGAGCCGGAGATTCCGGTCAGACTGGAAACAGACAGTGAAATACAGATGTCAGATGAACTGTTCGATTTTATCATTGAGGAGGGATAAAGATGAAATGTCCAAATTGTAATGGAGAGATTAAACTGGGTGAGAAATACTGCGGTCGATGCGGAAATCCGGTTCCCGATGAAAAGAGCGGAAAAGACGAAAAGAAAACCGGAAAGAAGAATGCGAAACAAAACAGAAGCTCCGGGAAAAAAGAAAAGTCAGGAAAAAATGGAAAGAAAGGTCTCTTCCTGCCATTGGGACTTGGCATTCTGTGTGTATTGATCATTGTAGTTGTAGGCCTCGTGGTAACACCTAAGCAGACAACGGCAGGTAAATTACAGGAAAAAATGGATCTTGGAAATAATTATCTGGAAAAAGCGGATTATGTAAAAGCAAAAGCTGCTTTTTCAGAAGCACTGGAAATTGATGAGAAATCACCGGAGGCAGCACTTGGTATGGCAGATGCCTATAATGGACAGAAGAAACCGGATCAGGCACTGAAATATCTGAAAAAAGCTTCCCAGAATGTAAAAACTGCATCTGAGGAAAAAGATGCGACCCATGTGCCGAAAGATACTGCAGATTTCTCCAGTCATTATGAGAAATCGTGTAACGAGACTGCTGACCAGTATAAGAGTAGTAACAATATATCGAAACAGCAGGAAACAAAAGAAGTTATAAAAGAATTTAAGACAATCGTTATCTATGTGCCGGAAAAGAATCCTTCAACTGATACGCCTGTCCCGGCTAAAAAGGAGACGAAAAAGACTTCGAAACAGATGGCGAAACAGAAAACCAAAGAGAAGGTGACTCCGGAAGAAACAAAAGATTCCGAAGATCCGCTGGGACCAACGGAGAAAAAGGCAGATGACGCTGGCAAGGCGGTCGTTACGACAGAACCTGAAGAAGAACCGACAGTTACGCCGGAAAGCCCAACCCCAACACCGGAAGAAGCGATAGCTGTTCCGGAGGATGAAGTAACACCGACACCAACAGAAGTAATGCCAACACCAACAGAGATAACACCGACTCCAACGGTTTTAACCCCAACACCGACTCCTAAAGAAGAATTCGGCATACCTGTTGCAGAGGAAGAATATGTGTATGATCCGGCAACAGATACAGGGACTTATGTTCCGGTAGGGGAAGATACCGGGGACAGTGGGCAGACAGTAAATAAGCCTGATACATCGGCCAATACTTCAATAGGAGAAATTCCGACGACAGAAACACCAGTGGCGGAAGTACCGGCAGCAGAAACTCCGGCTCAGGAGGAAGCAAAAGAAGATTCTGCAGAAGGAGAAAATGCAGATGAAAAAAATGCAGATGGAGAAATGGTAGAAACGGAAGTTACCGTGGAGGAAGACGGAGAGGAGTCGACAGCGGAGGCTGTGGACGAAAAAGAAATTCTTGACGACTATTCGGATACAATTCTGGAAAAGACTCCAAGAGTTGATTTAAATGGCAAAGATATTCCATACACATATGGAGATGTATCTGCGGTAAATGCAGCACTGAATGGGGTGTTTGGCATGCAGAGATCAGACCTGGATAAAGATGGAAAACCAGAATTGCTCGTGATCGCAATGCAGAATGGGAAGATGACATTTACGGTATACAGAGTTGTAGATGGAGAGGTCAAAGCAGATGCAACAGTGAATGCCACTGATGGAATCGGAACAGCACTTCCGGAAGCTGATTACGGATTTACGCAGGAATGTTTTGGCAAAGAAGATGACGCTGGATGGACAGTAGGTTTTGCATCTTATGTATACGGAACAGATGCAGGTGACGGAACTCCGACTACAAAGTTCAGCATAGAGGCTTATAAGCTTCATGCGGATGGAACGACCATACAGTTGACGGAAGAAGATGCGGCCTCACTGGTGGGAATAGACCTGACAGGAGATCTATCAACGGTATTTGATCCATTGTCTGATGGTCTGGCTACAACGGAGAATGGTCTCCAGGATCTGGTATCGATCGTCGGAAATCTGAGTGCCGGAAGTGAAAATCTTGGCATTAATGTAAAAGATCATACAGTATTTGAGCAGTAAAGGGGAAGGTCATGCTGAAACATATACCGGAGACATACGAAATTATTGGCAAAATAGGATCTGGAAAAAGTGGTGATGTGTATAAGGCGTATCATAAAAACCTGCGTACTTATGTTGTGCTGAAAAAGGTAAAAACAGAGCTTCGAAATCTTGTAAACAATCGTGCAGAAGTAGATGTACTGAAAAATCTGCGTCATTCCGGGCTTCCTCAGGTCTATGACTTTCTGGAAGTGGACGGAGATGTGTATACTGTTATGACTTTTGTAGAGGGAAACAGTTTTGGACAGTATCTGGACAGCGGCAGAGAATTTGAAGAAAAATCTGTGATCATCTGGGCGAGACAGATCTGTGCCACGCTTTGCTATATGCATGAACAGAAGCCACCGATCGTACACGGGGATCTGAAACCGGAGAACATCATGCTGCGGCCGGATGGAAATATCTGCCTGATCGATTTTAATATTTCTGCCAGTCTGGATGGCGGTGATGCCTGGGTGACCGGATATACGAATGGATATGCGGCACCGGAGCAGATCGAAGCCATGCGGTATAACCAGAATGAACTGGATTCGTCCCACTGGAAAAAAGCAGATCCACGCTCGGATCTGTACAGCCTTGGGGCTACGCTCTATCATCTGCTCTGTGGAAAGAAACCGGCGGTGGATGAAGACGGCTATGCAGAAGATATTCAGGATATGGGGCGAAAGGTCAATACAGTTTTTGCAGCGATCATCATGAAGTGTCTGGAACCGAATCCGGATAACCGTTATCAGAGAGCAAGAGAACTGCTGAGTGATCTGGAACATATGTCTCTTAAAGAAAAAAGATATAAACGTCTGGTACTGAATCAGAAGATTATTACCGCTTCTGTGGCATGCCTGATGCTGCTCTGTGCAGCGATTGCAGTCATGGGATATTTAAGGATAGGGACAGATACCCGGAAAGAATATGACAATCTGGTATCGCAGGAGAAGCAGTATCTTGCGGAAGGCGACTATGAAAAAATGGAAGTCTGCTATCAGAAAGCATCAGATCTGATGCCGGACAGTCTGGATGCATATTACCAGAAGGCACTTTCCTGCAGCCAGAGACAGCAGTATGGTGAATGCATTGATTTTATCAATTCCAAAATCCTTGGAAATGAGAAGATCGCGAATCGCGAGGAAGATTTAAATAATGTCTATTATCTCCTGGGGGATTGTTATGCGAAGCAGGAAGATTATGCAAATGCCTGTGCAAGCTATGAGAAGGCGCTTCAGATTGCCCCGGATAATGGCAGTTATTACAGAGATTATGCAATTGCGCTTGCCTGTAGTGGAAATATAGAAGAAGCCAAAAACATTCTCAGTTCAGCAAAAGAAAAAGGACTGGATTCTGTTGAAGCAGATTATGTGCAGGGAGAGATCCTTTTTAATATGGAAGATTATTTAGAAGCGCGACAGATTTTTGAGGCATGCATTGACAAAACAGAAGATTCCTATGTGAAAATGCGTGCGTATATAATGACAGCAAGATGCATTGACAAGATGGAGAGCGGCACGACAGGAACACAGGAAAAGATTCGTCTGTTGGAAGAGGCAGAACAGGAACTTTCCGGAGATGGAAATATCGGAGTGCTGGAAGAACTTGCACAGGCTTATTGCGATGCAGGCGCAGAAGGCGATGATACTTATTATCAAAAAGCAATTGAAATATTTAAGCAGATAGAAAAGCAGGGAATGAGTGATTACGATACGGAATATAATCTCGCAGTCTTATATCAGAATGTAGGTGATTATTCCAATGCAGCGGAAACATTGGATAACATCCTTAAGACGTATGGGGAGGATTACCGTACATATAAGAGCCTTGCTTATCTGGAAGCTTCCAAACAGAATTCACTGGCGGTTGACCTCAGAAATTACAGCAAATTTGGAGAATATTATAAGAAAGCAGATGAGTTATATCAGAAAGAGTCTGCTTCCAATGCAAATGATGCGGATATGGAGCGACTCCAGGAACTTTACCAACAGGCAGTAGATAACGGATGGCTGTAATCTGAGAAATCAGGACAAAAGGCAGGGAGAGAAATGATAGTAGGAAAAATGATGTTTGCAGGAGGTCTGGCGGGAGTGATCTGTTGTATGGTTGCATTGCTGGTACTTCCGAGAATTTTTGAAAAGCAGAGAAAAAAGCTTCTGGAAAAACTGGAAGAGGAAATATGAGAAAGGAGAGAGAAAGATGAAAAAGAGTAAAAGAGTTCTGGCAATCATCGTATGCTGTATACTTGTTATTGCATCGTGCAGTGTAGTGTATGCCGGCGGAATTCGACTCAACAAGTCTAAAGTTCAGTTATATGCAGGCGGGAAAACAACGATAACAGCTGTTGGAGGAAATTCAAAAGTAACATGGACTTCCAGTAATTCTAAGATTGCCAGTGTGAGCTCACGTGGGAAAAGAGCTGTGGTAACCGCCAGAAAACCTGGGAAAGCTGTGATAACAGCTAAATATGGAAAGAAAAAACTTAAATGTACTGTGACAGTAAAGAAAGCCAAAACAGTCATAAATAAGAGTACTCTTAAAGGAACTTGGGAAGTTGATGTGCCGATGACAGTGAAAGTAAATAAAACTTCTATACGCTGGATCTATGGTTCGGCATTTTACTATGGAAATGCAATGAAATTTGCAAACAATGGAAGCTTTCTGTATTATGTCGGAGCCGGAAATGGTGGAAAAGGAAGCTATAAAATTGGCAGCAACAGTATCACTTACAGTGTAAGAACTTATGAAGAAGGCAGCCTGGAAAAAGGAACGATCAAGGTCATTAAAGGGAAGAATATACGCTTGATGACGAGATATGATATTTATAAGATTTACTGGAAGAAGAAATAAAAGTTGGATTTTGCTTCAAATCGAGAGTGTAAAATAAAGTGTGTAAGTTACTGGTAACAAAACTTACGCACTTTATTTTTTTATGTAATAGGAGCGTGCCCAGCAAAGCTGGGGCACACCAGTCGGTGAAAGTCCGACTATGGTAATCACCAGTGAGCCATATAGTCAAATCCGGTGCGTTGTAGTAATACAGGGTACTAAGCGGATGGGTAATGTAGCTTCATAAGAAGTGCTAACAATCATGCAGACCGCAACATAAAGTGAATCCTTCCGTATCGTAAATAAAACTTCTCTCAAAAGAGGAGAAAAGAGGAAGTCGAGCCTTGTCCTATTGGGCGACGACCATGGAAATTGGGAAGAAACTGGAAAAGCACCAACGAAAATCCTCCGGTATATGGGGAACGGTATGTATGAAAGGTGTGCCCCGGAACTGGGGAGACTCTACTTATCACCAGACAGGTAAAGAAGAACCGTATAAGTAGAAGACGAAATCGGATTCTTGATAAGAGGGAGTCGGAGAGGAACATAGTACCAAAGACAGTTATGAAACAAAACATAGCCAAGGGAAGGTTCCTTACTTCATTCAAGTTTGTAGAGAGGGTAAGTGTGAGAGAATGTCATGAAGACTAATAACTCCAAAGAAAAAGTACGACAACTTCAAAACAAACTATATCTAACAGCCAAGAAATGCCAAAAACGAAGATTCCATGCGTTATATGATAAGGTATATCGGGACGATGTGCTGATTGAAGCATGGAAAAGAGTAAAAGCCAATAAAGGTTCCAGTGGAGTTGATGGTATCAGAATAGAAGATATAGAAAAGATGGGAATCGAGAAGTATCTAAAAGAACTCAAAAAAGAACTGATAGAGGGAAAGTATATCCCATCTCCAGTGAAAAGAGTGATGATACCAAAACCAGATGGAAGTGAAAGACCACTTGGGATACCGACAGTAAGAGACCGGATTGTACAAATGGCAGCAAAGATAGCCATAGAACCGGTATTTGAAGCTGATTTCAGAGAATGTTCATATGGATTCCGACCAAAAAGAAGTGCAAAACAAGCACTGGAAGTAGTAAGGAAAGCATGTAATAACAAAGGCTACTATGTTGTGGATGCAGATATAGAAAAGTTCTTTGATAATGTAAACCAAGACAAGCTGATGATACTGATAGAACAACGCATATCAGACCGAAGAATACTGAAGCTGATAAGACAGTGGATGAGGTCTGGGATTTTGTACGGAAGTATACTGACGATTTCAGAACTCGGAACAAGTCAGGGGTCAGTCATTTCACCACTACTGGCAAATATATATTTAAACACACTGGATAGACTATGGGAAAAGTATGGACGTACCCATGGGATTCTTGTAAGATACGCAGACAATACAGTAATAATCTGTAAAAACAAGAAAAGTGTGAATCATGCACAAAGCCTGTTGCAATATATCATGGGAAAGCTGGACTTAAGATTACATCCAGTAAAAACGAAAATAGTAAACATGTGGGACGGAACAGAAGGATTCGACTTTCTTGGACTGCACCACAGGAGATTTTTAAAAATAAATAAGAAAGGGAACCGATATGGAGAGACATATCAATACCCAAGCAAGAAAGCCATGAAGAAAATGAAGCGGACTGTCAAAGAGAGTATAAATCAGAGATACCTGTTGGTAAAAACAGAAGAAGAATTGATAAAAGTTCTAAATCCTAAAATAACAGGATGGAGAAACTATTATAAAACAAGGAATGACAGAAAGTGGATGCGGGCAATAGACTGGTATATTTTATGTACATTTTGCAGATGGAATAATAAGAAACGTCAGCAGACGCGAAAACTAAAAGGACTGTATGCAACTAAGATACGATTACAGGAAAAAGGCTTACAACTAATGGAGGCATGACGTAATGCTGTAGAAAGAAGAATGTCGGAAAGCCGGATGAGGGAAAACCTCACGTACGGTTTGATGAGGGGAAAGAGGGCAAAAACCCTCTGACCTACTTTACAATTACTCTGTAATGTTCCTATTACATAAAAACGCTCCGCGAGGATGCGACCAGATGCATGAGGAATATGTCTGCTGAAGCAGACTGCATCTGGCACGCAAAGCGGAACAAGTCCCTCAAAGATTGAGGAATTCAGGGAGTTTGAAGCGGACTTGTCCGCTTTGTTATATATGCGGGAAGAGCTGCTGGGCTTCATTTATCATTTGGGTAAGTATCTTTGATTTTGGGTGGCTGATAATGATATAGCGCTTCATAGGATTCCAGCTCATCCTCATTTACCGGGCCTGACGGAATCAGCCCAGTACAGTCCTGGGTAGATGCTGCATTTGAGAGAAAATCATAAGAATCAGTGACCTCCTGGTTCGTAGGAGTCTTTGGTTTTGTAGAAGAATTTTTTGACATAAATAACCTCCATGGTATACAAATTCAGACTTAAAAAAGTCTTGAAGATTAGTATATCCGGGAGGTTGTTTTTTTATTATGGTATTTCACGGTTGTCAAAAATTGTTTTAAATAGTGCAATTAGTTCTGGTAAAAAGAAAAGTTCCCTGGATACATATTGATGGTGTCTGGGGACTTTTTACTGTGCATCGGATGGTTTGACAGCTTCGTTACTGTGCCATTCCCTGCGGAATTTTAAAGGAGTACATCCTTCGTGCTTTTTGAAGAGATTAATGTAATGACTTACCTGATGAAACCCACAGGAATATGCAATTTCTTCGATCGTTAGGTCTTCATATTTTAAAAGTGTTTTGGAGTGATTCAGCCGGGTGACAATCAGATATTCATTAGGTGGCATACCGATGTATTTTTTGAATTCGCGGGCAAGGTGATATTTGCTGACACCTGCTGCGATGGCGAGCGACTCAAGGGATAAGGGCTCCTGAAAATGCTGATCGATTGCCTTTAAAACTGTTTTCAGGTATGTAGGCATAAATCCCAGACTGAGATTTTCAGTGTCATTTTCAATCAGAATACGCGTCAGTATATTAATGATTAGACATGACGAGAGTATTTCTGAATGAATATCTTTTCGCTGTGTAATAGAAAGAATTCTGCGCATGGTACTTTCCATAAAAAACGGATCAAGAGAATCCAGAATATGAAAATTACTCCGCATAAATTCTTCATAATAGCCGAGTGCTGAGGGACCATTAAAATGAAGCCACAGAAATTCCCAGTTCTGTTTTTGCAGACATTCATAGTGATGGTGTTCCATACAGTTTATGTATGCGGTGGTTCCCGGATGCAGAGAATACTGACTCCCGTGATATTTCAGTAATCCCTTACCACGAAGTGTGTAGATGATAAGGAAACTGTTCAGGTTTTCTCTTTCAGTGAAATAGGGGGAGGAAGTACAGAAATCCCCTGCTTCCTGCACATAGAAAAAAGTCTGACGCGCTCTGGGCGTAGCTGTATTAATAAAACGAATCGAATCATCACTCCAAGTCAGATCCAGCTTTTCCATATATTTATGAGTCGATATATTTTGCATAAAAACTCCTTCAATTATGTAGCAAGATATTGATATTTTGCGCCAATATAAACTAATGTAGTTTAGATTATATCAGCTTATAATAAGCATGTAAACGAAAAGAAACAAGATAAATTGAGAACAAGATATTTATATAAGGAGTATGCGAAATGAGCGGATTGACAAAAATCAAACCACCGAAAAAAGCACGCATCGGACTTTACAGTGCGGGATTAAATACATATTGGGGACAGTTTGAAGGATTGTATGACTGCCTCATGGGGTATAACAGATTTATTGAGAAAAGACTCAGCGAATGGGGCGAAGTGTTCAATTTCGGAATGGTAGATACAGAGGAAAAAGGACGCGAAGCAGGTGAATTTTTCAATAAGAATAATGTTGATATTGTATTCTCACATGCGGCAACCTATTACGCAAGTGCAACAGTACTTCCTGTTCATCAGATCAACAATGCGCCTGTTATTATATTAAATCTGCAGCCGACTGCGGAAATGGCATATGATACTACCGGCACAGACCGATGGCTGGCACAGTGTGTCGGATGTTCCATTCCGGAAATTTCCAATGCCTTTAATCGTGCGGGAATTACGTTTCGTGCAGTAAATGGACTTCTTGGTCTTACAGAAACACCTGATTTTGCAAAGGCAGATGAAGTAACCTGTGAAAGACCGGAAGCGGTCAGAGCATGGAAACAAATTGAGGAATGGTGCAGGGCAGCGGCTGTGAAACGGAATCTCCAGTGGGCAAGATTTGGTTTCCTTGGTGGTTATTACAGCGGCATGCTTGATATGTACAGTGATTTTACAATGCTTCAGGCACAAACAGGAATTGATATTGAAGTCCTTGAAATGAGTGACCTTGACGCATATCTCAAAACAGTCACAGAAGAGGAAGTACAGGAAAAACTGAAAGAAATTCAGGATTTCTTCGAAATTTCCGGAGATTCACCATCGGATCCTATTGCAAAGAAACCAACCGAAGAGCAGCTTACATGGTCTGCAAAGGTGGCAATTGCACAGGAAAAGATGGTCAGGGAGAGAAATCTGGACAGTGTTTCCTATTATTACCATGGTCGTGATGATTATCTGGAAGAAGTGCAGAGTGGTTTTATTGTAGGATTCTCGCTTTTAAATGCACAGGGGATAGCGTGTGCCGGTGAAGGTGATATAAAAACAGCTCTGGCAATGAAAATTGCAGATATCTGTGGAACTGGAGGAAGTTTCTGTGAGATCGTTGCAGCTGATTTTAACAGGGATACAATGATTCTTGGACATGATGGTCCGTTCCATTTTGCAATATCAAAAGGAAAACCTATTTTGCGTGGAATGGGAGTTTACCATGGAAAGCGAGGAAGCGGAGTTTCTGTAGAAGCGAAGGTAAGGCCGGGAGCAGTAACAACTCTGGGAGTAACGCAGACAGGAGATGGAAGATTAAAGTTCAACATTAGTGAAGGTGAAGCAATTGATGCACCAATCTTGTTGAATGGAAACACTTCCACTCATATTCGGTTCAGTCAGAAACCGGCTGAGTACATGGACCGGTGGTTCCAGGAAGCACCGACGCATCATCTGGCACTCTCGGTCGGACATAACGCTGAGCTTTTTAAGAAAATAGCTGAGCTTATGGATATTCCATATGCAATATATTAAAGACATACTTACACGAGCGTGTTTAAGTATAAAATTTATAATTTCATTTTAAAGGAGGAAAAAGAAATGAATAAAAAAGTGATCAGTGCACTTCTTTGCGGAGCAATGGTTCTGGGAACAGTATCCCCTGTATTTGCGGCAGGTGCAGCAGAGGGAAAAACTTTTGCAATCGTTACAAAGGCAGCAGGTAATCCGTACAATGAAAAAGAGGCACAGGGATTCAAAGAAGTCATTGAAGCAGAAGGTGGCACAGCCATTATAAAACATCCAGAGACAGCAACTGCAGACGCGCAGATTTCTGTAATCCAGTCTCTGATTTCTCAGCAGGTAGATGGAATCTGTATTGCAGGTAATGACGAAAATGCACTTCAGGCAGCACTGGAAGATGCAATGAATGAAGGAATCAAAGTATCCTGCCTTGATGCAAAAGTAAACCCGGATAGCCGTATGACCTTTGTAAATCAGGCTGGTGTAACAGAAATCGGTGAAGCACTTATGGATGCGGTACTTGATATTTCCGGTGGAGAAGGACAGTGGGCAATTGTATCTGCAACTTCTCAGGCGACAAACCAGAATGCCTGGATCGAAGCTATGAAAGAAGTAATGAAAGATGATAAATACAGTAAGCTGGAGCTTGTAGAGGTGGCATATGGTGATGATGAACCACAGAAATCTACAGACGTTACACAGGCTCTGCTTCAGACATATCCTGATCTGAAAGTAATCTGTGCGCCGACAACTGTTGGTATTGCAGCAGCAGCTAAGGTTCTGCAGGACAATGGTTCTTCATGCAAACTGACTGGTCTTGGTCTTCCATCTGAAATGTCTGAATACATCGGAGATGATGATGCACATTCCTGCCCGTATATGTTCCTTTGGAATCCAGAAGATGTAGGTCGTCTGGGAGCTTATACATCTATTGCACTTGTAAATGAAGAAATTACAGGAGCTGTTGGGGATAAATTCACAGCAGGAGATCTTGGCGATTACGAAGTTACAGAAGCTTCCGATGGTGGTACAGAAGTTATTCTTGGATCTCCATTCAAATTTGATCCATCCAATATCGAAGAATGGAAAGATGTTTATTAATCAGGCGCTAATTACAAATTAATAGAACCCTTGGAAACAGGACTGCTGTACTGCTACATACGGCAGTCCTAAAAACTTTGCAGAAAAATATTGGAGGGGCGAAAATGATAAAAGCATTCAAAATGAAATTATATGAAGGACAGGAAGCGGAGTATGAAAGAAGACATAATCTGCTCTGGCCGGAAATGAAAGATATGATACATGAATATGGCGGCAAGAACTATTCTATTTTTCTGGACAAAGGGACGCTTACTTTATTTGGATATATAGAGGTTGAAGATGAAAAGCGATGGAGTGAGAGTGCGGATACAGAAATCAATCGCAAATGGTGGGATTTCATGGCTGATATTATGGAAACAAATCCAGATAACAGTCCGGTGTGCATAGATCTTCATACGGTTTTTCATCTGGATTAAAAAAATATCTTCAAAATTTAACATAAACAATCAATTCTGAACATTGACGATTCCCACCTTTTTATGTCAAAATAAGTATAACGGACGAAGTAGGACTGCCGGGCGTGAAACACCGCCTGGTTTTCCGTGTTTACAAGAGAAATAGAGGGAGGAAAGAAAATGGTAAAGAAAAGAAAATGCGGCGTGCTGCTTCCAATCAGCAGCCTGCCTTCAAAATATGGAATCGGATGTTTTGACAAAAAAGCATATGAATTTGTAGATGCACTGAAGGCTGCCGGCCAGAGTTACTGGCAGATCCTGCCGCTGGGGCCGACCAGCTATGGAGATTCTCCATACCAGTCCTTCTCCACTTTTGCTGGAAATCCATATTTTATCAGCCTGGAAGAGCTGATAAAAGAAGGGGTTCTCACCAAAAAAGAATGTGACAGTGTTGATTTTGGAGATAATGAGTCAAGTGTTGACTATGCAAAATTATACGAAGGCCGTATGATTCTTCTTCGAAAAGCATATGAAAGAAGCAATATTTATATGGATCCAGAATTCCGTAAGTTCCAGGAAGAAGAGGCATGGTGGCTGAAAGATTATGCACTCTTTATGGCAGTGAAGAAGCGTTTCGGCGGTGTACAGTGGAGTGAATGGGCAGAGGATATCCGCCTTCGCTGGCAGAATGCACTGGATTATTACAGAGAAGAAATGTATTTCGAAATTGAATTTCAGGAATATATGCAGTTTAAATTCCGCCAGCAGTGGATGAAACTGAAAGCTTATGCCAATGAAAAAGGAATCCAGATCATTGGTGATATTCCAATCTATGTAGCAATGGACAGTGCGGATACCTGGGCAAACCCATGGCTCTTCAAACTCGATGAGAAGAATTGCCCGACACAGGTGGCCGGATGCCCTCCGGATGGATTTTCCGCGACTGGTCAGCTCTGGGGAAACCCGCTGTATAACTGGGAAGTGCATCGCAACTCCGGATATGAATGGTGGATCAAACGAATTGCCAATTGTTTCCGTCTGTATGATGTTGTAAGGATTGATCATTTCCGTGGATTTGATGAATACTATGCAATTCCTTATGGCGATGCGACAGCAGAAAACGGATGGTGGGAAAAAGGACCTGGAATCGATCTGTTCCGTGCAATTTCCGCAAGTCTTGGTGACAGGGAGATCATCGCAGAAGACCTTGGATATATGACAGACAGTGTTAAGAGACTGGTAGAAGAGAGTGGCTATCCGAATATGAAGGTTATTGAGTTTGCCTTTGATGAGCGTGATACCGGAAATGCCAGTGACTACCTGCCACACAACTATCCAAGAAACTGCGTTGTTTATACGGGAACACATGATAATGAAACACTGCTTTCCTGGCTGGAGGATATCACTCCGGCAGAGAGACGGCAGGTGCGTAAATATCTGAATAATTTCAAGGACTCCGGTAAGGAACTGTGTGACGACCTGATCTGTCTGGTAATGCAGAGTGTTGCGAATCTCTGTATCGTGCCGATGCAGGATTATCTGGGACTCGATAATTCCGCACGAATGAATCAGCCATCCACACTTGGAAAGAACTGGAAGTGGAGATTAAAAGAAGGACAGTTCACGGCAGAACTTCAGAAAGAAATGCTGGAACTGGCAACACGCTACGGAAGAAGATAATAAAGATCATTCAAGAACGTCAGGCAACTGGCGTTCTTTTTTCTTCTGTAAATGATACAGATGACAATAAAATTATACTATGCTAAAATGAGCACAGAAGATTGTAGCTATTCGGAAACGAGGAATAATAGAATGAAAAAATCCATAGAAAAAATAACATATTGTTTTGTAATAATAGCTGCATTGTTTGTATCATTTGTGTCATTTGTTGAGCCTCTTGTTATGAAAGATATAAATATAACAAAAGTAATACTGGTGTTGCTATGCTATGCAGCAGTATTTGCAGGAAGCCTGACACTGTTCCGGCGATTATCGGAGAGAACACTGTACTACCTGACCATAGCAGGGATATTCGCAGCGGTTATTGTGCAGACATATATTGTTTTTCATATGCGACTGGTTCCGGAAGTGGATCTGAATCATATTTATGATTATTGTGTAGATATGGTGGAGACAGGGAAAATCAGTTTTGGCGAATCGAAGTACTTTGCTTATAATACAAATAATATTCCACTGGCAATCGTAATCTACTATGTATTCCGTATGGCAGCATTTACAGGTATGGATTACCGGATTGCGGCTGGATTGTTTAATGTGCTGTTGATCCTTGTTATGTATGTATCTGCATTCCTTATTTTAAAAAAAGTTACTACGATTCGAACAACCGCGGTATATATGGTATTACTTCTTACGAATCCTTCTTTTTACGCATACGCGTCTTATTATTATACTGATACGATATCAGCCGGACTGGTTATGGCCGGTGTAGGTTTTATTATTTACGGCTGTTACAAGAAAAAAAATCACTGGAAGATGATACACTTTCTTGTTGCCGGATTTCTGATCGGGTTTGCAACCTGCATTCGTGTAACCAGCATTTTTATAGTACTTGCGGCTGGCGTCTGGATCTTGCTGAATAAGTATTGGAAAAAGTTACTTACATTTGGGATTCCACTGGTATGTGGTCTGCTGATTTTTCAGTTGGCATGGGGTGGAGTATATCGTTACCATGTAGACATGGATACTTATGATTCGGCGATTACGATTGAGCATTTTCTGATGATGGGAAGCCATGGCAATGGAACGTACAATGTAAAAGATATGAGGTTTACACGCAGTTTTCCGACACATGAAGAAAAAGTGGAAAATAATAAAAAGGTCTATCTTGAACATCTTCGTGAGAATGGAGTGCTGGGGAATCTGAAGCTTGCCATAAAGAAAGAAGCAATTGTATGGGGAATCGGTACACATGGATATACTCAATACACAAAAAATGTAGTGGAAAAAACAACCTGCTATGACTGGCTCGTTGGTAAAAAATCCGGTTTGTTCAGAACATATATGCAGGCTTACAATATAGTATTGTATGTTCTGATCCTGTCTGGCGTGTGTTGCACATTTCGTAAGAAAAAAACAGACAAATACAGCTGGATCCTGGCAATCTACTGGTGTGGTGCGCTTGTCTTTTATATTTTCTGGGAGGCGCATCCGAGGCAGTCAGTAAGTATATTGCCTTTATTGACTATGCTGGCTGTTCCATGGATAGAAAGAAGTTGTATTGTCCGTGATTAAGATTTATACTTAAGATATTTTCAGAAGATTAAAGGAGTAATTCTCATGCAGACAGCCAAAGATTATTTGCATGTTTTTCTTGATATGGGCGATGCACTGTTAAACAGCGGTGCAGAGATCTTCCGGGTGGAGGATACACTGAATCGAATGGGCTATGCCTGTGGTGCTACTCAGATGAATGTTTTTGTGATCACATCCAGTATTGTCATTACGATGGAATTTCCGGGAGACGGAGCGCGTACACAGACTCGCCGGGTACGGGAAGATGGCGGAAATGATTTTACCAAGCTGGAGCAGTTAAATGACTTGAGTCGTCGTTTTTGCAGGCAGCCTGTTTCTGCCACAGAACTTCGAAAAGAATTTGATAAGATCAATGCAGACAGACCAAAGCCACTCTGGAAACTTTTTGGAAGCCTTCTGGCGGCCAGTAGTTTTGCACTTTTTTATGGTGGAAGTATTTCGGATGCGATTGCGGCAGGACTTGGGGCTGTTTTGATCTGGGCATTACAGCAATATTTTCGACCAGTGTGTATGAATGAAGTGACGTTTCAGTTTGCTGCTTCTTTTCTGACAGGATGTGTTATTTGTGGACTTGTTTTGCTTTGCCCGTTCCTTCATATGGATAAGATTATGATTGGGGACATTATGCTTTTGATTCCAGGTCTTATGTCAACAAATGCTATCCGGGATGTGCTGATTGGTGATACACTTTCCGGAATTATCCGTCTGATTGCGGCATTGCTTCTGGCGGCCGCACTGGCACTTGGATTTATGGGGGCAATTCTTCTGTTTAGGAGGCTGGGGCTTTGAACACAACAATTGTAATACAGCTGATTACCGGAGCCCTTGGTTCCGTGGGATTTGGAATTCTCTTCCATATGAAAAAGAAATACCTGCCTTTGGCAGCAGCTGGTGGATTTATAAGCTGGATGGTGTTTCTTCTCGGAAAAGGACTTCGGGGAAATGTCTTTCTTCCGTCATTGCTGGCAGGCTTTATTGTAGATGTGTATGCGGAAATTCTTGCAAGAATCTGTAAAGAAACGTCTACATCCTTTTTTGTAACTTCTGTTATTCCGTTGATTCCCGGAAGTACACTTTATTACTGCATGAATAGTATAGTGGAAGGGAACACGGTACAGGCACTGGAATATGGAAGGGATACTTTTCTCTTTGCATTTGGAATTGCAGCGGGAATGAGTATTGCGTGGGCAATCTGCTATTTCCTCAGAAGTATAAAGAAGAAATAGAATCAGGGCTGCGGTCACTGTCAGGTGATTGCGGCCCTGTAAATTTATAATATTATTCAGCAAGATAATAAACAGAAGAGTATGGCGGCAGGGTCAGGACGATCTTGCCGTCTTTTATTGCCTTTGTGGCACTTTTACGTTTCTGGGTTCCGCCATAAACAGTGAGATTGCTGTTCAAGAGTTCTTTTAATTTCTGTGCATCAGAAATGTGCAGTTCATATACCTGTTCCTGGTCGGAAAAGTTAAAAAGAGAAATCATACGCTCTTTTTTGCTGCAGCGTTCAAATACATAGATGCAGCATCCTTCCTGATGGCAGTCGATCCACTGGAAACCATCTGCTTCATAATCTTTTTCCCAGAAAGCAGAGTGTTCCAGATACAATTTATTCAGGTCTTTCATGAAACGGGCGAATCCAGCATGAAGTGGATAATCCAGAAGCATCCAGTCCTGCTCGCGTTTTTCATCCCATTCACGGAACTGGCCGATTTCATTTCCCATGAAATTCAGCTTTTTGCCCGGATGCGCATACATGTACATATACAGAGAACGCGCCTGTGGAAATTTGTATTCATAGTCGCCGCTCATTTTCTGCATGATCGTTGCTTTGCCGTGAACAACTTCATCGTGAGACAGCGGGAGCAGGAAACGGGCATCATAGTAGTACATCATGGAGAATGTCAGTTTGTGATAGTTTTCCGGGCGGTATTCCGGCGCGGTACGGAAGTAATTCAGCGTATCGTTCATCCATCCCATATCCCATTTATAATCAAAACCAAGGCCGCCCTGATCGACCGGATCGGTTACTTTTGGGAAAGAAGTGGAATCTTCGGCTGCAAGAATCACAGAAGGATGCATGCACTTCAGTCCCTGATTCATATACTGCAGGAATTCTACAGCATTGAGGTTGACGCCTCTTGCCGGATCGCCCTGCCAGTAGATGGCACGGCTGATCGCATCCATACGGATACCATCCATATGGAATTCTCTGATCCAGTAGTTTGCACAGGACTGCAGGAAGCTTCGGGTCTCGCCGCGGGAATGCATGAAGTTGCAGCTTCCCCATTCACTGACACCAACCGCAGAGTTCGGATATTCATAAAGTGCGGTTCCATCGTAATTCGCAAGGCCATAAGCATCTACAGCAAAATGAACCGGAACAAAATCCATCAATACGCCGATGTTATGTTTGTGACAGGCATCGATGAAGGCCTTCAGCTGATCAGCTGTTCCGTATCGGGAAGTCGGACTGAAAAAACCGGTTGCCTGATAGCCCCAGGATTCATCACATGGATATTCATTCAGAGGCATGATCTCCAGATAGTTATAGCCATTTTTGACCAGATATGGAATCAGAATATCAATCATTTCTTCATAGTTATACCAGTCATCTGCTTTGTCAGAAGGCTTGCGAAAAGAACCAAAATGAATTTCGTAAATGTTCAACGGTTTTTTTCGGCAGTCGCTGCGGCTTTGCAACCACTGGCTGTCTTTGAATTTGTATTTTGACATGTCACGAATGATAGAGGCACTGCTTGGGCGAAGCTCCATGCCAAATCCATACGGATCGCAATGATCGACTGGATTACCGTTACGGTCATAAATCTTATATTTGTACATCTGACCGGCTTTTGCCTGTGGAACATAGCATTCCCAGAAATTACCGTCAGAAACTTTGTTCATTTCCCATTCCTGCCAGTCATTGAAGTCCCCGATCAGAGTGATGCGGGAGGCTGAAGGTGCAAAAGTACGAAAAGTTACGCCTTTTTCTTCAACATGGGCGCCGAGATATTTATAAGCGTCAAAAATTTTTCCTGTATAAAATCCATAAAAATCCATCATATTCTCCTTGTAGATAATAGACATTAGTTGCTTTTTTGAGTATACTAAAAGGTAAAAGTGCGGAGCAATCCGCAGGTATTATAGTTACTTTATACTAAAGAAACAGGGGGATTGTCCACCGACGATTTGGCATAAGCGGTGGATAACCGACGATTTATAAAATCTGTCGGAAAAAGGAGAACAGGAAACATGGATATCAGAATAGAAAAAACAGAGAGAGCAATCCGAAATGCATTTCTGGAATTGCGTGCAGCGAAGCCACTGGAGAAAATTACGGTGAAAGAGCTGTGCAGCCTGGCATGCATCAATAAATCAACTTTTTACAGTCATTATGAGGATATTTATGCACTTTCACAGATGCTGGAGTCAGAGACGATCACGACAGTGATCAAAAATATTTCCAGTCAGCAGGAATCACCGTTTAAAGATCCGGATGTGTTCACAAGAAATTTATATATGGCTCTGGTATCGAATCATTCACTGATCAATATTTTGTTTTCCGGAACAGAAAAAAGTCATCTAGGTGACTGTCTGGAAACAGAATTGAAACGGCTGATCGTGGAAAAATATCCGCAGTATGAGACTGATCCGGAGAAAGATATCATGCTTTCCTTCTGTATTCAGGGATGCTTTCATGCGTATCTGAATAATCAGAAAAATGATCTGGATACACTGATCCATGTCAGTGAGACGATCGTGCGAAAACTGGCCCCTTTGTATATAGAAGAAAGAAGAGAACATGAATGAAAAAACTGGTTATTGGAATTCTGGCACATGTAGATGCCGGAAAGACAACTCTGTCAGAAGAACTTCTGTATCTGTGCGGTGAGATCCGAAAGATTGGCCGTGTAGATCATGGAGATGCTTTTCTTGACACATATGAACTGGAAAAAGAACGAGGGATTACGATTTTTTCCAAGCAAGCGTTGCTAAAAACAGAAAATATGGAAGTGACGCTTTTGGATACACCGGGACATGTGGATTTTTCAGCTGAAATGGAACGTACGCTGCAGGTCCTCGATTATGCGATTCTGGTGATCAATGGAATGGACGGTGTGCAGAGCCATACGATGACTTTGTGGAGACTTCTGGAGCGATATCAGATTCCGATATTCCTGTTTGTCAATAAGATGGATCAGCAGGGAACAGATCACGATGCATTGCTGAATGATCTGAAGCAGCATCTTCATGAAAATTGTGTGGATTTTGGGAGAACACAGGATACAGATTACGGAATGTATGAACTTACTCCAGAGCAGCTGGAAAACATTGCGGTCTGTGAGGAAGACCTTCTGGAAACATACCTGGAAACAGACATCGTCGAAGACCGTGATATTGTACGACTGATCGTACAGCGAAAAATCTTCCCGTGTTATTTTGGTTCTGCACTTAAAGAAAAAGGCGTTAAGGATTTCTGGAATGGTGTACAGCAATATACAGCAGAACCAGAGCGTCCGACAGAATTTGGCGCAAAAGTATTCAAGATCGCCAGAGATGAACAGGGAAATCGTCTTACGTATATGAAAATCACAGGAGGCAGTCTTAAAGTAAAGACACTGCTTTCTTCAAATTCAAACGGACAGATTCTGCCGGGGCGTAAAGCAGAAGAGGCTGCCTGGGAAGAAAAGGCAGATCAGATTCGTCTGTACTCCGGAGCAAAATATGAACTGACACCGGAAGCAGAAGCCGGAACGGTCTGTGCGGTGACAGGACTTACGAGAACCTATCCGGGAGAGGGACTGGGAATTGAACGGGAATCAGAACTTCCGGTTCTGGAACCTGTCCTGAATTACCAGATTATCCTTCCGGATGACTGTGATCCACATCAGATGCTCCAAAAGCTGCGTCAGTTGGAAGAGGAAGAACCGCAGCTTCATATTCTCTGGGACAGTCAGCTGGCGGAAATTCATGCACAGCTGATGGGCGAAGTGCAGATTGAGATTCTGAAAAAAATGATCTGGGATCGTTTTCATGTGGCTGTGGAATTTGGTGCTGGAAGTATTGTTTATAAAGAAACGGTTGCAGAGCCGGTAGAAGGTGTGGGACATTTTGAACCGCTCCGTCATTATGCAGAAGTACATCTTCTGATCGAACCGGGGGAACCAGGAAGCGGATGCCAGTTCTTTACTGCATGCAGTGAGGATGTACTTGCACGAAACTGGCAGAGACTGATTCTGACGCATCTTGAAGAAAAGGAGCATATTGGTGTATTGACTGGATCGCCACTGACTGATGTGCAGATTACGATTCTTACCGGAAGGGCACATGCGAAACATACGGAGGGTGGTGACTTCCGACAGGCAACTTACCGTGCGGTACGTCAGGGACTTCGCAAAGCAAGAAATATTCTTCTGGAACCGTATTATGAATTCCGACTGGAAGTACCGGCAGAGATGATAGGACGAGCAATGGCAGATGTCCAGAAGATGCAGGGAACGTTTGATGCACCGGAGGTAGAGGGCGAAACTGCAATTCTCAAAGGGACTGCGGCTGTCGCTCAGATGCGGGATTACCAGAAAGAAGTGGTTTCCTACACACATGGAACAGGAAAACTTTTTTGCAGCCTTAAAGGATATGCACCATGTAAGAATCAGGATGAAGTGATACAGAATATTGGATATGATCCGGAAGCGGATCTGGAAAATCCGACAGGATCTGTATTTTGCGCGCATGGAGCTGGTTTTGTTGTTCCCTGGGATCAGGTAGAAGCTTATATGCATCTGCAAAGTGGTGTGGATATGGATGAACTGGACAGTGAAAGCTGGTATGAGGATGTGGAAAGTGCGCAAAATCCGGGTACAGCGGTGGATAACGCAAACATTTCCAGAAATATCAGTGGAAAAAACGGAAAGTTTTCTTACAGCGGAAGCTATGAAGAAGAGGAAGAACTGCAGGCTATTTTTGAACGTACTTTTGGGCCGATGAAGCGTGACCGTACTGCTTTCCAGAAAAAGACCGTACACAGTTCGACGCCGGCTACCCGTTACAGAGCAAGGAAACCGCGACAGGAAGAATATCTGCTGGTGGATGGATACAATATCATCTTTTCCTGGGAAGAACTGAATGAACTTGCAAAGGAAAATATTCATGCTGCATGCGACAAATTGATGGATATCTTAAGTAACTATCAGGGGTATCGTAAATGTACGCTGATTCTTGTTTTTGATGCCTACAAAGTGGAGGGACATGTGGAAGAAATCATTCCGTATCATAATATCTATGTGGTTTACACGAAAGA
The DNA here is from genome assembly GCF_025147765.1 of Blautia obeum ATCC 29174. Taxonomy (NCBI): domain Bacteria; kingdom Bacillati; phylum Bacillota; class Clostridia; order Lachnospirales; family Lachnospiraceae; genus Blautia; species Blautia obeum. The sequence goes on from NZ_CP102265.1 coordinate 831,573, forward strand.
GGCCGAGACAGCAGACCAGTATATTGAAAAGACGGTCCACAGGATCGGCAGACAGTATCAGGTAACGGTTGCGACTTCTGATGGGCTGGAACAGGTCATCATTATGGGACAGGGCGCCCACAGAATCTCTGCACAGGGATTGAAGAAAGAGATAGAAGATACGGAAAAAACTGCCAGAGAAGAATGGCATCAGCGCAGACAGAGCAGCAAAACGTATCTGTTTGATCATATGTCAGAGGAGATGCAGGAGCAAATGGAAAAAATCCGTCTGGGAGAAAATAAATGATCTATTTATATAAAAGAAACAAAACAGGAATCTGCATTGACCGTGTATATGGATACGATACGATCGTAGAACTTCCGGATATGCTGGAAGGCTTTCCGGTGACGGAGTTGGGCGCGTATATTTTTTCGGACCATATCGATTCGACAGAATTAAAAATGATGCAGGAAAAAGAAAATTTTTGCACAGAGAACGGCAGGGCGACACGACCTGAGGATGATATGCCGCAAGCTGCGGGAAATCGTGTAGAAGAAATCCGTCTTCCACGTCAGCTCAGGAAGATTGGCCGGTATGCTTTTTATAACTGTTTTCATCTTAAGAAGCTTACGTTCTATGGAAAAATGCAGGACCTGGGTGCAGGAGCACTTACCGGCTGCCACAGGATGGAACAGATTGCGGTGGAGACCGATGAAAAGGGAGAATCCAGTTTACGGGATTTCCTGACAGAGCTTCCGGAGACACTATGCGTTGACATAACGATAGATGGGGAATATGGAAGGTTCTGGTTTCCGGAATTTTTTGAAGAAGGTGTGGAAAACACGCCTGCCAGGATCCTGGAAAATCATGTGCATGGAAGCGGAATTCGTTATCGAAACAGTTTCGTACATAAAAAGATCAATACGTTGGAATACGACCGGCTATTTCCATATGCAGTTGCCTGGGAACAGGAGCGGATCGTATTGAATCTGGCACTGGACCGAATTCTTTATCCGGTAAGCATGACAGATGAGGCAAAAGAAAAGTATCTCATATATATAAAGGAACACATACAGCAGGCAATAAGGCTTCTGGGAGAACAGAAAGCATATGATTCCATGCAGCGTATCCTGAGGAAACTTGCGCCAGATCGGGCAGAAACAGAAAAGATGCTTGAAACGGCACAGAGTGCGAATGATTCCAGATGTGTCAGCATTTTAATGAATGAACTACAGAAACATGGAAGAAAACAGAGAAAGGCATTTGAACTGTGAAAAAAGAGTACAGGGGCAAATTTGGAAATTTTGTTCACGAAGAGAGAAAAAAAGAAGAAGAAACTTTGGAAATCTGCGAGGACATTCTGAAAAACTCCAGAAATGAGATGGCTGTTGCCATGCGTTTTCTCCAAAGTGCATTCGGGGCACTGCGTCCGACTGTTTCGGGTGAGACAGATGTTATGGGAACTGACGGGAAACTGCTTTTTGCTTCGCCGACATGGCTTTTGAATACATTTATACAAAACAAAGTATGGATCAATCGTATGTATCTGCATGAACTGCTTCATTGTCTGTTTTGTCATCTCTGGAATCGCAAAGTAAAAGAAGAAAGTGATCAGAGACTCTGGAACCTGGCGGCAGATATTGCAGTAGAGAATGTCATGGATGACCTTTATGAGAAAGCGGTCTATATCCGACCGAACAGTTTCCGAAGAGAAAAGTACCGCCAGTGGAAGGAAAAAAAGAACGTTCTTACAGCCGATGCGATGTTTTATCTGTTGATGGAATGCGAAGAAAACGAGATTATCCGATTGGAGCAGGAATTCAGGCGTGACGATCATCATTTCTGGTATACACCGCAGAATCGCAGTGGAATGGCGAGTCACCAGAAAGAATGGGAAGAGATGCGACGCAAGATGCAGACGGAGATTGAACTTTTTTCAAAAGAAGCGGCAGGTGATTCTCCGGGACTTGTGGAGCATTTACAGGCAGAGAACCGGAAGCGTTATGACTACCGGGAGTTTCTGCGGAAGTTTTCGGTTCTAAAAGAAGAGATGCAGGTGGATATGGATTCCTTTGATCCGATCTACTATAATCTGGGATTGGAATTATATGGAAATATGCCTCTGATCGAGCCTTTGGAAACAAAAGAGATGAAGAAAATCGAAGACTTTGTGATTGTTTTGGATACATCGATGTCCTGTAACGGCAGCCTGATCCGTCGTTTTCTGGAGGAAACGTACAGTGTGCTGTCTGAGTCGGAGAGCTTTTTCCGTAAGATTCAGGTACATATCATTCAGTGTGATGAAAAGATTCAGGATGATCAGGTGATTCATGATCAGCGGGAGATGGAGGCGTATCTCCAGGACTTTACAATCCGGGGATTTGGCGGGACAGATTTTCGTCCGGCATTTGCCTATGTGGATCAGCTTCTGAAAATGGGCAGCTTTCAGCGGCTGCGAGGACTTCTGTACTTTACAGATGGATATGGGATGTTCCCGGCGAAGATGCCGCCGTATGATACGGCATTCATTTTTATGAAAGATGATTATCGGGATGTGGATGTGCCGCCATGGGCGATCAAGTTGATACTGGATACCAAGGCACTGGAAAGAGAGAGGACAGCAGAGCATTATGAATATTAAACAGGCAAAACAGGAAATCATAGATACTGTACAGGCGTATCTTCTGAAAAACGAGTATGATGAATATGTGATACCACGGGTACATCAGAGACCGGTACTTCTTCTGGGAGCACCGGGAATCGGAAAGACACAGATCATGGAACAGGCAGCCAGAGAGTGTGGTGTGGCACTGGTCGCTTATACGATCACACATCACACTAGACAGAGTGCGATCGGTCTTCCATTTATCTCTAAGAAAGAATATGGAGGCAGGGAATATTCAGCGACAGAGTACACGATGAGTGAGATTGTGGCGAGCATTTATGACCGTATGAGAGAAACCGGACTTACCGAGGGAATTCTGTTTATCGATGAGATTAACTGTGTTTCAGAGACACTGGCTCCGGCGATGCTGCAGTTTCTGCAGTGCAAAACTTTTGGAAATCATGAAATTCCAAAAGGCTGGGTGATCGTAGCAGCAGGTAACCCACCGGAATACAACAAATCCGTCCGTGATTTTGATGTTGTTACACTGGATCGTGTCAAGAAGATCACAGTAGAACCGGATTATCGTGTCTGGAAAGAATATGCATTCAAAGAAAATATTCATCCTGCAATTCTTTCTTATCTGGAACTTCGAAATAACTGTTTCTATCAGATGGAAACAACGATTGATGGCAAACAGTTTGCAACGCCGCGTGGCTGGGAAGATCTGTCAAGAATCATGGAAGTTTATGAGAAGCTTGACAAGAATATCACGGCAGATGTGGTCGGACAGTATATCCAGCATGAGCGGATTGCAAAGGAATTTGCAGAATATTATGAACTCTATCAGAAATATCAGCAGGATTATCAGATCGCAGAAATCCTGAAAGGACAGCCGTCAGAGGCAATGGTCAAAAAAGTTTCTCATGCGTCATTCGATGAGCGAGTCAGTGTGGTTAACCTGCTATTCTCAGGCGTTCGCCAGGCAGTACGTGATGCTGTTCTTCAGGAAGATGTGCTGGAAAAAGTTTTTGAAGTGCTTAAAAGCCTGAAAGAACCACAGGAAGGTGGAAATCTGGTACAGCGTCTCGGAGATTTTGTGGATAACCTTCGGGCAGAAAGAGAACGTAAGCAGACAGAGGGGCTTCTGGAGCGAAGAGAGGATCGCACGATCCGAAAAGCTGTTGAAGTGCTGGAAGGATATGTGACGCTTCTAAAAAAAGAGCAGACAGAAAACTGGGAAGAAGCCTTTGACATTGTAAAGAATGCTTTCGGAGAATACCGTGCGTCCTGGGATGCTGTCTGGGACGAGTCAGGTTCTACGCTGGAATATGCATTTGATTTTATGGAGGCAGCATTTTATAACAGTCAGGAGATGGTAATTTTCGTATCTGGTATTAATACAGATTATTCCTGCGTTCGTTTCCTGGAAACGTATGAATGTGAACGCTATATCCGCTACAACCGGGATCTGTTGTTTGAAGATGCGAGCCAGGAAATCCGAAGAAGGATAGAAGAACTGTAAAACAGAGAGAACAGTAACCTGTAAACATATGGAACTGTTATCTGTAAGATATAAGGGAAGGAGAAGATTATGAAAAAACAAAGTAAACTTATGACATTTCTGATGTCACTTCTGTTGGCATTTATGCTTGCAGTTCCGGGAAATGCAGTTTCCACGCAGGCAGCAGGACAGGGTGATATGGCTGTACATTTTATTGATGTTGGCCAGGGACTGGCAATCCTCGTCCAGTCAGGAGGAGAAAATCTTCTTTATGATGGTGGAAATCGGGCACATGCGGATGAAGTGGTACAGTATCTGAAAAATCAGCAGGTAGAGACCATTGATTATATGATCTCTTCTCATTATGATGAAGACCACCTGGGTGGACTGGTCAAATGTCTGGATAATTTTGAAGTGGAACATGTGCTGGGTTCTGATTATGTACATACCTCAGATCTGTTTAATACATTTATGAATACTGCTACTGCACATGCGATCATTGTGGAGTATCCGTCTGTCGGAGATACTTATGAGTTTGGAACTGGCAGCTTTACTGTCATGGCGCCGGATGGGATTTCCCAGAACAGCAACGATAACTCGGTAGTCATCCGTCTGGTTAACGGAAACAACAGTTTTATGTTTATGGGAGATGCAGAAGAGACCAGTGAACAGGATATGATCAGTACAGGAATGAATCTGGACTGCGATGTGTTAAGTCTTGGACATCATGGTTCTGCATCTTCGACTTCCTGGGATCTTCTGGAGGCATCTACACCGTCCTGGGCAGTGATCAGCTGCGGACAGGACAATTCTTATGGACATCCAGCTGCATCGACCATGGAAAAACTGAGAGATATGAATATTCCGGTTTATCGTACAGATGCTCAGGGAACAATCATTGCTCTTTCTGATGGAGACACAATAAGCTGGAATCAGGAACCATGTAATGATTATGCGGCGGGAGATGCAAAGCAGCAGAGTGCAAACAGCGATACCTCACAGGCAGCACAGTATTCTTCAGAAGATACTGCTTCTGCACCGGCAGTAGAAACAGAGACACCGGATATTTCTTCTGATACACAGGGACGCACCGTATGGATTTCTGCAACCGGAAGCAAATATCACAGCAGACCGGACTGCGGAAATATGAACCCGGACAAAGCGACACAGGAAACAGAGGCACAGGCACTTTCACAGGGATATGAAGCCTGCAAAAAGTGCTGGTAAAAAATTAGTAAGTCCTGTAGAAATCCTGGACAAAACGAATAAACTGGCGCACATGTGGCTTCAGAATACGATTTTTACTGTAGACAATATAAAAAGTTCTTTTATGAGCAGATTCTTCAAGTGGAAAAAGAAGAATCTGCTTTGTTTTTTGCAGATCGATCGTAGAGCGTGCGGAGAGAAGGGAAATTCCCAGTCCGTTCACAATGGATTTTTTAATACTTTCCAGGTCATTCATGCGGGCAATCACATTGAGGTCACTGGATGTAATACCGAGTTTTTCCAGAAAGATATCCATTTCTTTTTTTGTGCCGGAACCTTTTTCACGGATAATGATCGGATCTTTCATAAAATCCTGAAAGGTGATTGCATGATTCTGCATTTCCAGATAATGCTGGGTTACCGGGGTTGCAATGACAAGTTCATCCTGACAGAAAGGAAGAAAGACACAGCTCTCATCGCTGGTATTCTGTCCAACCAGCGCCAGGTCCACAGTGCCGTCAAGGACGCGGTTGATGGACTCTGCACTATCTGTCTGGATAGAGTGAAAATAAGTATCCGGGTGCGTTTTTCCGTAGGCAGCCAGGATTTCCGGCAGCAGATAGGAAGACGGAATCGTGGATGCAGCAAGGTCGATCATATGTTTCTGGACACCAGTGAAATTTTCGAGAAGGTTGTTACGAATCTCCAGCATGCGTACAGCACTGTCGTAGAGCTGGTAACCTTTTGTAGTGATCGTCGTTTTTTTGGTGGTGCGGATGATAAGTTTTGTATGCAGCTCTTCCTCCAGTGAACGTACATGTGCACTGATGGTTGGCTGGGTGAGATAAAGCTTTCGTGCTGCTTCGGAAAAGCTTCCATAATCAACAACGGCAACAAAAGCTTCTAATTGTTTGAATTCCATGATGTGATACCCCTTAATAATGAAAAATTACTGCATACGGGTGAGTAGTAGCAGATAAAAATGAAAGTTTATAAATGATATGGAGAACCTGTAATCTCTGCAAGGGCATGCAGAGCAAGATCAACTTCGTGATGTGTGTTTTCTGGTCCGAAAGAAAAACGAATCGTTCCTTCTGGGTAAGTGCCAAGTGTTTTGTGTGCACTTGGGGCACAGTGAAGTCCGACACGTGTCATGATTCCGTAAGTGTCATCCATTTCATAGGCAACGCGTGCCATATCTGTTTGTAATGTCTGGACAGATACGACAGAAGTACGTTCTATCGTATTATGTTTTCCTATTGCACGAAGAGTTGATTCAGATGGATCCATCTGCATGAGTCCATTGATAAAATACTGCGTTAATTCCAGTTCATGTTGGTGAAGCTTGCCCATATCTGTCTGCTCCAGATCACAGAGTGCTGCATGCAGACCGAGAATTCCGGGAATGTTTGGTGTTCCTGGTTCGAATCGATCAGGAAGAAAAGACGGAACTTCTTCTGTATGGGAAACACTTCCGGTTCCACCGCTTAAGAGAGGCTCGATTTGGGAGGCGAGTTCATTACGGATCAGAAAACCGCCGGTACCCTGTGGACCGCGAAGACCTTTATGTCCGGTGAAAGCAAGAGCGTCCAGCTGAAGTGCCTCCATATCGATTGGGACAGTACCGGCTGTCTGGGCAGTATCCAGGATAAAAAGAAGTCCATGTTTCTTACAGAATTTTCCAAGTTCCTGTACCGGCATCATGGTTCCACAGACATTAGAAGCGTGCAGACAGACGAGAAGCCGGGTGTTCGGTTTAAGAAGTTCTTCTGCTTTTTCTATAAGAAGAGAACCGTCCGCAGAGCATGGAATACGGTCAAAAGTGACTCCATGCCGGGTAAGCTGTACCAGCGGACGCATGACCGCATTGTGTTCCATAGAGGAAACAAGTACATGGTCTCCGGATTTCAGCAGTCCTTTCAGAAGAATATTCAGACTGGTCGTGATATTGGGAGTGAAGATTACATTTTTGCCTTTTCCGGATGTGAAATGAAACAGGCGGAGAAGCTGTTCGCGAGTCTCGAAGATCTGTTCTTCAACAGAATAGGCAGCCTGATAACCTCCACGGTTCACATTGACAGCAGAACCATTCAGGTAATCGTAAACAGCCTGTGCCACGGAGGGAGCCTTTGGATAGGAAGTACTTGCCTGATCCAGATATATTTTTGCCATAACTATAACCTCGATTCAGATATTCTGATAACAGATATCAGGATTATTTATAAAATATTTCTATAAATAGCTATAAAACAAGACTATAATGAATTAGCTTTTTTGTCAATGAAATGTTATTATTTTATACAAAGAATGTATGCTATAAACAAAAAAATTAGCATAAGAGGGAAAGGGAGGTAACAACAAATGAAAAAAGAAAAAACAACGATCGTTGTGGCAGGCGTGCTGATCGGTGTGATCTCAGCAATGCTGGTGTTCTTTGGAAATCCGGCGAACATGGGATTCTGTATCGCCTGTTTCTTACGAGACACTACAGGAGCATTGGGACTCCATTCTGCAGCTGCGGTACAGTACATCCGTCCGGAGATCATCGGGCTGGTGCTTGGTGCATGCATCGTGTCACTGATTACAAAGGAATTTCGTCCGAGAGGTGGTTCGGCACCGGTTACCAGATTTACACTGGGAGCTTTTGTTATGATCGGATGTCTGATGTTCCTTGGGTGTCCGTTCCGAATGATTCTGCGTCTGGCTGGTGGTGACGGAAACGCCATTTTTGGTCTGGTAGGATTTGCAGCAGGTATCCTTACGGGAACATTCTTCCTGAAAAAAGGTTACACGCTGAAACGTTCCTACAAGATGCCGAAACTGGAGGGAGCTGTATATCCGGCATTCCAGATTGTGGTGCTGATTCTTCTGGTAGCAGCACCGGCATTTATTCATTTTACGGAGCCGGAAGGCGGACCGGGAGCCAAACATGCAGCAATCCTAATTTCACTTGCTGCTGGTGTGATTGTTGGTATCCTTGCACAGAGAACACGTCTCTGTATGGTTGGCGGCATCCGCGATGCAGTTCTTTTTGGAGAATATAAACTACTCTTTGGTTTTGTAGCAATTCTTGTCAGTGCGCTGATCATGAATGTGGCACTTGGATTTTTCCACCCAGGATTTGTCGGACAGCCAATCGCACATACAGACGGACTGTGGAATGCACTTGGCATGTATCTGGCCGGGTTTGGCTGCATTCTTCTTGGAGGTTGTCCGATGCGTCAGCTGATTCTGTCAGGAGAAGGAAATACAGACTCTGTTGTTACAGTGCTTGGTCTGATGGCAGGAGCTGCTTTTGCACATAACTTTGGCCTGGCATCTTCCGCAGACGGACCGACTGCAAATGGTAAGATTGCAGTTGTGATCGGCATCGTTGTGGTTGCAGCTATTGCAGTGATCAATTCAATGAGAAAAGAAGAAGCCTGAGTAAAAGAACTGAAAGGAGAATGAAAGATGAAGCGAGTAGACGCAAGAGGACTGTCCTGTCCGGAGCCAGTCATTCAGACTAAGACTGCAATGGCTTCAAAAGAAGCAGAATATGAAGTGCTGGTAGATAATGTAGTTGCGAAAGAAAATGTTTCTCGATTTGTGATGCATCAGGGATATCAGGTGAATGTGGAAGAACAGGGAGACGATTTCCTGCTTAAAATAACAAAATGATGACATATATTGCGACTTTTTATTCCCATTATGGTGCAATACAGTTTCGAAAAAACTGTGAAAAAATGCATCTGGAGGCGCTCGTCATGCCGGTTCCACGAGATTTGAGTTCTTCCTGCGGAACCTGTGTCCGTTTTGTGGCAGAGGGTGAATTTCCGGAGAAGAATGAAGAGGTGGAGCAGATCGTCCGGATTGAGGATTCCGGATATGTGTGTATTTACCATGCAGATGGGGAATAAAATTATATCATTCTTGAAAACAGAATGAGGAATTCATAAGGTAAGAGTCTGAAAGAATTGATGCTGCTTTTTAAAGGTATCTTTTTTTCAGGCTCTTTTTATAGGAAATTGAAGATTATTTAATGTTGGTGTGGCACGGGTATACATTCCAGAGGAATTCGTGTATACTGATAGGCAATCAGAAGTTACAGCAGAAGATCGTTTTTAGCGTATATTCTCTGTATAAAAAAGTTACAGGAGTGACAGATATGGGAGAAAGACTTACAAAAAGAGATATAGAAAAAATAGAAGAAGAGATTGAACATCGTAAGCTTGTTATTCGAAAAGAAGCAATTGAGGCAGTAAAAGAGGCCCGTGCGCAGGGTGATTTAAGTGAAAACTTTGAATATTATGCAGCGAAGAAACACAAGAATCAGAACGAAAGCCGTATCCGCTATCTGGAGAGAATGCTGAAAACAGCAACAGTTGTAGATGATTCTTCGAAGTCCGATGAAGTTGGAATGGATGATATTGTTGAAGTAGAGTTTGAAGAAGATGGAGAAGTGGAAAAGTATAAACTTGTCACATCCATCCGTGGAAATTCCATGGAAAACCGTGTCAGCATCGAATCTCCGATCGGGAAAGCCCTTAAAGGTCATCGAGTAGGTGACCGTGTATTGGTCAATGTCAATGAGAATGTCAGCTATTATCTGCGTGTCAAATCGATTGACAAGACCGGAGATGAAGGTGAAAATATCCGCAGTTTTTAAAAGGACAGATTTTAAAACCAGACAGAAAGCGGCATTTTTTGACAAAATTCGATTTTACAAAGATTTAACATAATACTGGTGAGAACTTTACAAGGTGTCAATATGATGAAAATATATTAAATTCAGGTAAAGGAGAATAATATGAATTTTTTCAGTATATTGACATTATTAGGAGGTCTCGCCATGTTCCTGTATGGAATGCAGGTTATGGGAGATGGACTTGCCAAAGTTTCAGGCGGGAAGCTGGAACAGATCCTTGAGAACCTTACATCCAGTAAATGGAAAGCAGTTCTTCTGGGCATGTGTGTGACGGCAGTTATTCAGTCCTCATCTGCAACAACCGTTATGGTCGTTGGTTTTGTAAATTCTGGTATCATGAAACTGACACAGGCGGTCGGAATCATTATGGGTGCCAATATTGGTACTACGATTACATCCTGGATCTTGAGTCTGACCGGAATTGAAAGCAGCAACTTTTTTATCAGCCTGCTGAAGCCGAGTTCTTTTTCACCAATCCTCGCAATGGTCGGAATTATATTACTGACGTTTACAAAAAGTTCCCGCAAGAAAGACATCGGTACGATTATGCTTGGTTTTGCAGTACTGATGTTTGGTATGGAAAGTATGAGTGGAGCTGTGAAACCTCTGGCTGATGTACCGGAATTTACGGGCCTTCTTCTGAAATTTTCCAACCCGGTTGCCGGTATCCTTGCAGGTACGATACTGACCGCGATCATTCAGTCATCTTCTGCATCCGTAGGTATTCTGCAGGCACTTTGTATGACTGGCGCAGTACCGTTCAGTTCTGCATTTCCGATCATCATGGGACAGAATATTGGTACTTGTGTGACAGCACTTTTGTCCGCAATTGGAGCGAATAAGAATGCAAAACGTGCAGCGATGATCCATCTGTATTTCAATTTGATCGGAACCGTGGTATTCATGATTCTGTTCTATATGATCAATGCTGCTGTTCATTTTCCGTTTATGACACAGATGGCGACACCGGCAACGATCGCGATCACTCACAGCGTGTTTAATATCACGGCAACACTGGTATGGCTGCCATTCTCTAATCTGCTTGTAAAACTTGCCTGTCTTACAATCTGTGATGACAAGAAAGATGAAGTCAGCAAAGAGGATCAGGAGTTTATGATCCTGGAATCTCGTTTCCTTGAAAAACCTGCTTTTGCAGTGGAACAGGGAAGAAATGCAGCAAGACACATGGAGAAAGATTCCAGAAAGGCACTTAATATTGCTCTGGATCTGATCTATGATTACAGTGAAGAACAGGCAGAACATGTACAGGAGATTGAGTCAAAAGTAGACCGTTATGAGGATGAGCTTGGAACATATCTTGTAAAGCTGAATAACAAAAATCTCTCAGAGAGAGACAGCCATAGTGTATCAACGATGTTGCATTGTATCGGAGATTTTGAACGAATCTCAGACCATGCGGTCAATATTATGGAGTCAGCACAGGAACTTCATGAGAAAAAGCTTACTTTTTCAGCTCAGGCACGAAATGAGCTGCAGGTCCTGATCGCTGCCGTTAGCAGGATCGTAGATACAGCATATCAGATTTTTGACAAGCAGGATCTGAATCTGACAGAGGATGTAGAACCACTGGAAGAAATAGTAGATGAATTAAGCAAAGAATTAAAACGTCGTCATATTAATCGGCTTCGTTCCGGAGAATGTACGATTGAAATGGGATTTATTCTGACAGATCTTCTTACCAGTCTGGAAAGAATTGCAGATCACTGTTCGAATATCAGCGTCTGCATCACGCAGGTAAGAGAGAATCTTTATGATACACACAGTCATCTGGAAAGTATGAAGAATGAACCGGATGATGCATATTATAACCGTCTGGAAGAACTGCAGAAAGAGTATGTACTTCCGTAGAATATTTGCAGGGCTCCCGGACAGAAAGGAATTATGCTGAATGATCTATTGTGTGGAAGACGAAAAAAATATCAGAGAGCTGCTGATCTATACACTGGAAACGACCGGGTTTTCTGCAAGAGGGATGGCAAACAGTAAAGAACTGAAAGATGCACTGAAAGAAGAACTGCCGGATCTGATCCTTCTGGATATCATGCTTCCGGGAGAAGATGGATACAGCATTCTGGAACGTCTGAAAGCTTCATCGGAAACCCAAAATATTCCGGTGATCATGGTGACGGCAAAAGAAGCGGAGTACGATAAAGTAAGAGGTTTGGAAGCAGGCGCGGATGATTATATCACCAAACCGTTTGGAATGATGGAGTTTGTTGCCAGAGTCAAAGCGGTTCTCAGGCGCTGTTCAAGACAGGAAGAAGACAAAGAACTGAAATGTGATGATCTGAGATTGTCTGTGGGCAGACATAAAGTTTACTGGAAAGAGGAAAAAGTAGAACTGACCAGAAAAGAATTTGAACTTCTTCAGTATTTGATGGAAAACAAAGGTCTGGTCATGACCAGAAATCAGATTCTCTGTCATGTATGGGGATATGATTTTGATGGAGAAACAAGAACGGTGGATGTGCATGTCCGTACGCTTCGTCAGAAACTGGGAGAAGCAGGCAACTTGATAGAAACGGTGCGTGGCGTCGGCTATCGGATAGGAGCATGATATGAGGAAAAAAATACTGAATCATACCTGTATACTGGTAGTTGTTTCTGTACTTCTGACATTTCTTGCAGCAGGACTGGTCATGTATGGTAAATACAATGAAGATCTGAAGGAAAGTGTCCGGGACAGCCTGAAATATGTGCAGGATGGCGTAGAAAAGATGGGTAATTCCTATCTGGATGATGCACTTGGAAAGGCTACTTCAGCCCGCATTACGCTACTTGATCCAAAGGGAAATGTCCTGTTCGATTCGCTGGAGAATTCTGCAGAACTTGAAAATCACAGTAACCGTCCGGAATTTATTCAGGCAGAGAAGAATGGATACGCGGAATCACTGAGATACTCGGAAACATTGTCAAAACAGAATTTTTATTGTGCGGTAAAACTGGATGATGGAGACATCCTGCGTGTTGGAAGAACAACGGATAGTGTGTTTTATACGATGTTATCGAGTTCGGTACTGCTTGGAGGACTGCTGATTCTGATTTTTGCAGTGACATTTATTCTGGTCCGCAAACAGACAAAAGATCTGATCGAGCCAATTAATACACTGAATCTGGAAGAGCCGCTCAAGGATGTGGCATATGAAGAATTACGTCCGCTTCTTGGAAGGGTGGATCAGCAGAATAAACAGATCGCCAAACAGATGGAAGAACTGAAAGAGGCAGAAGCAGTGCGCAGAGAATTTTCGGCAAATGTTTCGCATGAGCTCAAGACACCACTTATGTCAATCTCCGGATATGCAGAACTTATGATGAATGGGATGGTTCCTGATGAAAAGGTGCCGGAATTTTCGGGCAGGATTTATCATGAAGCAAGTCGTCTGAGTGCGCTGGTCGCAGATATCATTCAGCTTTCCAGACTGGATGAAAAAAACAGTGACCTTCCGTTTGAACTGGTAGATCTGTATGAACTGGCAGAGGACATTGTTTTGCATCTGGACAGTGCGGCTTCGAAAAAAAATATAAATGTATCACTTGAGGGGAATGCGGTAACGGTACAGGGGGTACGGCATGTGATCTATGAGATGCTGTATAATATTGCGGATAATGCAATTCGTTATACGGATCAGAATGGTACAGTAAATATTTTTACGGGAACAGTCAATGGACATGCTTTTTACCGTGTGGAAGATAATGGAATCGGTATTCCGGAAAATGAACAGAAGAGAATTTTTGAACGTTTTTACCGGGTCGATAAAAGCCATTCCCGTGCGACCGGTGGAACAGGCCTTGGACTTTCTATTGTAAAACATGGAGCAATCCTTCATAATGCAGAGATAAAACTGAAAAGTGAGCCTGGCAAGGGTACAAAAATGGAGCTGGTGTTCTGAGAACACCGGCTCCTTTTAGCGTTACAGAATTCAAATTCAGAAGTCCATTGCAGAAAGGGCTGCTTCATCAGCAATGATCGTGCAGTCCGGGTGGAACTGTAAGATCGATCCTGGAACTTCTGGAGTGACTGGGCCTTGAATGACCTGTTTCAGAATTTCAGCTTTATCTTTACCGCTGACAACTACAAGAATCTTCCGGCATCGCATGATCGTTCCGATTCCCATGGTATATGCCTGTTTTGGAACATCCTTTTCGCTGTCAAAGAATCGTTTGTTGGCCTGAATCGTAGTTTCAGTCAAATCTACGCAGTGAGTCTCGTTTTCAAAATGGTCGGATGGTTCATTAAAACCAATATGTCCATCGTGACCAAGCCCGAGAATCTGGATATCAGCTGGACCGATCTTGTGAAGCAGTTCGTTATATGCCTGGCATGCTTTTTCAGCATCTGGTTCTGTGCCGTTCGGAACGTATGTATTTGCATGGTTGATATTTATTTTGTGGAACAGATGGGTATTCATAAAATAGCGGTAGCTCTGTTCATCAGAACCAGCCAGTCCTTTATATTCATCGAGATTGACAGTCGTTACCTGAGAAAAATCCAGGTCACCGTTTTCGTACATTTCTACCAGATGTTCATAAGTTCCAACAGGAGATGAACCTGTAGCAAGGCCAAGAATACTGTCCGGTTTCAGAATTATCTGTGCCGCAATCAGATTGGCCGCCTTTCGGCTGAGTTCCTGATAATTTTTTACTTTACAGATTTGCATGTTTCCTCCTTCTTGTCCGTTTAGTGGACATGTGCATTTACATTTATTATATATATTTTTGTATTCGTCATGTTTAAGATTGAGATTGTGGACGTTCAGATAATGCCTTGATGGATGTGGCGTATTCTGTTGGTGTCATGCCGGACAGCTTTTTGAACTGTCTGGAAAAATAATGGATGGAAGAATATCCCAGAAAATCAGATATCTGTGTAAAATTCATATCATTTTCACGAATCAGCTGTTTGGCAAAGTCAATCTTCATACGGGAAAAGAATTCGATAACTCCGCACTGATATTCTTCACGGAAAAGCTTTTGAAGCTGAGAACGTCCAATCATATTGTCCTTGGAGATATCTTCAATCGTCAGAGACTGCCGCACATGTTCTCCGAGATAGTGGATGATATTCCGGCAGGTTTCAGAGCTTGTCTGACAGGAATCATAAATCCCTGCAGAAGCAGAATAATGTGCGATAGTGTATCTGCGGATCATATGGATCAGAAGTTCTTCGAGATACAGCGTCAGAAGCTTCTGAGAACCAAAAGGGACAGTACTTTTTTTGACCATTTTTTCAAGATATGGATTATCCAGGGGAGAAGCAAAACAGTTTCTTGCTTCCGCAATAATGCGTCCCAGAATACTTCGTTCGGTATCGGAAAATTCGAGTATTTTATTTTCAAAAAATTTCATACATGGGGAATTGCACGTAAAAGAGATTACAATGATATTTGGTGCAGTTCTGCCATTTGCTTTCAAAGTATGAAATTCATTTGGACGATGAAAGATGACCTGACTGCGTGTGAGAGTATAGGTACCATTGTCTGTGATAACTTCGGCAGCACCTTTATCTACACATTGAAATTCCCAGAAATCATGACGTTCACCATCGAAATGAAAATCATTTCTGTATTCGTAGTAATGAATTGTATAAATATCTGATACAAATAGTTCCTGATCCAGTTGAATGCTCTGATATGCCACGGGATAACCTCCTTGGTCAGATGATGTTCGTCATTTATAATATTGCTTGTAAATATTATACTAATGAATTTGTGATAAATAGTCAAATCATTATTGATAATGTGCAAAAATATAATTTTTTTGTGCAAATACTAAAAATGAAAAAAAGGTAATATGGTATGGGAAATAAAATTATTTGTTGTCATATCTGAAATTCTGTTGTACGATTTAAAAGAGTATGAAGAAACAGGAGGGAAAATTGATGAAGAAACCAGTTTTAGTAGTTATGGCTGCGGGAATGGGAAGCCGTTACGGTGGACTGAAACAGATCGATCCGATCGATAAAGAAGGTCATATTATTATGGATTTTTCTATTTATGATGCAGTGAGAGCCGGATTTGAAAAAGTTGTATTTATCATAAAGAAAGAAAATGAACAGGCATTCCGTGAAGCAATCGGAGACCGTCTGAGTAAGCAGATCGAAGTTGCATATGTGTTCCAGGAACTTGATAATCTTCCGGAAGGCTATACTGTTCCGGAAGGCCGAGTAAAACCATGGGGAACCGGTCATGCCGTCTTAAGCTGTATTGATGAGATTGACGGACCATTTGCTGTTATCAATGCAGATGACTATTATGGAGTACATGCATTTAAGATGGCATATGATTTCCTGACCTCTGAGCAGGAAAAAGAAGATGTTTACCATTATATGATGGTTGGATATCGTCTGGAAAATACTCTGACAGAGAATGGTCATGTTGCCAGAGGGGTATGCGTGACAGATGAGGAAGGTCATCTGATCAAGATCAATGAGCGTACTCATATCGAGAAACATGATGGAGGTACGGCATATACAGAAGACGATGGGAAATCTTGGACAATGCTTCCGGAAGGCAGTATTGTTTCCATGAATATGTGGGGATTTTCGAACAGCATCCTTAAGGAATTAAAAGAGCGTTTCACAGCATTCCTGGATGATGCGATCAAGAATAACCCGATGAAAGGTGAATACTTCCTTCCGTTTGTTGTGGATGAACTTCTTCAGGAAAAGAAAGCTACTGTCAAGGTGCTAAAATCCGAAGATAAATGGTATGGAGTTACTTACAAAGAAGATAAACCAATGGTAATGACTGCAATCCAGAATCTGAAAGATCAGGGTCTGTATCCGCAGAAACTGTGGGAGGAAGCATAAGTGGAGACCAGTAATAAAGTGCACGAAGCAATTGATGGATTTAAACTGCCGGGTGAACTGAAAGAATGTATCCGATATGGAAGTGGACATATTAATGATACATACAGACTGACCTACGAGACACCACAGGGAACAAAACGTTATATTCTGCAGAGAATGAGTAAGAGTATTTTTAAGAAACCGGTAGAACTGATGGAGAATGTCAGCGGCGTTACTGCCTGGCTTCGTAAAAAGATCATCGAGAATGGCGGAGATCCGGAGAGAGAGACGCTTACTTTGGTAAAAAGTAATGATGGCCTTCCGTATTTTGTAGATTCTACAGGAGAATACTGGAGAGTATATCTCTTTATAGAAGGTGCGACCTGCTATGATGCAGTAAAGGATGATAATGATTTTTATCAGAGTGCAGTGGCTTTTGGACATTTCCAGAGACTTCTTGCGGATTATCCGGCAGAAACTCTGCATGAGACAATCAAGGATTTTCATAATACACCGGATCGTCTGGAGAAATTTAAGAAAGCAGTTGCAGAGGATATCTGTGGAAGAGCTGCTTCTGTTCAGAAAGAAATTGATTTTATTCTCGAAAGAGAAGAACTGACACATGCACTGTATGATCTGCAGCTGGATGGAAGACTTCCTCTTCGAGTTACACATAATGATACGAAACTGAACAATATCATGATTGACGATGAGACAGGAAAGGCAATCTGTGTCATCGATCTGGATACGGTTATGCCTGGCCTTACTGCAAATGATTTTGGCGATTCTATTCGTTTTGGAGCAAGTACTGCGCTGGAAGATGAGCAGGATCTTTCAAAGGTATCCTGTGATCTTCATCTTTTTGATGTATATGCGAGGGGATTTATTGAAGGATGTGGAGGAGCACTGACCGATTTAGAAATCGACATGCTGCCGATGGGGGCGATCCTTATGACATTTGAGAATGGGATCCGTTTCCTGACTGATCATCTGGAGGGTGATCATTATTTCCATATTCATCGTGAGGGGCACAACCTTGACCGCTGCAGGACACAGCTTACTCTTGTTAAAGATATGCAGGAAAAACTGCCGCAGATGAATGCAATCATTCAGAAATATAAATAATATTAAATATGATCAAATAAAAAAGCTTCGGAACTTTGTGAACAGCTCCGAAGCTTTTTTAGTGTGCATATCAGCCTTTGACACCACCGGAAGTAAGACCGCCGACAAGGTGTTTCTCGATTGCGACAAAAAGAATAATAACTGGCACTGTTGCAAACAGAGAGGATGCAAACAGATACTGCCATTCCACCATATTGTAGCCATTGAAGATTGTAATACCGACTGTCAGAGGTTTCAGGACATCTGTAGAAATCAATGTCAGAGCAACGGTATATTCGTTCCAGGCGTTGATGAATACGAAAATCAGGGCAGTAACGATACCAGGTGCTGCTACAGGAAGAAGGATACGGATCAGGGCAGAAACCTTTCCACAGCCGTCTACGGTAGCTGCCTGTTCCATTTCAGGAGAAATGGAGATAAAGGTACCGCGCAGCAGCCAGATTGCAAATGCCTGGTTAAATGCTGCATTGATAAATACCAGCCCTACGAGACTGTCTGTCATGCCAAAAGTGGACATGATTTTGTAGATACCTACCAGAAGGACAACCGGTGCAAACATCTGAGAAATAATGACAATTCCCAGGAAGATTTTTTTACCTTTGAATTTCATTCGTGCAAGTGCATAGGCTGCCGGGATACCACATACGATCGCGATCAGAGTGGAACCACCTGCAACGATCAGTGAATTGATAAAGTATCTCGAAAGTGGAGCCAGAGTCCAGATGTCTTTGAAATTTTGCCACAACCAGTGGATTGGCAGGAGCGTTCCATCGGTGGAATAAATTTCTGCACGGCTTTTGGCTGCTGTTGTGAACATAACAAAGTATGGATACAATGTAACCAATACCACCAGAATTACAAAAAGATAAAGAAGAACTCGAAGGAGTATGCTTTTGGTGTCACGTGTTTTTTTCATTAGTCTTCATCCTCCTTTCTCAGTGAAAGTACCATATAAACAGAAGCACAGATACACAGAATCAGGAAACCAATCACAGAGACTGCAGCTGCTTCACCGGATTTGCCTTTGTAGAAGGCTAGTTTATAAAGGTATGTAACAAGGGTATCGGTACGGCTTGCCGGATCACCCTTGGTAATGGTCCAGATAATTGGGAAGGAGTTGAATACATAAATAATATTCAACACAGTACTTACAGTCAGAGAAGATTTTACCAGCGGAAGTGTGATCTTAAACAGTTTTTGCCAGTAATTTGCTCCATCAACAGTTGCAGCTTCATAATAAGAGTTATCAATGCTCTGCAGACCGGAAAGTACACAGAAGGTAACGAATGGCACGGTAACAAAGATACCTACAAAAATTTCCCATGCAAAATATGCACCAGGGGTAGGAGTCCAGTTTACCGGGCTGGAGATCAGACCGATTTTCATTAAAAGTGTATTCAGTGCACCGTAATCTTTATCAATGATGAATTTCCAGACACCTGCCTGAATGATCAGGGAAGTAGCCCATGGGAATACAATAATTGCACGAACGGCTTTACGGAAACGGAACTTGTTGTTCAGTACAAGTGCCAGGATAAAACCAAACACAGTAGAGATCACAACAACGGCAATGGTCCATACAAGTGTATTTTTGAGAACCAGTTTAAAGGTAGAACCTCTGAGGACTTTTGCAAAGTTGTCAAATCCACAGAAGCCTTTTACAAGTCCGGCCTTACTCACTTCGCTCATTGAAGTACGAAATACTTCAAAGATTGGAAAGAGTATGAAGATTGTCATAAGAAGGATGCTTGGGAGCAACCACAGATAGGGCTCCAGAGCAGCCAGAGTTTTCTTTTTTTTCATAATAACACCACCAAATCATTTGTTAAAAATTTTCTGAGAAGTTTTTAACAGAAATTTTCAAAAGAAGCGGGAGCCGGTCACTAATGTTCCGGCTCCCGGTAAAGTTACATTTAATTGGAAGATGATCAGCCGGCAATATCAGCCTGAAGGTCATCCAGAAGTGTCTGAACGTCATCACCGAGAAGTGCGTTCTGTTCAACTTCGATTACGCCCTGTTTAACATCTGCCCATTCGGTCTTAGTTGCCGGGTAGAAGTTGCAGCTCTGCAGGATATCGATCCAGGATGCGAAAGTATCATCATCTTTTGCAAGAAGGTCTGCTGCTGTCTGAGTAGTAGGAAGGAATCCCTCGAATACCATGTAATCAGCGTAACGTTCGTCATCATAGAAGAAGTCGAAGAATTTACTGATGGCAGCTGTACGAGCTTCCTGATCTTCAGCGGAGTCATCTTTGAATACCTCGAGACGGTCGCAAACACCCATTGCAACAGAGTCACATCCTTCGTTAGCCGGGATAGTAGTTACATCGTAGTTGATATCATATCCGCCATCAGAAAGATAAGTAGGAATGTTGTTCGGTCCGATCATCATAGCAACTTTTCCTGCACCGAACATATCCTGAAGATCATAACGTGTTTCGTTGGCCGGGTCAGAGTTTGTATATCCATCGTTTACAAGACCGATTGCAAAGTTAAGAGCTTCAACGTTCTTGTCACTGTTTAGAGCCCAGTCACCGTTTTCGTCTACAAATCCACCACCGTTATTCCATGTATAATAGGAGAATGCAGCCTGACCTTCGTCAGTTGTCATATCAATACCCCATGGATAAACGTCATCACCGAATTTATCTTTGATCTTCTGTGCTGTTTCCTGAACTTCAGCCCATGTAGTAGGAACGGTAGCGCCTGCTTCATCAAGGATATCTTTATTATAGAAGAGAGCACGGCAGGATGCCAGGATCGGTAATGCGTATACAGTATCATCGATTGTGCTTGCTTCCCAGAATGCCGGGAAGAATTTTGCCTGGAGATCTTCAGAAGCATATTCTGTAGCAGGCATCAGCAGATCATCAGCCACATAATCTGCAAGAACATCGATGTTCAGAATATCAGGTGCATTGTTGTTTGCAACAAGTGTATTTACTTTTGTATAAAGATCATTCCAGGAAACAATTTCCACATTCAGATCGATATCAGGATTCTCTGCTTCAAAATCTTTCTCAAACTGAGTCCACCAGGTCTGAGTCTGAGTACCATACTGACTGATGATAACATCCAGAGTAGTTTTACTGTCTGCTGCAAGAACAGGCTGAGCCATTGATGCGGTCATTGCCAGTACCATAGCTAATGCGATTTTTCGTTTCATAGATAAGTCCTCCCTTTTGTTTGGTGAAACTGACAGAATCGTCAGTTTGGTTTCGTGGTTAGCACGAAGAATTTAGGTTGATTATATCGTTTATACCAGACAGTGTCAATAAAAATGTATAAAAAAGGCCCGAAATCACAAAAAAAATAATATATATTGCATAAAAATATGGAATGACAGATTGCACAAACATAAGAATGCAGAATTGCAGGTATGCAGGATAAATAAAATTCTTACAAATATTCTGGTAATAGTAAAATCTGAGGGAGTTTTAGTAAAATCTGAGGGATACTTCTGGAATATATTGTGAAAAAAAAAGAATGGTGATACAATGACATCGAAATAAAGCAGAACTAAAGCAAACGTCAGGAGGAGATAAATCATGGCAATTTTAGTAACAGGTGGAGCAGGTTTTATTGGAAGTCACACAGTGGTAGAGCTGCAGAATGCAGGATATGATGTGGTTGTTCTGGATAATTTAAGCAACTCCAGTGAAAAAAGCCTGGAACGAGTAGAAAAGATCACAGGTAAGCCGGTGAAGTTTTATAAAAAAGATATTCTTGATCGTGAAGGACTGAATGAAGTTTTTGAAAAGGAAGACATTGATTCCTGTATACATTTTGCTGGATTGAAAGCAGTCGGAGAGTCTGTTGTAAAACCTTGGGAATATTATGAGAATAATATTGCTGGTACACTTACTCTTGTAGATGTGATGAGAAAACACGGTGTCAAAAATATTATTTTCTCCTCTTCGGCAACTGTATATGGCGATCCGGCAATCATTCCGATCACAGAAGAATGCCCGAAAGGACAGTGTACCAATCCTTATGGCTGGACCAAATCCATGCTGGAACAGATTCTTACAGATATCCAGAAAGCAGATCCGGAATGGAATGTAGTACTTCTTCGTTACTTCAATCCGATCGGTGCTCATAAGAGTGGTCTTATCGGTGAGAATCCGAACGGTATTCCGAACAACCTGATGCCATATATCACACAGGTTGCAGTTGGTAAGCTGAAAGAGCTTGGAGTATTTGGTAATGATTATGATACACCGGATGGAACCGGAGTGAGAGATTACATTCATGTAGTTGACCTTGCAAAGGGACATGTAAAAGCAGTTAAGAAACTGGAAGATAATTCCGGACTCAGCATTTATAATCTGGGAACAGGCAAAGGATACAGCGTCCTTGACATCGTTAAGAATTTTGAAGCTGCGACAGGAATCAAAATTCCTTACTCTATCAAACCACGTCGTGCAGGTGATGTTGCGACATGTTATTCTGATGCGACCAAAGCAAAGAAAGAACTTGGCTGGGAAGCAGAGTACGATATCAAAGATATGTGTGCAGATTCCTGGAATTTCCAGCAGAAGAATCCGAACGGATACGAAGACTAAATCTCAGAAGCATATATATAAAGATCCCCGATACCATTACGGTACCGGGGATTTTTTGGAATCTGATGAAAGTTGATTGAATTAATGATATATTTTTTCTTTTTCAAATTTTGGCTCGCAGGTCAGTTCAATGCCAAGTTTGCGGAACTCCCAGATATCAACAGAAGACAGCATGACAGAGGTATGCGCCTGGCAGCCACGAAGAGATGGTAACTGTTCCAGTGCCTTGCGTGCTTCCGGATTATTTGCTGCGCTGACGGAAAGTGCGATCAGTGTCTCGTCAGTATGAAGACGTGGGTTTTTGCTTCCGAGATACTGCGTCTTTAATTCCTGAATCGGTCGTATTGCTTCTGGTGAGATTACATGGTTCTCATGAGGAATACCAGCCAGCTCTTTCAATGCATTCAGAAGAAGGGCAGAGGAGGCACCGAGCAGTTCAGAAGTTTTGCCGAAGATCATACGTCCGTCAGTCAGCTCCAGAGCGGCAGCAGGACCTTCGGTTTCTTTTTCTTTCTGAAGGCTTGCCGGAACAACTTTACGGTCTTCCAGAGAGGCATGAGCCTGTTTCAGAAGCAGTTCGATCTTACGGATTTCTTCTTCTGTACCTGTACCGGTGAGAAGCGCTGCACAGCTCTTATAGTAGCGGCGGATAATCTCCTGGCGTGATGCTTCACAGCAGGCTTCATCATCTACGATACAGTTTCCGGCCATATTTACACCCATGTCAGTAGGTGATTTGTAAGGGCACTCGCCCATGATCTTTTCGAACATTGCCTGGAGAACCGGGAAAATCTCCACATCACGGTTATAGTTGACCGTTGTTTCACCGTAAGCTTCCAGATGGAACGGGTCGATCATATTGACATCATTCAGGTCAGCAGTTGCTGCTTCGTATGCTAGATTGACCGGATGTTTCAGCGGAATGTTCCAGATTGGGAATGTTTCAAATTTGGCATAACCGGCAGCTACTCCGCGTTTGTATTCGTGATACAGCTGGGAAAGACAGGTCGCCATTTTTCCGCTTCCCGGTCCTGGCGCAGTGATAACTACCAGCGGTCTTGTGGTCTCGATATATTCGTTCTTTCCATATCCTTCATCACTTACGATAAGAGGGATATTGCTTGGATATCCGGGAATACTGTAGTGGAAATATACTTTGATGCCGAGCTTTTCAAGACGTTTCTTGAAATGATCAGCACTTTCCTGACCGGCATAACGTGTAATGCATACACTGCCTACATAGAGACCACGTTCTGTAAAGGCATCGATCAGACGCAGAACATCTTCATCGTAAGTAATACCAAGGTCTCCTCGCATTTTGTTTTTGTCAATATCTGCAGCACTGATAACGATAACGATCTCTGCCTGATCGCTCAGCTGCATGAGCATACGTAGCTTACTGTCAGGTTCGAAGCCTGGAAGAACACGGGAAGCATGATAATCATCAAAAAGTTTTCCACCGAATTCCAGATAAAGTTTGTTGTCAAATTTGCTGATGCGGTCACGAATATGCTCGGACTGCATGGTCAGATACTTGTCATTATCAAATCCAATTTTCATTTATCGTTTTCCTTTCCCATCACATTTAGCCGGAACAAACTTCCGGCTATTACGTTGATAGTATACTACACTTACTGTTCACAGGCAAGTAATGTACTGCAAACAATCACAGTTTTTCAGTTGATTTATACAGGAAATATCTTTATAATAAAGAAGATAACAAGAGGAGGACAAGAATGAACAATCAGATGGACAATCGGCCGGATCGAAACCGTCCGAATCGAAACAATCCTGGCAATCAGGGACCGAATAAAAACCGCCAGTCTGTTCTGGCTTTTTTGATTTGTCTGCTGATTTCACTGGTATGCCTGAGCTTTGTAACAGATATGATGAGCGACAAGTCCAGTGAGATCACATATGATAAATTTATCGAAATGGTAGAGAAGGATCAGGTAAAAGAAGTTACTCTTCAGTCAGGTGTGCTGACTGTTGTACCTAAGATCCAGAAATCCTACTACCAGAAGGTAAGTTATAAAGTAAACCAGATGGAGGATGCAGACGCCCTTACAAAACGTCTGGAGGGAACGGATATCGTATTCCATTATGAGCAGCCGGATGCTATGGGAGAATTTGTTTCGACCATGATCAGTGTTCTACTGCCGACAGTAGTTCTGTTTTTTATGCTGATGTTTTTTATGCGGCGGATGAACAAAGGTGGAAACGGCATCATGGGTGTTGGTAAGAGCAGGGCAAAAGCTTATGTTCAAAAAGAAACCGGAGTGACATTTAAAGATGTTGCAGGACAGGAAGAAGCAAAAGAATCTTTGCAGGAAGTTGTGGATTTTCTGCATAATCCGGGGAAATACACTGCAATTGGTGCAAAACTTCCGAAAGGAGCGCTTCTTGTAGGACCTCCGGGAACAGGTAAGACACTTCTTGCCAAGGCAGTAGCAGGCGAGGCGAATGTACCGTTCTTTTCACTTTCTGGTTCAGAATTTGTAGAGATGTTTGTTGGTGTAGGTGCATCCCGAGTAAGGGACCTGTTTGAAGAAGCGAAGAAAAATGCACCATGTATCGTATTTATCGATGAAATCGATGCAATCGGTAAAAGCCGTGATTCACGTTACGGTGGAGGCAATGATGAACGTGAGCAGACACTGAATCAGCTGCTTGCGGAAATGGATGGATTTGATACTTCAAAAGGGCTTCTGATCCTCGCGGCAACCAATCGTCCAGAAGTACTGGATCCGGCACTTCTGCGTCCTGGCCGTTTTGACAGACGTATCATTGTTGATCGCCCGGATCTGAAAGGACGTGTGGAAATTCTCAAAGTCCATGCCAAAAACGTCATGCTGGATGAAACGGTCAATCTGGAAGCAATTGCGCTTGCTACATCAGGGGCTGTGGGATCGGATCTTGCCAATATGATCAATGAAGCTGCAATCCTTGCTGTCAAAAATGGCCGCAGAGCTGTTTCGCAGAAAGATCTTCAGGAATCTGTTGAAGTTGTACTTGTTGGTAAAGAGAAGAAAGATCGTATCTTAAGCCCGCAGGAAAGAAAAATAGTTTCCTATCATGAAGTTGGCCATGCGCTTGTCAATGCATTACAGAAAGATGCAGAACCTGTGCAGAAAATAACGATCGTGCCGAGAACTATGGGAGCACTTGGTTATGTTATGCAGGTACCTGAGGAAGAAAAATATCTTAATACCCAGAAAGAACTGGAAGCAATGCTGGTCGGATATCTGGGCGGACGTGCAGCAGAAGAAATTGTGTTTGATACGGTCACTACCGGTGCTGCCAATGATATTGAACAGGCAACTAAAGTCGCACGGGCAATGATCACACAGTATGGTATGTCTCAGAAATTTGGACTGATGGGACTGGCATCTCAGGAAAATCAGTATTTGTCAGGACGTGCGGTGCTGAACTGTGGTGATGATACTGCAACAGAGATTGATCATGAGGTTATGCAGCTTCTGCATTATTCTTATGAAGAAGCCAAGAGACTTCTGAATGAGCACAGAGAGGCACTGGATAAGATTGCCGGATATCTCATCAGCAGAGAGACGATCACTGGTAAGGAATTTATGAAGATCTTCCGTGCGGTTGAGAAAGGACTGGAGATTCCGGAGAATCTGGATGACCTTCCGGATGAAGTACAGACGACTGCCGACAGGACAGCAGTGGAAAATACAGAAGGGTTGACAGCGGAAGAAACACCGGCAGAACCTGTACATGAAATTTCTGCTGTTGATGTGACTGAAACAGACAACGACGAATCTGATTCTGAGGAGTAATATGTTTCAGATTGAAGAAGAACTAAAAAAACTTCCCGCGAAACCGGGTGTCTATCTGATGCACGATGAACGGGATGAGATCATTTATGTAGGAAAAGCGATCAGCCTTAAAAACCGTGTGCGGCAGTATTTTCAGAGTAGCCGTAACAAAGGTGCCAAGATTGAGCAGATGGTCACCCACATAGCCAGATTTGAATATATCATTACAGATTCTGAACTGGAGGCCCTGGTCCTTGAAAGCAATCTGATCAAGGAACATCGACCGAAATACAATACCATGCTGAAAGATGACAAGAGTTACCCGTTTATTAAGGTGACTGTTCAGGAGGCTTATCCAAGGGTATTGTTCGCCAGAAGAATGAAAAAAGACAAGAACCGTTATTTTGGTCCATATACCAGTGGTGGCGCTGTAAAAGATGTCATAGAACTGGTACGTAAATTGTATCAGGTACGTTCTTGTAATCGGAACCTTCCGAGAGACTGTGGAAAGGACCGTCCATGCCTGTATTATCACATGAAACAGTGCATGGGCCCGTGTACCGGCCATGCGGATCAGCGTGCCTATAAAGAAAATATCCAGAAGGTCATTCGTTTTCTAAACGGAGATTTTCAGGAAACGATCGATCAACTCACTGAAAAAATGCAGAAAGCATCTGAAGAAATGCGCTTTGAGGATGCTGCAGAAGCTCGAGATCTGATACGAAGTATCCAGAAGATCGGCGAGCGGCAGAAGATTACAGCATATGGAGAAGAAGACAGAGATATCATAGCGTGTGATATGGATGAAAGCCTTGATCTGCGAGAACAGGATGCAGTTGTTCAGGTGTTTTTTATGCGTGATGGCAAGCTGATTGGAAGGGATCATTTTTATCTGAGAGTGGCCAGAGGAGATACCCGGTCACAAGTATTGTCCAGTTTTGTAAAGCAGTTTTATGCCGGTACACCATTTATTCCGGGAGAGATTACACTGCAGACAGAGATAGAAGATGCGGATGTTATTGAGGAATGGCTGACATCCAGAAGAAAACAGAAAGTTCGTATTGTTGTGCCCAAAAAAGGAACCAAGGAAAAGCTTGTTGAACTTGCATGGGAGAATGCGCGAATGGTTCTGGAGAAGGACCGTGAGCGTATTCGAAGGGAAGAAGGCAGAACGATCGGAGCGGTTCATGAAGTGGAAGATTGGCTTGGGCTTAAAGGTCTTAATCGAATGGAAGCTTTTGATATCTCTAATATCAGTGGATTTGAGTCCGTAGGTTCCATGGTTGTTTATGAGAAAGGAAAGCCAAAGCGCAGCGATTACCGTAAGTTTCGCATTAAATCTGTGCAGGGCCCGAACGATTATGCCAGTATGGAAGAGGTTTTGACAAGGCGGTTTACACATGAAAGCAACGGAGAATTTGACAGCTTTTCCAGAATGCCGGATCTGCTTCTGATGGATGGTGGAAGAGGCCAGGTAAATATAGCACTGGGTGTTCTTGATAAACTTGGAATACGGATCCCGGTCTGTGGTATGGTAAAAGATGATCATCATCGAACGAGAGGACTTTATTTTGATAATATTGAAATACCAATCGACACCAACAGTGAAGGATTTCGCCTGATCACAAGAATACAGGATGAGGCTCACCGTTTCGCAATAGAATATCATCGATCGCTTCGAAGTAAAGAACAGGTTCATTCTGTTCTGGATGATATTCCGGGAATCGGCGAACGGAGACGAAAAGCTCTGATGCGACGTTACCGTTCGATAGAAGGAATCCGTGATGCAACGGTAGAAGAACTTGCAGAGACGGAGTCAATGAATATAGGAAGTGCAAAACAGGTGTATGAATTTTTTCACCCGAATAAATAAACATTAAAGGAGAACACATTATGAAAGGTGTATTGATGACAAAGATGGTACAGGAGCTTAACCTTACAAATCTGACTCCTGAAATTGATCTGTCCGAGATGCGGATCATGACGGCGGAAATCAACCGTCCGGCACTGCAGCTGACCGGTTATCTGGAGCATTTTGCAAATGAACGTGTTCAGATCATTGGTTATGTAGAGTACACATATCTGATGCAGCTCAGTGATGAAAAGAGAATGATGAAATATGAACGTTTTATTTCAAGTAAGATTCCATGCGTTATCTTCAGTACGATGACCAAGCCCTCACAGGATATGATCGATATGGCAATCAAATACAATGTGCCGACATTTGTTACAGAGAGAACCACTTCCAGTCTGATGGCAGAGATTATCCGCTGGCTTGGTGTTCAGCTGGCTCCATGTATTTCCATTCATGGTGTGCTTGTAGATGTTTATGGCGAAGGAATTCTGATCACAGGAGAGAGCGGTATTGGTAAGAGTGAAGCTGCACTGGAGCTGATTAAACGAGGACATCGTCTTGTAAGTGATGATGTTGTAGAGCTGCGTAAAGTCAGTGATGTCACTCTGGTAGGCTCGGCACCGGATATTACCCGTCATTTTATCGAACTTCGCGGCATCGGTATTATTGATGTCAAGACACTGTTTGGTGTAGAAAGTGTTAAAGATACGCAGTCTGTTGATCTTGTCATCAAACTTGAAGAGTGGGACCGCGATAAAGAATACGATCGTCTCGGACTTCATGAAGAATATACAGAGTATCTTGGAAACAAGATTGTCTGCCATTCTCTGCCGATCAGACCAGGACGTAACCTGGCGGTTATTGTAGAATCAGCGGCTGTCAACCACAGACAGAAGAAGATGGGATACAATGCGGCAGAAGAACTGTACAAACGTGTACAGGCTAATATTGCACGTAAGCGTGAAAGCTGATAAAATATTTTTTTATAAAAACAAAAACGACTGGCAAACAGGGAAAGGTGGATGAAAATGGGTTCATATTGTTTTGGGATTGATGTAGGGGGGACAACCGTAAAATGCGGTCTTTTCCAGACAGACGGTAATCTTGTTGACAAATGGGAGATTCCAACAAGAACAGAAAATAAAGGCGAAAACATTCTTCCGGATGTGGCAAAGGCTATTCAAGAAAAAATGGTAGAAAAAGGTATTGAGAAAGCTGATGTGGAAGGCGTTGGAATCGGAATTCCGGGACCGATCAATTCTAAAGGGGAAGCTGCATGTGCGGTAAATCTTTACTGGGGATTTACACCGGTAGCACAGATCCTTCATGATCTGACAGGACTTAAAGCATGTGCAGGAAATGATGCCAATGTTGCTGCTCTGGGAGAAGCGTGGAAAGGTGCAGCTGCCGGCTCTGATAATGTCATCATGGTGACACTTGGTACAGGTGTGGGTGGCGGAATCATTGTAGATGGCAAAATCGTTGCCGGAACACATGGTGCCGGTGGTGAAATCGGCCATGTGCTGGTTGTACGTGGCGAAGCAGAAAAATGTAACTGCGGCAATCATGGATGTCTGGAACAGTATGCATCTGCTACCGGAATCGTACGTGTGGCAGGAAGAATGCTTGCTGCATCTGAAGAAGACAGTACTCTTCGCGGA
Source organism: Blautia obeum ATCC 29174 (assembly GCF_025147765.1). Lineage (NCBI taxonomy): Bacteria > Bacillati > Bacillota > Clostridia > Lachnospirales > Lachnospiraceae > Blautia > Blautia obeum. The sequence continues at coordinate 861,349 of NZ_CP102265.1, forward strand.
CTCCAGAACATCACAGCAAAAGATGTCCTTGATGCATTCAAGGAAGGTGATGCACTTGCAGTGCGTATCATGGAATATGTAGGAGATCTTCTTGGTGGAGCACTTGCTGGTTTTGCAGCAGTTGTTGATCCGGAAGCAATCGTAATCGGTGGAGGGGTATCCAAGGCCGGACAGCCACTGATTGACTGCATTCAGAAATATTATATGAAATATGCATTTCCATCCTGCAAAGATACACAGATTGTTCTTGCAACACTTGGAAATGACGCTGGGATCTGCGGCGCAGCTAAAATGGTTCTTTAAGAATAACATTCTGAGAATAAAAGATCGTAAAATAAGAGATAAATACATAGAAGAAGCTTTCTATAAAAGGGAAGCTTCTTTTTTAATGTCAAAAATGTGAAGTTTTTATTTAGGGCTTTATTTACGAATTCTTATTTGTTATAATAAAACGGACTATTAAGGAGGAAAACCATGAATTACGGAAAAAAATCAGTCTCAAAGAAGCGAAATTCGCTGATTTCCCGTACTGCCATGATGGGAAAAAGAGCGCATGTTTCGTTGATCAGAGTCCTGTTTGTTGCTTTGATCACAATTTGCGTGGTTATAGGATGTACGGGAATCGGGGCTTTTCGAGGAATAATAGACAATGCACCGGATGCGAATGATATTGATATATCACCTCTGGGATATGCGACTTTTTTGTACGACGGGGACGGCAATCAGCTTCGTAAACTGACAGCACCAAGTTCCAACCGACTTCCGGTTTCCATAGACCAGATCCCGCTGGATCTTCAGCATGCAGTCGTGGCAATTGAAGATGAGCGTTTTTATGAGCATAATGGAATTGACGTAAGAGGTATTCTCCGTGCGTTTGTAAAGAATATCACATCTGGAGACCTTTCAGAAGGTGCCAGTACTATTACACAGCAGCTGCTTAAAAATAATGTATTTACGAACTGGACACAGGAATCAACCTGGCTGGAGCGTTTTACGCGTAAGATCCAGGAACAGTATCTTGCTGTTGAGGTCGAGAAGAACATCAATAACAAAAATGTAATTCTTGAAAACTATCTGAATACAATCAACCTGGGAGCCGGCACTTATGGCGTTCAGGCAGCGGCACACAAATATTTTGACAAAGATGTCTGGGATCTGAATCTTTCAGAATGTGCGACTCTGGCAGGAATCACACAGAATCCGACACAGTATAATCCAATTGAGCATCCGGAAGCAAACGCCAAAAGACGTAAAGAAGTTCTGGACCATATGCTGGATCAGGGATACATTACACAGGAACAGTATGATCAGGTGATCAATGATGACGTATATTCGGGTATTCAGGCAGCACAGGTTTTGAACTCCGAAACAGAAAATACGGTTTATTCTTACTTCGAGGATGAACTGATCGATCAGGTGGTCAATGACCTGATGAATATTAAAGGTTATACCCGCACACAGGCACAGAATCTTGTGTACAGCGGTGGATTGAGTATTTATACAACACAGGATGCACGAATCCAGAGCATCCTCGATGAAGAATATGCAGATCCATCCAATTATCCGGATTATGTACAGTATGCACTGGATTATGCACTGACAGTCAAGAATCCACAGGGTGAAGAAGTAAACTACAGTAAAGAAATGCTGAAACTTTATTTTCAGAATGAGGATCCGGAATTTGACCTTCTGTTTGATTCGCAGGAAGAAGGACAGGAATATGTGGATCGTTATAAAGCAAGTATTCTTGCGGATGGCAGCACAGTTGTAGCTGAGCGTGTAAGCTTTGCACCACAGCCGCAGTCTTCAATGAGTGTTATTGATCAGCATACTGGTTATGTTAAGGCCATTATTGGTGGTCGTGGAGAAAAGACAGCCAGTCTGACTCTGAACCGAGCGACAGATACGACCAGACAGCCAGGTTCTACATTTAAGATTCTTTCCACGTATGCACCAGCTCTCAATGAGAAGGGAATGACACTTGCAACAACGTTTGAAGATGAACCTTACAACTATCCGGATGGATCTCCGGTCAATAATGCTTCCAAGAGTTATGGTGGAACAACGACGATCCGAAAGGCAATTCAGAATTCCGTTAACGTTGTGGCAGTAAAATGTCTGGAAGAGGTTACTCCACAGCTTGGTCTGCAGTATCTGGATAATTTTGGATTTACAACACTGGCTCATGGAACAGAAGCGGACAGAGATGCCAATGGAACGGTCTGGACAGATGCGAACCTTCCACTTGCACTCGGTGGTCTGACACATGGTGTAACGAACGTAGAGCTTTGTGCAGCATATGCGGCGATTGCCAACAGTGGTAATTATATTGAACCAATCTATTATACAAAGATTCTGGATCATAATGGAAATGTCCTGATTGAAAAGAACTCTGCAGGAAGATCTGTGATAAAAGAGAGTACAGCATGGCTGTTGACGAGTGCTATGGAAGATGTTGTAACACAGGGTACAGGTACAGCCTGCCAGCTTGATAATATGACAGTTGCAGGAAAGACAGGTACAACAGATGCGTACAATGACCTCTGGTTTGTAGGATATACACCATATTATACATGTGCAGTTTGGTCAGGATATGACAATAATGAAAAACTTCCGGAGGACGCCCGAAACTTCCATAAGAACCTTTGGAAGAAAGTAATGACACGAATTCATGAAGGCCTTGAGGACAGAGATTTTGATATGCCTGCAAGTGTTGACAAGATAAGTGTTTGTGAAGAGACGGGACTTCTTCCAAGAGCTGGCTGTCCGGTTATTACAGAATACTTTGATATTGGTGATATACCGACTGATTATTGTGATCAGCATTTCTACGGAGATGACGAAAGCGGTATGCAGGAATACACAACGGAAGAAGAAATATACAATCCAGAACCGACACCGGATCCGAATAATCCGAATGGTGATAATACCGGTGATAATACGGGCGACAATACCGGAGATAACACGGGTGATAATACGGGAGATAATACCGGAGATAACACCGGTGGTAATACGGGAGATAATACGGGAGATAATACCGGAGATAACGCCGGAGATACCGGCGGTGGAGATGCCGGTGGCGGAGATACTGGTGGAGGAGATACCGGTGGCGATACTGGCGGCGGAGATGCCGGTTATACAGAAGAATAGTATCTGAATATAGGCTGTGATCGTCCTGGACGGTTGCAGCCTGTGTTTTAGGAAGGAGTACTTATGCTGGAACAGTACAGAACAGTATATGAAGGTGGAGAAGGCGAGATCACTGAAAAAAAATCACGCTTCATCGCGACAGTTCATCCAGTGGAAAGTGAAGAAGAAGCGTTGGCTTTTCTGGAAGAGATGAAAAAAAAATACTGGGATGCAAGACACAATTGCTATGTGTATTCGATTGGGATGAACCGTGAATTTACCAGATGCAGTGATGATGGAGAACCTTCCGGAACTGCTGGAAGGCCAATGCTTGATGTGATCCTTGGAGAAGATATTTATAATGTGGCGGTTGTAGTAACAAGATATTTTGGAGGCGTGCTGCTTGGAACAGGTGGACTTGTAAGAGCGTATTCCAAAGCAGTGCAGGAAGGCCTTGCTGCAAGCAAGGTGATTCTTAAACAAAAGGGAATCGCACTTAAGATTACGACAGATTATACAGGGCTCGGCAAGATACAGTACATTGCAGGAGAAAGAAACATTCCAGTGCTGGATAGTGAATATACGGACAAAGTGGTCATGAAATTGCTGGTTCCAGTGCAGGATGTAGGAAGCGTACAGAAGGCAATTACAGAAGGAACGAATGGAAGAGCCGGAATCGAAAAAGATCAGGAACTGTATTATGCAGTGATCGACGGAAAAGTTATAACATTTGATCATTAGAATATGGGAATAAAAAAGAAGCCGGAAGGTAACGGGTTCTATCTGAAAAAGATAGATATCGCACCATCAGGCTTCTCCTCATTTACTTGAAGAGCTTGCTGAATCAGCACTTCTCTGGTTCTGGATAATCTACACCAAAGGTTTCGACAGTCATAGATTTGATCTGCTGATCATCCAACGGTCTGTCTCTGAAATCTGTTTCGGTTTCAGCAATTTTGTTTACAACATCCATGCCCTCGATCACTTTGCCAAATGCAGCATAGCTTCCGTCCAGATGTGGAGCAGCTTTGTGCATAATGAAGAACTGGCTTCCACCGGAATTTGGATGCATGGCTCTTGCCATGGAAAGAACTCCTGGGGTATGAGCAAGATTATTTGCAATGCCATTTTGAGCAAATTCTCCTTTGATGCTATATCCTGGACCACCCATTCCGGTTCCGTCCGGGCATCCGCCCTGAATCATAAATCCATTGATGACACGATGAAAGATAAGTCCGTCGTAGAAACCTTTTTTGACAAGACTGATAAAATTATTTACTGTATTCGGTGCGATTTCCGGATACAGTTCTGCTTTCATAACATCACCGTTCTCCATAGTGATAGTTACAACCGGATTTGTATTTGCCATAATCATAGTCTCCTTTTGCAAAAAGTATTGTTTTTCTCTGTGCGCTCTATTATAATATGCAAAGAACAATTCTGCAAGGAAAAAGGTGATTCAACAGATGGTAACAGAGACAAGAAGCCCTGAAGAAACATATGCTCTGGGTGAGAAAATAGGAAAAGCAGCCCAGCCTGGACAGATTTATACCCTGACCGGAGATCTGGGGGTAGGTAAAACGGTTTTTACACAGGGGGTGGCAGCGGGACTTGGTATTACAGAACCGGTAAGCAGCCCGACATTTACAATTGTACAGGTGTATGAAGAGGGGCGTCTTCCTTTCTATCATTTTGATGTGTACCGAATTGGAGATATCGAAGAGATGGAAGAAATCGGATATGATGATTATTTCTTTGGAAATGGCATCTGTTTGATCGAATGGGCTGAGCTGATCGAAGAGATTCTTCCGGATAATGTTATTTCTATTACAATAGAAAAAGACCTGACACAGGGATTTGATTACAGAAAGATAACTGTAGATGGCTTATAGGAGAAAAAATATGAGAATTTTAGGTCTTGACAGTTCCGGAATCGTAGCATCCGTAGCTGTCGTAGAAGATGATGTTCTGGTAGCAGAATATACCATTAATTACAAGAAAACACATTCACAGACATTACTTCCAATGCTGGATGAGATCGTAAAGATGACCGAACTTGATCTGGAAAGCATTGATGCGATTGCAGTTGCGGCTGGCCCGGGATCTTTTACCGGACTTCGTATAGGCTCTGCAACAGCGAAAGGGCTTGGATTGGCATTAAAGAAACCATTAGTGGCAATTCCGACAGTAGAGGGACTTGCTTACAATCTGTATGATACGCCAGGACTGATCTGTCCGATCATGGATGCAAGACGTAAACAGGTGTATACAGGTATCTATCGTTTTACGGATCATAGGCTGGAAACAGTAGAAGAACAGATGGCTGTGCCAGTGGAAGAAATGATCAAAAAGTTGAATGCATATGGACAACCTGTGACTTTTCTGGGAGATGGAGTACCGGTATTTTGTGAACTGATCACAGAGAAAATGGAGGTTCCATATTCTTTTGCCCCGGCACATGTAAACAAACAGCGTGCAGCAGCAGTGGCTGCACTGGGACTTATTTATTATCGTGAAGGAAAAACAGAAACTGCAATGGAACATGTACCGGACTATCTGCGAGTATCCCAGGCAGAGCGTGAGCGTGCAGAACGGGAGGCGGCAAAAGCTGACGGTAACGCATGACGTTTCGTGAAATGACAGTGGAGGATTTGGAACAGGTTGTGGAAATAGAAAACAGATTGTTTTCAGATCCGTGGACTAAAGAAGGTTTTTTTACTTTTCTTACCAAAGAAAATACAATGTTTTTTGTCATAGAAGAAAAAGAAAAAATACTGGCTTACTGTAGCATGCAGACGGTTCTTGATGAGGGCGATATTCTGAACGTGGCAGTGAGTCCGGACAGACAAAGAGAAGGAATTGGTTATTTTCTTGTAGACAGTATGTTGAAGATGGCAGAGATGATTGGAATCCATATCGTACATCTTGAAGTGCGGGAAGGTAATGGGACGGCCAGAAGACTGTATGAACGTCTTGGCTTTAAAGAAGATGGTCTGCGTAAAAACTATTATACGGACCCTACAGAAAATGCGGTTTTAATGACGAAAATGCAGGAGTGAAAATATATGTTGGATTTATGTTTGCTTGGAAGTGGAGGGATGATGCCCCTTCCGAGACGATGGCTGACTGCGCTGATGACAAGATATAACGGCAGCAGTCTGCTGATCGACTGCGGAGAAGGTACGCAGGTTGCAGTTAAAGAAAGAGGCTGGAGTTTTAAACCAATCGATGTGATCTGCTTTACTCATTATCATGGAGATCATATCAGTGGACTTCCGGGATTACTTCTTACTATGGGAAATGCGGATCGGACAGAGCCACTTACGTTGGTAGGACCGAAAGGATTGGAACGGGTTGTAAATGCCCTTAGAGTCATCGCACCGGAACTGCCTTTTGAAATTCGATTTATAGAGATTACAAAGCCGCAGGAGGTTCTGGAATTGAATGGATATCGTATTACGGCTTTCAGAGTGAATCACAATGTAATCTGCTATGGATACACGATTGAGATCCTGAGACAGGGTAAATTCTCACCGGAGCGGGCAAAAGAGCAGGCAATACCTTTAAAATACTGGAATCCGCTCCAAAAGGGGCAGACGATAGAAGTAGATGGTGTAGTTTATACACCGGATATGGTTCTTGGACCAGATCGAAAAGGCATTAAAGTTACTTATACAACAGATACCAGGCCTACGGAATCAATTCTACGAAATGCTGCAGAATCAGATCTTTTTATCTGCGAAGGTATGTATGGAGAAGAAGATAAGATTGAAAAAGCAAAGGGATATAAACACATGACTTTCCGAGAGGCTGCAGCTCTGGCGCGAGATGCAAATGTAAAGGAACTGTGGCTTACACATTACAGTCCGTCTCTGATTCACCCGGAGGAATATATGGATATGGTACGAGGCATTTTTCCAAATGCCTGGCCGGGAAAAGATGGAAAAAGTGTAGAATTGAATTTTGAGGAAGACTAGAGGAGTCTGAAAATGAAAGATACATTGATTTTGGCAATTGAGAGTTCTTGTGATGAAACTGCAGCTTCAGTAGTAAAAAATGGAAGAACGATTCTTTCCAATGTAATATCATCACAGATAGAACTTCATAAGCTGTACGGGGGTGTTGTGCCTGAAATTGCATCCCGTAAACATATTGAAAAAATAAATCAGGTAATTGAAGAAGCGTTAAAAGAAGCAGATGTGACGCTGGATGACCTGGATGCCATTGGTGTAACCTATGGACCGGGTCTGGTTGGTGCACTTCTTGTTGGGGTTGCAGAGGCGAAAGCAATCGCATATGCGAAAAAACTCCCACTGGTTGGCGTGCATCATATAGAGGGACATGTATCTGCTAACTATATTGAGCATCCGGATCTGGAACCTCCCTTCCTTTGTCTGATCGTATCTGGCGGTCATACGCATCTGGTTATTGTGAAGGATTATGGAGAATTTGAGATACTTGGACGAACACGTGACGATGCTGCGGGAGAAGCTTTTGACAAAGTGGCTCGGGCGATTGGACTGGGGTATCCGGGAGGGCCGAAGATTGACAAACTTTCCAAAGAGGGAAATCCGGAAGCAATTGTATTTCCTCGTGCAAAAATCGGAGATTGCCCGTATGATTTTAGTTTCAGTGGAGTAAAATCAGCTGTTCTGAATTATATAAATCAGGCTCAAATGAAAGGTGAAGAAGTAAATAGAGTGGATCTGGCAGCATCTTTCCAGAAGGCGGTGGTAGATGTTCTTGTAGAACATACAATGCTTGCTGCAGGGGATTACAAGATGACTAAGATTGCTATTGCAGGAGGGGTTGCTTCCAATGGTACACTTCGTGCTGCAATGGAAAAGGCATGCGCAGAAAGGGGATATACGTTCTATCGTCCATCACCGATTTTTTGTACAGACAATGCTGCGATGATAGGGGTAGCTGCATATTATGAATATATGAAAGGTACTCGGCATGGCTGGGATCTCAATGCAGTACCGAATCTGAAACTTGGAGAGCGTTGAATATACAATAAAACAAGGGGCAAAGAGATCTTTTGAACAATAAAACAGGAGGTTACTGAAATGAAAGAAAAAACAACCGCAATCGTGCTGGCAGCAGGGCAGGGAAAGCGTATGCACAGCAAAATACAAAAGCAGTTCCTGGAAATTCAGGGACATCCTGTTTTATATTATTCTTTAAAATGTTTTCAGGAGAGTCCTTTGATTCATGATATTATCATAGTGACAGGAGAAGACATGATCTCTTACTGCAAAAGAGAAATTGTGGAACGTTATCAGCTTACAAAGGTTTCAGCAGTGATTGCCGGAGGAAAAGAACGATATGATTCCGTGTACAAGGGGCTTCTTGCGTGTGAAGAATGTAAGTATGTCTTTATTCATGATGGGGCAAGACCGTTTATTACCGAGGAGATTTTGGAAAGGGGAATGTTTGGAGTGCAGGAAACAGGCGCCTGTGTTGTTGGTATGCCTTCTAAAGATACAGTAAAAGTAGCAGATGAAGCTGATTTTGTAAGTG